>DCKW01000064.1 GCA_002320485.1 Micavibrio sp. UBA1664
GAGGGCGCCTATGTTTCCCGTTTGGGGCAGATCGCGTTTTTGTACCGCAGGCTTCACGAGGATTTATCAAAAGAATCCATTATCCGTTTGCTGGAGGAATCAAAAAC
Organism: Micavibrio sp. UBA1664; assembly: GCA_002320485.1. GTDB lineage: Bacteria > Pseudomonadota > Alphaproteobacteria > Micavibrionales > UBA1664 > UBA1664. Next base: position 108 of record DCKW01000064.1, read on the forward strand.
ACACGCGGCAACTAATCCTGCCGACTGGGATGACTGGAATCTCGCCAATTTGCGTGAGATCGAGTCGACCATCCGGCATCATGTCGGCGTCCCTCCCGACCTGATCGAAAAGAAGGCTCGTCTGTCTTATGAGGGGCGGCATGTCCACCGTGATGTTTTAAAAAACAATGAGTGGGAACAGGGACGGACGTTTCTGGAAGGCATGGTGGAATTGCATCAGCGCATAGCGGATTACAAACAGCTGGAGGATAACACCCATCCCGAGGCACGCTATCAATCGTTGTTGCGCGAATATATGCCCGGGGCGAGAATCGAGCAAATGGATCACCTGTTTTCCGGTTATAAACGCGAGATTGATAAATTATACCCGCAAATCATGGCCGCGCAAAATTCACGAGGTCAGCCCTATGACATGGAAGGGGTATTCAGCGGCAAGTCACAAATGTGGCTGAACCGGTCATTATTGAAAATGATCGGCTTTGATTTTGAACGCGGCGGCTTGTACGAAACGGGTCACAATCCCGTCGAGGGAGGGACGCCTGATGATACACGACTGGTTATTAAAACGGCCAAAATCGGTACGTTTCTGGATTCCATGAAATCGGCCCTGCATGAAGGGGGACACGGACTTTACATTCAGGGATTGCCGCGGAAGCAATGGCGTTATCAACCGGTTGGTCAGGATCTGGGCGCTTTAATTCATGAGTCTCAGGCTTTGTTAATTGAAATGATTTTAGGCCGCAAAAAAGAATTTTTTGACTTTCTGGCGCCGCGCGCAGAAGGTGTCTTTCAGCGGTTCAGTGACCCGACAATGACCGCGGATAATTTGTGGCGTTTGAAAAACCGTGTGGGCAAATCGATAGACCGCAAATCCGCAGACGAGGTCACCTATTTCCTGCATATCCATATGCGTACCGAAATTGAACGCAAGCTTATCAGCGGAGATCTTAAAGTTTCTGATCTTCCTGATGCGTGGGCTCATTACTCCAAGGAGTTATTCGGGACAAAACCGAGGACAAATGCGGAGGGATGTTTGCAAGATGTCCATTGGTTTGTCGGTAAATTTGGATATTTCCCGTCATATGCACTCGGTCATATGCTTGCCGCCCAACTGTATGAGGCGCTGTTACGCGATATTCCCACTATCCCGTCCATGTTACGCGAAGGCGAATACGGTGATATTCATATCTGGCTTAATCACAAGATTTACCAGAAAGGCCGCCTCCAAAATACCGATACACTGATCGAATCCATCACGGGCGAACCGCTCTCTTATGCCGCCCTCGTAAGGCATATCCGCAATCGCTATTTAAACTAAAACCATCAAATATAGATTCCGTTTGTTTCTCCCCCCAAAATCCCCTATAAAAATCAGATGAATATGAAACTCAATCCGCTTATCTGGACTCAAGGCCTTTGCCAGACAATTGGCGCAATGGTGCTCAATGTTTTTTCCCTAGTGGGCGTTTTGAGCATTTTTGTTTTTGACACAATCCGTCACACCTTTACCCCGCCATGGTATCCGTCCAAGTTGTTAGCCCAATTTATAAGTATCGGGTTTTATTCTTTGGCTGTGATCGGCATGACGGCATTGTTTTCGGGCATGGTGATTGCCCTTCAATCCTACACCGGATTTTCCAGATTTAACGCCGAGGGTGCGGTTGCCAATGTGGTGGTGTTGACCATTACCCGAGAGCTTGCGCCTGTTTTGGCAGGATTAATGCTGGCCGCCCGTGTCGGCGCATCAATCGCGGCGGAAATAGGCACAATGCGTGTAACGGAACAAATTGACGCCCTTCGTACCCTTAATGTGAATCCGATGAAATATCTGGTCGTTCCCCGTGTTCTGGCCGGGCTAATCATGCTGCCCATTCTTGTATTTATTGCCGATATTATCGGCGTTCTCGGCGGATGGCTTGTCGGTGTTTACGTCCTTGATTTTTCCTCCGCAGGGTATTTGCGTCAAACACTCGATTTCGTCACATTTAACGATGTTTCTTCAGGTCTTATCAAGGCCGCCGTGTTCGGTTTGATCGTCACAATTATGGGATGTTATAACGGTTATAACTCAGGCCGTGGCGCGCAAGGTGTAGGACGCGCTACGACCAACGCCGTGGTTTCCAGTGCTATTCTGATCCTGATTTTCAATTATATTCTCACACAGGTGTTATTTGCATGAGCGATTATAAAATTGAAATGACAAATGTGTGTAAAACCTTTGGCACAAAGCATGTGTTGGACGGCGTTGACCTGAAAGTGCAAAGAGGCACATCGATGGTCCTGCTCGGCGGATCGGGAAGCGGAAAGTCAGTGACCCTGAAATGCATTCTCGGCCTGATGCAACCCGACAGCGGCTCTATTAAAATTGACGGGCAGGAAATTACCGGACTGAATGAAAAACAGCGCGATGAACAAATGACGAAATTCGGAATGCTGTTTCAGGGCGGTGCTTTGTTTGACTCCATTCCAGTCTGGGAAAATGTTGCCTTCGGTCTGATCCACTCCGAAAATATGGATAAAGAGGACGCCCGTATCATCGCCATTGAAAAGTTGAAGGCGGTAGGCTTGGGCGCAAAGGTGGCAGACCTGTATCCCGCCGAATTATCAGGCGGAATGCAAAAACGCGTCTCTCTTGCCCGTGCTATTGCTACAAACCCTGAGATTATCTTTTTCGACGAGCCGACAACGGGTCTTGACCCGATTATGGCGGATGTAATCAATGACCTGATTGTACAATGTGTCAAAGACCTTGGGGCGACTGCACTGACCATTACCCATGACATGGCATCGGCAAGAAAAATTGCCGATCATGTTTCCATGATATATGAAGGAAAAATCATCTGGAGCGATACAATCGCTAAACTGGATAATTCCGAAAATCCTTATGTTGACCAATTCATTCACGGGCGTGCGTATGGCCCAATTACAAAGCATGCGAATATGGCGGGATAGGGCGATAACAGGGCTTTCTTTTACTGTCAAAAGGCATTAGATTAAGGTCATGAAATTCATCGGCTATGCCTTATTAACACTTGTCTCTTTGGGAATATTGGGTGCAATCGTTGCCATAGGCGGCTTTGCATGGATGTTAAACCATTACGGCAGTGATATTCCCGATTATAAATCCCTGAAAACATATGAACCCGATGTGGTGACCCGTGTTTACACCGGTGACGGGCGGTTGATGGCCGAATTTGCCACCGAAAAACGTGTCTTTGTCCCTATCAATGTTATCCCCGACCGCGTTAAGCAGGCCTTTATTTCAGCGGAAGATAAAAACTTTTATACGCATCAGGGATTGGACTATATCGGGATTGCCGTGGCAATACTGGATCAGGTAAGACATCCTGACAGCCAGCTTCGCGGCGCATCCACCATTACCCAACAGGTAGCTAAGAACTTCCTGCTTAGCAACGAACGGTCTTACGAAAGAAAGTTAAAGGAAGCCATTCTTGCCATTCGTATGGATCGGGCTATGACAAAAGATCGTTTATTGGAACTGTATTTGAATGAAATTTATCTGGGTGTCGGCACATATGGCGTTGCCGCCGCCGCACAGGAATATTTCAACAAATCGCTGGATGATTTGACAATTGAGGAGGCCGCCTATCTTGCGGCGTTACCTAAAGCCCCGAATAATTATCATCCCGTCCGACGGAAAGAGCGCGCTCTGTCACGCCGGAACTGGGTTATCGGCAGAATGCACGAGGATGGATATATCAGTCGGGAGGCCGAAAAAGCCGCGCTGGCAACCGATTTAAAAGTGACACTGACCGATAGTCAGGAATCGGTTCGTGCCCCTTATTTTGCGGAAGAAATCAGACGCTCCCTTCAAAAAGAGTTTGGAAATGACGGATTGTATAAGCAAGGGCTTCTGGTCAAATCCTCGATCAATCCTGAAATGCAAAAAATTGCAGTCAAGGCCCTGCAAGACGGATTGATGGCTTATGATTTGCGTCACGGTTACCGCGGTCCCGTGGCAACCCTCGATACTCTGGATAATTGGGAGGAAAAATTAGCAGAAATTCCCGTTCAACAAGGCATGCTGGATAGCTGGCAACTGGCGATTCTCCTTGATGGCAAATCGATCGGTTTTGCAAATGGTGAAAAAGGGACATTGAGTGACGGCGGCCTTGAATGGGGCGGAAATAAAATCAAAAAAGGCTCGATCATTATGGTCGAAAAAGACGGCGATATTTATCGCATGCGCCAGGTTCCAAAAGTGCAAGGCGCCATCGTGATTATGGACCCGCATACCGGACGCGTGTTGGCTGTTCAAGGCGGATGGGATTACCAACGCAGCGAATTTAACCGTGCAACACAGGCGCAACGCCAGCCCGGTTCATCGTTTAAACCCTTTATTTACCTGACCGCACTTGAGACAGGAATGACTCCTGCAACCATCGTTATGGATTCTCCTGCGACATTTTCACAAGGTCGCGGCATGCCTAACTGGAGGCCTAAAAACTATTCCGATGATTTTTACGGCCCGACCACATTGCGTGTCGGTATCGAAAAATCCCGCAATGTCATGACAGTTCGATTGGCCGATAAGGTTGGTATGGAAGCGGTGGCGGAAACGGCAAAAGAGTTCGGTATTTACGACCATATGCAAACCAATCTGGCTTCTGCTTTGGGGTCAAATGAAACCACTTTGATACGAATGGTTACCGCCTACGGTATGCTGGTGAACGGCGGCAAAAAAATCGAACCAAGCTTTGTCGACCGAATTCAGGACCGTTACGGAAAAACAGTTTTCAAACGCGACCATCGCGAGTGCCCGACATGTGGCCCGAAAATCAAATGGCAAGATGATATGCCCGTCCCCTCTGTTGAGGATGTGCGACAACAGGTCACGACACCCCAGCGCGCCTATCAAATGGTATCGATTCTGGAAGGGGCCATTCAACGCGGAACAGGCGTCCGCTTGAAAGATATAGGGTTTCCTGTGGCCGGAAAAACCGGAACTACCAATGATTCCAAGGATGCATGGTTTCTTGGTTTTACACCCGACCTTGTCTTTGGCGCTTATGTCGGCTTCGACCAACCTCAACAGTTGGGACGCAAGGAAACAGGCTCTAGCGTAGCCATTCCGATCATCCAGCAATTTTTGGAAGAAGCCTATAAGGGCGATATGATTGAGCCGTTGCCTTTTCGTGTGCCGTCGGGTATCAGCCTGATTCAAGTGAATGCCAAATCAGGCCGCCGTGCACAAGCGGGTGACAGCAATCTGATATGGGAAGCCTTTATGAGTGGCGAAAGCCCCGAATCGCAACAGACCGTTTATGGGGGTGATACGATCATTATGCGCGACAATGCTTATACCTATGATGATATGTATAACACATCGCCAAATGGACAGACATACTCGGACAATCCCCTTTACGGTGATTATGATACGGAAGCCGCACCGCAACCGCAGACACAATCACCTTACGGGAATAGACAACCGCAACAGCGCGCACCGTCGTCCCGCACGCCGTCTTCTGATCCCGTTTTGCAAGGAACGGGCGGCATATATTAAAATGTTCAGGAAGGGCGTTGCCGTTTCAAATACAGGTAAAAAGCCCCTGTTCCGCCATGTTTGCGATGCGCCTGCACGGATTTAAGGACCATATTGTTTATTGGATCAAGCGCAATCCATTGCGGTAAACGGGATTTTAAAACACCCTCCCCGTCCGACCGACTCCCCTTCCCCGTAATAACCAAAACACAGCGTTTTTGCTGGGAAAAGGCACGGGTTACAAACCCGTTTAATGCGCTATGTGCTTGCTCCTGCGTCATGCCGTGCATATCAAGAACGGCCTCGATCGCCATTTTACCTTTACGCAACCTATCATCCGTTCGTCTGTCGAGTTGTTTAGATAAAGGTTTTTGAGGACTGGAGGTAGCATGCTTATCTCTTCCCACGGAAATAGAACTCGTATCTACCAATGGTTTATCAAATGTACTCGGACTTTTCCCAATATCGCTTGTTTCAGGTTTTATCACATTACGTGGATGGATCGGGGAAATGGTTTTTTTGACCATGTCCCATAATGATAACTCATGATGATCGGGGGAGCGTCCTTTGTTTGACATTTTCTAAAATTAAAGTAATCTGTTTTTAATATTAATTTTTATATGTATCACGTATGACCCTTCATTTAAAACTTCCTTTTTTTCTTGTTTTATCACAACTTGTAATTGCCTCTATCATGCCGGCATCGGCGCAGATTACGGATACGGTTGATACTGCCGATACAGCCTCTTTACCTCCTGTTGTAAACACCGGTCCTGTGGATGAAAGCGCGATACCCACGGGTGTTGTCATTATGCCTAGAACGCACCCTGAAAAAATCGTTTTTTCCCAGTTTAAGCTGAGTAAGGATGTTCCGGATTTTGAAGCCTTTGCCGCCAACAGTCCGTTCGTCGAAAAAGCCGAGGAAATAGACAAGACGGCAATGATGTTGTCGGAGTATAATCGCCTGAGCAATCGTTTTAATCTTTATGATGAAAATCAGGATATTGTGGTTCACACACAATTAAAGGTGGATCAGTACAGCAGTATGAATAATCTACTGGTTTTTGACGAACTGGATGAAAAGACATTTTTCCGTTTCAGCATGTATGGATATAATGTCGGGATCGTTCCTGAAAATGTCCAGCAATTTAATCAAATCCGTATCTCGCCATCCCGCGCAACAGAAATGTTTCGAGAGTTGAGCGGTAACCAATACGTAACGGCTGAATTCGTATTAAAGCCGATTTATGCTGATAAAAAAGAACCGTTTACAATGAACGGTAATGATTTCTGGCTGATGTTTGCACGCATCGGTGAGGTCAGATTATGGACGAACGGCAGTCGCAATGCAAAGCTTGTATGGTTCTACCATGCCCCGTGGTATACCCCGTCGGCACAACAGGGTCTTGATAATTTGTTTTCCCAACAAAGGAATTAATGGACCGGATAGAGCGTATCAGGCAATCCTTCATTCCCAAACGTGTGGAAGAAAGCGACACACACGATCCGATACGCCGTCATGACCCCGATTATCATAAGCATAAAGACAAACATGCCGATCATACAAAGTCCCAGGAAGAGGATATGACCGATATCTCGGTCGAGTCTTTGATAACCTATCTCCATGGGTTGAAACGTGATGACACAAATAATCCGGATACACTGCCAAAATCTACTGATCCTTCTATGAAAAAGGCTATTTCCGCCTATACGCATGATGAGCAAAAATCACGGCAACGTTATACTTACCTTGATGACCAAAGCCAAATCGTCGACCCTGAACGCATTGATAAAATGATACAATCCTTACAAGCCCTGCTGGATAGCGGAACTGACCACATCACCCTAATTCCCGAGAAAGGCTTTCTGGACTCTATTGAAAAGACAGTGGAAAAATATAGCGGCTTATGATTAAGTATCTGTTATGTCCAAGCTTATTCTTCAAAATTCACTGACCCGCGCCAAAGAAATTTTCATACCTGCTGATCCGACCCACCAGCAAGTTAAAATGTATGTCTGTGGACCCACCGTTTATAATTACGCCCATATCGGTAATGCGCGCGCCGCCGTCGTTTTTGATATGTTGCGCCGTGTTTTGCAACACCTCTATCCGAAGGTTACGCATGTCGCAAATATTACTGATATTGACGACAAAATTATCGAGGCCGCGAATAAGCAGGGCGTTCCTATTGCCGACATTACCGAGAAATACGCCGCCATTTACAATGCCGATATGGGATCGCTTGGTGTGCTAACGCCGACTATCCAGCCAAAGGCCACCGATCATGTCGAGGGTATGATTGCCATGATCAACGACCTGATTGACAAGGGCCATGCCTATGAAAAGGAAGGGCACGTTCTGTTTTACGTCCCGTCCTATCCTGAATATGGTGTTTTATCAGGCCGCAACCGTGACGAACAAATTGCAGGTGCACGCGTAGAGATTGCGCCATATAAAAAAGATCCGGCCGATTTCGTATTGTGGAAGCCGTCGGGCAAATCTCAACCCGGATGGGACAGTCCTTGGGGATATGGGCGCCCGGGGTGGCATATCGAATGCTCGGTTATGGCCCGCCAATATCTGGGCGATGTTTTCGATATTCACGGGGGCGGCCTCGACCTGACTTTCCCGCATCACGAAAACGAAATCGCACAAAGTTGTTGTGCAACCGGCTGTGACAAATTTGCAAACATGTGGATTCATAACGGTTTTGTGACGGTCGAAGGCGAAAAAATGTCAAAATCGCTCGGGAATGTCATCCTTGTTCATGACATGATAGAAGATGGAATCCCCGGCGAGGCTATCCGTTTGGCCCTTTTATCCACACACTATCGCCAGCCCTTTGACTGGACCGAAAAAGGGCTGCAGCAGGCCGTTAAAACGTTGGATAAATGGTATGATTGCCTGCCGCACGATGAAGAAAATAATGGCATGGGAGAAACGCAAATTGATGATGAATTTTTATCAGCCCTTTGTGACGATCTGAACACGCCACTGGCCATATCGATTCTTCATAAACTGGCCAAAAACGACCCTGCAAAATTGAGAGCCGCGGCCAATATACTCGGTTTTTTACAGACCCCTGCCGACAGTTGGCGTGCTTTACGCAAAAAAACGCATCACACAATCAATGATGCCGATATTGATGTGCTGGTCTCCAAACGCAATCAGGCCCGCGCGGATAAAAACTTCGCCGAAGCCGACCACATTCGCGACCATCTCGCCTCTTTGGGTGTCGTTATTAAAGATGGCCCTGATGGCACATCTTGGACTTATGAATAAGCGTTAAAATAATTTTGTAAAAAAACATCCCCTTTGGTGAGGTCAAAGAGGATGTTTTCATACGATAGTTTTTTAAGAGTGTAATCAGCCGTCGCAAACGTCCGATTTTGTATTATGTGCCTATAATTTGCGGTAAGGGGGCAACCACATCTTTCAGACACATAAATTCTTGTTTACACCACTTTGCGTGGTTTTTTGTGGTGCGGTGGCAAGCACGGCCCCTAGATAAAGACCCAGCGCTGCAGCCGCAGCCTGCTTCTCATTGAAATTTGTTTCATATTTTACCTCAGTGGTTGGCGGACAATAAAGCGGTTTGGAGATAGGCGCGGGATAGGCCTGATATGCACCTAGTAAAGTTTCATTTGGTGTTGCGTTTACATTTTGACTGGACGGCATCATTGCCGCCGTGATTACAATTGCACCCAGAAAATAACGGTGAAATGACTTCTTACCCATTTTTTAAAACCCTCTTGCACCGCCCCATGTGCGATACAGTTGCACCTCTCTATATCTTTAGTATAGTCATACTTATGGTAATAAATCAAAAACTATCGTTTCGGGTTTTTGCCAAAACAGGGATAATTTTTCCTAAAATTTGAAATGTTTTTGAGCCTAAAAATCAGTCTTCCAGAATACTGTTCAGACGCATGGCGACGCCCATCGATCCTTTAATTTTCAACTTTCTCATCATAAAGGCCATATTGGGGTCTTGTGACCCGTCCATGATCCCTTTAAACACATGCAAATCGGCGATCAGGATTACATCTGATTCACCATCATTATACGAAACATCGGCAGGACGGGTCGAACAATCAACAAGGATCACATCCTCATCCTGATCCTTAATGATAAATTTGACCGTTTTTTTAAAATCGGGTGCGAATTTAAGCTTATCCTGGAATTGTGTGATCAAACTATCATACATTTTTTAATGTCTCCTATCATTTGATAATAGGATAGCTTATTTGTATTAAAAGGATGTGAATATTAATCGATAACTTTTGTAACACGCTGCCATTTTAAACCTATTTATTCCATGGGCAAAGACAGAGCTACGTTCAGGACAGGGTGTCAGATCATTCTCATCAATCATACGAAGCACATGCATATAAAATGCACTTATAAAACCATCTAAAATTTGACATTTTCAATAAATTTCATTAAATACAATTTATGTATATATTTGAAGGTCCGTTAAAAACAACACGATCATTTGATAATGCCGTCAGCAATAGTGAACAGGCACGTAAACATATTATTATTAAAGGATTCGATTATCCAAACTCAGCCGGAGGCAACAGCCGTGTTCTTTTTGATTTGAATACCAAATTCGCTGAAGACCGCAAAAAATTGCTAGATAATATTCGCGGGCATTATCCGAAAGCAAATATTGTTTAGAATGCTTCGGCTTTCATCGCCATCAGCGGTTCCGCCCCTGCCATAAGCGATTTAAATCTCCAATCAGCCTCAGTTAACATTTTGCTGAAGAAAAACTTTGCCGTTTGCAATTTGGCTTCATAAAACTCTTTGTTATCCGGCTCGCCTTCCAATGCCTCTAGAGATACTTTAACCATGCGCGCCCACATATACCCCATCGCGACAAGCGCAAATTGACGCATATAATCCGTTGACGCCGCGCCTGCCTCATCAGGGTTTTTCAATCCTTTTTGGGCAATTGTGGCTGTTGCCTGCTGAAGCTTCATGAACGCTTTGGCCAACGGCATGACATATTCCATCATTTCGGGGTTCTCACCCTCGGTTTCAATAAATTTTTGTACAGGATGGAAAAATCTGCGTAACAAACGCCCGTATCCTTGCGACATTTTACGTCCGACAAGATCAAGTGCCTGAATACCGTTGGTTCCCTCGTAAATTTCGGCAATACGCGCATCGCGCACATATTGTTCGACACCGTATTCCCATATGTAACCATGACCGCCATGCACCTGTACCGCCAAGTTTGATACAACTGACCCCATATCGGTCAAATATCCTTTCAGAATAGGCGTTAGAAGGGCGACTAAGTCATCCGCCTCTTGGCGTGTGGCCTCATCATGATGTTTATTGGCAATATCATGGTGCATGGCCGCCCAATATGACAAAGCGCGCGCGCCTTCGGTAAAGGCCTTTCCTGTCAGCAGCATCTTGCGTACATCGGGATGCACGATAATGGGGTCGGCTGGCTTATTCGGAGCCTTAGCCCCTGTCAGCGCTCGCATCTGCAACCTGTCTTTGGCGTAAGCGACCGCATTTTGGTAAGACACCTCAGCAATCCCTAGCCCTTGCATCGCCACACCCAGACGCGCTGCATTCATCATGGTAAACATCGCCTTTAAACCCTTATGCGGCTGGCCGACCAGCCATCCTTTGGCGCCGTCGAAATTCATGACGCAGGTGGCCGATGCCTTGATCCCCATTTTGTGTTCAATTGACCCGCAAGTGACACCCGAATTGCGGTCACCGACACTGCCATCCTCATTGGCGAAAAATTTCGGCACTACAAATAATGATATGCCTTTAACTCCTTCAGGCGCATCCGGCAATCGTGCCAGAACGAGGTGAATAATATTTTCGGTTAAATCATGTTCCCCCGCCGAAATAAAAATCTTGGTTCCGGTGATGCTGTATGACCCGTCGCCATTATCGTCGGCCTTTGTTTTGATCAGACCCAGATCCGTTCCGCAGTGGGGTTCGGTCAGGTTCATCGTTCCCGACCATGATCCTTCCACCAATTTCGGCAAATACAATGCCTTTTGTTCGTCCGTACCGAAATGATGCAACGCTTCATAAGCCCCTTGCGATAGGCCGGGGTACATGCCGAAAGAAAAATTGGCCGCGCAAATCATTTCCTGCATTACCGTATTGACCACCATCGGCAGGCCCATGCCGCCAAAGTCGGGATCGGCAGATACGCCCGTCCAACCGCCTTCAATAAAAGTTTTATACGCTTCCTTAAATCCTTTTGGTGTCGTCACTTCGCCATTCTCAAAGTGGCATCCCTCGCCATCACCGCTCTGGTTAATCGGGAAAAGAACGTCCTGACAAATTTTTGCCCCCTCTTCCAATACGGGGTCCACAAGGTCGGGTGTGGCCTCCTCATAACCGGGCAGTTCACTCAGGCTTTCCGTGTTTAACAATTCATGTAAGACAAACCGGATATCATCCAAAGGTGCATTAAAGACAGGCATAAATCGAAACCCCACATTTTTTAGTTACTATTTCTGTTTAAGATAGCACAAATTGGTAAAAAGAGAATGAAGGTTTATTTTCTAGAACCAATTAATCGTTTGAAGTGTTTATGATTTCAGATGATGAAAAAACATAAAAAACGTAAATTTATTTTAGCTCTGGTTATACTGGTGGCCGTGACCCTGATTGGCGGACGCATTTACCTTCCTTATTATCTTAAGGATTACGTTAATGCGGAAATCGCGAAACTTGATGGCTACGGCGGGCAAGTTGAGGATATTGACGTGTGGCTTATCCGCGGCGCCTATCAAATCAAGGGAACCAATATATACAAAAATAACAATCACAAGCGTGAGCCTTTTTTCAGTGCCGATGTTATTGATTTGTCATTGGAATGGCGCGCATTAATCCATTTAAAAGTCGTTGCGGAAATAGAAATTTTTAATATGCATTTAAATTTCGCAAAATCCCAAACCGGTGAGGGTGCGGGTTGGCCTGCCCTTGTTGATTCCCTCACACCGTTTGATGTTAACCGATTTGAAATTCATGGCGGTAAGGTTGCTTATAATGATTATAGTGCCGAACCGGCGATTAATCTGGCCGTTGATAATTTAAACCTTAAAACGACCAATCTTCGAAACGTCAGTGATAAAAATGTCGCATTACCTTCGGATTTGCTGTTGACCGGCAACACTATCGGCAACGGTAAAATCCGCATCGACGGGAAAATGAACATCATCAAAAATATTCCCGATTTCGATATGGCCATGAATATGGATGAGGCACAGCTGACCGCATTCAATGACTATACACGCCATTATGCCTCGCTTGACTTTGAAAATGGTAGCATAGGATTGTATGCCGAATTGGCCTCCACAAATGGGGATGCAGTCGGATATGTGAAACCGATTTTAAACGACGTTGAAATGATCGATATAGATGATGATGGCAATCCGTTGAATGTTTTGTGGGAAAGTGTCGTCTCCGCCTTTGTTACGATTTTCCAAAATCAATCTGAGGAACAATTCGCATTGCGTATTCCTCTGGAAGGGAAATTGGAAAATCCACGCGTTAACGGATGGGCGGGTTTTTTAAGTATTTTCTCGAATGCCTTTAACAAGGCATTTGAAAAACGCGATGACGGCACAATCGATATTAAAACATTGTTGGAAAACGAAACTTATCGCGATACCGTTGATTAATATTTATTTATCTTGTTGCATATGAAAGCGGATGTCATCTAATAATCGTTGGCGGCTGATGTCATCATTGTTTATTGCATGCTTTACTTTCTTTCGCATGGCCTGCATTTCCACAGCCTTTTGCATCTTGGCAATTTCTTCTTGTCCCAATTCTTCTCGCTTGGCTTTTAATTGGGCAAAAAGTTGCTGCTTGGCATCCGACATCATATTAATATCAAGAGTTTTAGCTTCGCTTTGTAAAACGGGAGGCGTTTTGCCTCCCTTGAAAATTTTAAACATTATATGTCTTCAAACTTAATAATAGAATTTATATTTACTGCCATGCATATCAATTTCAACATAGCGTTTGTATAAATATCCATCGCCACGTTCCACTTCTTCTACTCCACGTCTGGCGCTTATTCCTTCATCGCTTGATCCCGTGCACAGCGTATAGGAAGGAAGTGGCGCGCAGGATAAATTTCTCAACCGCTTGTAAAATGCATCTTTTTGCTTAGAACAATCAGAGGGAAAGCCACCGGGAAGACAAATCCAGATTCCGCAATTTGATTCATAATCCGGATGGGATTCAGATGTAGGCACCGGACAATAGGCATAAGCCGAAGAGATACCGCCAACGCCAGCCATCCCTAAAACCGCGCCCATAACAATGGATAATACTTTAATTTTTAATCGCATATTTCAATAATACTATAATTTATTAAAATTTTCTTTAAATTTTTTTGATTATGCAATTTAAATTGTATGCTCGGAATGCAAGATACAAAGTGATTGAATTGAGGATATGCCATAAATAATGCACACCATAGGGAAATATATCACATATTAAGCCATCCAACATACGCATTGTTAACGACATGCCAAACACAACAATTGCAATTGGGAGCAGCCATAATTCCCGGCTTTCATTTCGCCAGTGAAGGTACGTGTATGCCGCAAAAAGTACAAACACGGGGGCATATGCCTGACTTGCCCCCATGGCATCAGGCAAAATAGCTGATAGAGGTACTGACAATAAGGGAATTATAATGATACTCCCCCACGCTGCTGAAAGAGGAAGCCTTGCTATTTTATGCATTGTTGCAAGATGGTAGATCAAAACCATACCGGCAATAGGTATGATATCGGCCATTCCTGCCCAACGTGTGGCAAATGTATGAAACAAAAAACTGCCTGTTCCTGTCAAAACCAATATGATTATTAATAATAGCGAATATATATCGCGATAAGGCGGGCCGGATATATACAGACGATAACAAAACCATGCCGCAATCAGAAAAGCAATATTACTGATTGCGTTTAAAGGCTCCGACCAGAATGTAAAATCCGTGCGTTCGCAATACACATCAATTTGTTGCGAGAGCGACATACATTAATTCCGAAGCGGTTTACCTGTAGTCAGCATATGTTCAATGCGCAACATCGTGCCCTCGTTTTGAACAAGTTTCATGAACTCCTGACGCTCCAGCGCGATAATGTCATCATCATTCATCGGGGTTGTCCAATCGGCCTTTTTACCGCCTGTCAAAACCGTTGCCAAAGCAGAGGAAACCGTAACGTCATAGGGTGTCGCGCGTCCTGATTGACGCATATCCGCCACTGCCATATCAAGCGCCATTTTACCGCTTGGCCCCGGCAGGCGGATATCATCATGTTTCTGTGGCGCTTCATATCCCTCAACGAGCTCCAGTGCCTTTTTCTTGGCGTCATAAAGAAGACGGTCACGGTTCATGGTCACACCATCCGTGTCACGGAAATATATTTCTTTCGCCTCTGGACCCGATTTTGCAACCGTTGCAGTTCCGATAATTTCAAAAGCTTTACGAATAGCCCCCATTGGCGTGGTATCCGGGGAAAACCACATTTTTTTACCGTCGGTTGCTTTGGCATATTGTTTTGCCTCTTTTTCCTTGTATCGCAAAATCAGTTCCTTACATCCGCCCCAACCGGGAATAAGCCCCACGCCTACTTCGACCAGACCTGTATATGTTTCGGCATGAAGTTGCACATGATCGGAATGAAGAAGAATTTCGCATCCGCCGCCAAAGGCAAAGCCGCTTGGCGCGCTAACCACCGGAAACGGCGCGTGCTTCAAGGCCATATAAGCCTTTTGGCCGCCTGATACCATCTCCTCTATTTGCGGGAAAAGCGAAATATTCATTGCAAAGATGGCCAGGCCCAAATTCGCACCCGCGCTGAAATGCGAACCCTCGTTATAAACAACCAACGCTTTATAGTCCCCTTGGCCGTCCCCGATGGTTTTAATGGCATGGGCAATCGTTTCAAAAACCGTTTCATCCAGCGCATTCATCTTCCCTGTAAATTCCAGACACAAAACGCCATCACCAATATCCCAGAGAGAAGCTGACGCCGCCTTATAAACAGGTTTGGATTTGAGCTTGATATCCTCAAGGATCAATACGCCCTCACCTCTCTCAATAGGGTGATAAGCGCCATCGGTTCCAAAATAAAATTTTTGGCCGTTTTCAACTTTATAGAAACTACCCTCGCCGACATTTGCGAGCAGATCAGGAACATCTAGCCCTGCTGCTTCAATCTCCTTTGCGAGCCACGATGCGCCCAGTTGATCAATCATTTCGAAGGGGCCGAACTTCCAGTTACATCCCATCTGCATTGCACGGTCAACGTCATACACTGTATCTGCGATCTGTGGAACCAATGAGGCCGCGTACGCCAGTGTATGTACCATCACGTCCTTAGCGTATGCACCGCCCTGATCGTCCGTCTGTAATACGGCACGCATACCCTTTTTGCCATTATCAACAGCCGCTGAGACTGCCTTTTCCGACGCGCGGTATGAGGATCCCTCCTCAAAGCCGTCGGTGGCGAAACGAACGGTTTGCTTTTCTTTGGCACTTTTAGGGGCATCGGGATTGAGGCGGTAGAACCCGCCCTTTCCTTTCCGTCCGGTATAGCCTGCGGCAATCATCTGATTGATAAAGGGTATGTCACGTGAAATTGATCTGTACTCGTCACTATCCGGCAAATTGGCCAGAAGTGATTTTGACAAATACGGCATCAAATCCACACCGACCAGATCAACAAGACCGAATACACCAGTTTTCGGAACGCCGATCGGCTTTGACAAAACGGCATCGGCAAGCTCTATCGGAACATCCCTGTCCAAGGCCACATTCACTGCCTTTTGCATCCAGAAAGTCAGTATCCGGTTAACGATAAAACCGGGCGTATCATTACAATGTACGACCGTTTTTCCAAGATGTATGTCACAAAATTCGGCAATCGTATCGACAGCGGACCTATCCGTTGCCTCCCCCTCAATGATTTCCAACAAACGCATATACCGAGGAGGATTAAAGAAGTGCGTAATCATAAATGATTTCGCCATATCCTTATCCATATTCTCCATTAGGCGCGCCAAAGGAATTGTCGACGTGTTCGATGATACTATTGAACCTTTTCTACGGTGCTTCGCTATTTTTTCATATGTTTTATGCTTGATCTCCAGATCCTCAAGCACGACCTCGACAATCCAGTCGCATGTTTGAAGTTTATCCAGATCGTCTTCCAGATTCCCGCACTCTATCAATTTCGCATTACGTTTTAGCATAAAAGGTGCCGGATCGGCCTTAAGCATTTTTTCAACCGCGCTTTTGGCGATCACGCTTCTGTCCTTTGCATCCTTGGGAACAATGTCGAGGAGAAGAACAGGCAGACCCGCATTTGTGATTTGGGCGGCAATCCCGCTTCCCATAACACCCGCTCCTATGACCGCGACTTTTTTGATCTCTGACATTGCGTTTTTTCCTCACTTTTTATTTGATGTAGAATTTTATCATGATTTTGTTATATGCTTTAACTATTATTTTAATTTGAAAATGTTAATATTTTATACAATCTATTAATAATACAGGAGCAGCCGCATGGCCGTTGATTATGAAACCGAAATGGACTACCACTGGCGCAATACCATGAAACCCGTACGGTTTTTCATGTTTGATGCGCGCGCCGCCATTTTTATTTTTCCTGTATTATTCCGCATGTTCAGCTGGTGGTCGTGGGCATTATTTTTTATCATGTTGGCCTTTTTCTGGTTTTTAGAAAGAAAAGGTCTGGTTTTCAGTGCGGCAATGCGCACGTTCCGGACTTGGATACTGGGCCGAAATCGCCCTGCATGGCTGTGGATCCGTAAACGTAAATTCCATGATTACGGATAATCAGCAAACCATCCGCAATGCTATTGGCAAGCAAAACACAACTTTAATCGCCGTTTCGAAAAAACAACCGGATGAAAGGATCGAGGAGGCCCTGGCTTGCGGCATTCGCACCTTTGGCGAAAACCGTGTGCAGGAAGCCGCAACACGCTGGCAGAAGCGACGAGCGATCTATCCTGACCTCAAACTGCATCTTATTGGGCCCTTACAGACCAACAAGGCCAAAACCGCCACGGAATTATTCGATGTAATCCATACACTGGATCGTGAGAAACTGGCACGCGAAATTGTAAAACACCGCGCCGATATTCCCTGCTTCATTCAGGTCAACACAGGAGATGAAGCCCAAAAGGCAGGCATTGCCTTATCCGACCTCGATAATTTTTATAAGTGGTGTGTCAATGACCTGAAAATGACTATTTGCGGTCTCATGTGCATTCCGCCTGTTGATGCCCCTGCGGGGTTGCATTTCGGCCTTTTGGCAGATAGAGCCGCAAATCTTAATCTTAATGGCCTGTCCATGGGCATGAGCAATGATTATCCTCTGGCCTTGCGCTACGGCGCATCCCATATTAGGGTAGGTTCATCCTTATTTGGCGAAAGACAATCATGAAACAGTCCTATGATATTGCGGTAATCGGCGGCGGACTTGCCGGCATGACGCAGGCACTATTACTGGCCCAGCGCGGATGGGCCGTGGCATGCATTGACCGTGAAAGGCCTGAAACCCAGACACATGAAAATTATGATATTCGTACAACGGCGATTTCATGGGGATCGCGCAATGTCTTGACCCATGCCGGTATCTGGCAAAATTTAACCGATAAGGCAGAAGCCATCAGGCATATTTTAATTAAGGATGAAGATTCGCCAATTACTCTGGATTTTTTCGCCGATGATATTGATGCAGAGGCATTCGGTTGGATTGTCGATAATCGCGATCTGCGCCTCGCTTTGATAAATGCCTTGGCTGAAGAGCAAGCCTTCACCCACATAACGGGAGCTGATGTTACAAATATTTCGAATCATGACGATAGGGTATCAATAACCCTTCATAATGATACCGTGATAACAGCCTCGCTTGCCATTGGTGCGGACGGACGCAAAAGCTTTACACGCGAAGCGATGGGCATCGGATCATGGGAAAAAGATTATCACCAGTCCGCGATCGTTTGTCTGATTGATCACGACAAACCGCATAATGGAATGGCGTTGGAACATTTCAGACATCAGGGTCCGTTTGCCGTTCTACCCTTTACCGATACCGAGTCAGACAGGCATCGCAGTGCCGTTGTATGGACCGTTGCACGCGACGAAGCCGAGCAGTGGTTGCAATGCTCCGATGAGTCTTTTACTGCCGCCCTGCAAGCCCGTTGCGGCGATTTATATGGTAGTGTAACTTTAGCGGGTGGACGGGCGGCATGGCCCCTGTCTGTGAACAAGGCCTATCATTATATCGGCGAGAGAACGGTATTGGTTGCCGAGGCCGCCCACGGTATGCATCCGATTGCGGGGCAGGGCTTGAATATGAGCCTTCGTGATATTGCCGCATTAACGGAAGTGTTGGAAACGGTCAAAGATCCGGGCGATGCGGAGGCTCTTAAACGTTATCAATCCATGCGTATTGCCGATAATCTTGGCATGGTGATCGCTACAGACTGGTTGAACACATTATTCGGGTTTGATTTTGCCGGCATACGCGCCGCGCGTCGTTTCGGCCTGCACGCCGTAGCACGCCTCCCTTTTGCCAAGAAATTTTTCATGAAACAAGCCATGGGCGCAGCAGGCAATTTGCCCCGCATGATCCGTGAGGCGGCTTAAGCTATTTCATTTTAAACTGGGCGGCACGGTCCCTACGCATACGCGGCCATTGATGTTGGGTTGCATGCGAGGTTTCCGACGCCTGTCCATCATTATCATTGCCCCTGTTTGATAAACCTCGAGTATGGTTCATCTGATTTCCGTTTGCCGGTTTATTATCATTAATCGCAATTTTGAACCGCATAACCCCGGTAATGCGATCAGCCTGCACCGGAACAATATTAACAATCTCACCGTCCCTGTAACCGCTTGTCGTCGCAACCGGAATATAACTGTGAATATTCTGTTGCAGTCCTCGGACTTCCACTTCGTTTTTTTCAGTGTCAATACCGACCACACGGGCGTTGAACACCTGTCCCATATTTTGTTCCAGCCATTTTGCCGTCATTCGCTTTTTGGCCTGTCGTTCAGCCTCGGCAGATCGTCTTTCTGTTTTACTCAAATGTTTAGCAACGGTTTCCAAATTCCCTTCACTAAAAAATTCAGGCGATTTTGCATCACGCCCCGTCACCATCGAATGTACAATCAAATCGGTAAAACGGCGGATCGGTGAAGTAAAATGAGTGTAACCATCCTTTAAACCAAGGCCGTAATGCTCGTGTTTACCCACGGCATATTTTGCGCGATCCTGAATCCTGATCAAAATCTGACGCGCCTTTTCCCCCTTTCGTCCTAATTTAAATGACTGTCGCGCCATATCGCGCACATTGTCAGCCAATGGCAAGCTGGCATCTGGGATTACGCCAAGTTTTTCAAGCTCGCCTTTATAGGTGTCATAGGCTTTCTCGTTGGGCTCTCCATGAGCACGCGATACGACAGGTTTTTCAAGTCTTTCAAGCTCTGCCACAGCACGTCTGTTATTGGCAATCATCAACGCCGCAATAACCTGATGCGACAGGGTGTTGCGCTCTTCATCCATCTGAAACCCTTTTGTCGCGGAATAATCAATGCGCTGTTCTGACACACTTAAATCAATAAATCCGCGCTCTTCGGCCTCTTTTTGCATGGCTTCAACAGCATTGACCGCTTTAACAACATATTTGTTATAGAGTTCACGCACTTTTCCTGTGGCAAATCCGTCGATCGCTTCTTGAACTTCGTCATAATTCAATCGTGCGCGGGAACGGATCACCGCCTTCTCCATTTTATGGTCTATAAGATGGCCATTCTGGTCAACTTCAATAGTCGTTACAATGGCGGCCCTGTCTTCACCAGGCTTTAGTGAGCATAGACCGTTGGATAATGTTTCCGGTAGCATGGGGATTGTTAAACCCGGTAAGTAAGTAGAGTTTCCGCGTCGTTGCGCTTCCTCAAATAATTTTGTTCCCGGGCGCACATAATGCGACACATCGGCGATTGCCACCATAATTTGCCAGTTTTTACCTTTTTTACGTACGCAAATAGCATCATCAAAATCTTTTGCAGTCAGGGGATCAATCGTCAAAAAGGGGATATTTGTCATGTCACGCCGTTTAAATGAAGGCTTCGGCACCGACATTCCAATTGTTTCCTCTATAACATCGGCAGGAAATTCCAGTGGTATTCCTGCCTCAAGAGCGGATATCTTTGCTTCGGCCTCGGCCTCGTTCAAATTCCCATGTTCTGCCAAAATTTTTGCAACACTATTAAATTCTTTCGAAGCTTGAACCGTAACAATTGTCCCATCAGCGTAATTTGCATTATCTAACGGTATTTTTCTAATGTCTGGGTTGGATGGGCAAAAGAAATGACCTTTGGGTGATTTGGAAATGACACCGACCATGACATCATCATTTTCGACATCTATTGCATGATCATAGTTGCGGCCAAATTTACCATCATATTGTCTGACCAGACCACTTGCCATCAACTCATCCAAAGCATCTGCCAGTCTGCCACGGTCTTTCGATCCGCGGGAAAAATCCAGTTCAAGTTCTTCTGCAATATTTTCAGCGTATAAGCGAACGCCATGGTTTAACACGTCAACGACCCTGTTCAGATCAATTGGTTTAGCTTTTTTAGCCATTATTATTTCTCCCTGTATTATGTAATTAGTAAACATAATACAGGAGAATGTCAAAGATTAATTGCTAATAAGGCACAGGAAATTCCCGTTTCACGGCGTCGATATCTTTTAATATTTCGTCTGATAATGTGAGATCTTTTGCAGAGATATCGGATTTTAATTGTTCCATGCTTGTAGCCCCGATAATGGTCGAGGTCACAAAATCGCGCTGATAACAAAATGCCAGTGCCATTTGACAAATATCCAAACCATGTTTATCGGCGATATCCATATAGGCCCGCACGGCGTGTCCCGCCGTTTCAGTATCACGATGGTTGGGACGCTTATCAATTCCCAATGACCAGCGTGCGCCCTCCGGCCTTGCACCGTTCAAATATTTACCGCTGATTGATCCGGCAGCTAGCGGCGAATATGGCAGATAGGCAACATTTTCGTGCACACACATTTCTGCCAAATACGGCTCGTCATGACGATACAGGATTGAATATTCGTTTTGCACCGATGTCGGACGCACGAGATTATGCTGTTGCGCCAGTTGAATATATTTCATCACCCCCCACGGCGTATCGTTGGACAATCCGAAGGCACGGATTTTACCCGACTTTACAGCCTTATCTAACGCCTGAAGAATGGTGAGTATTTCCTCTTCCGCCTGATGTGTATTGATATCGGTATAATCAATATCACCGGCATGATGACGCCCGTGATGCGGATAGGAGTAGTTTGGCCAATGTAGTTGGTATAAATCGATGTAATCTGTCTGCAAACGCTTCAGACTGCGCTCTATTGCTTTTTCAATACGTTGTGCGGAAATAGGTTCACCATTATCGATCCACGGCAGGCCGCGTCCCGCAACTTTGGTGGCAAGGATAACATCGTTACGCTTACCTGTTTTGGCAACCCATGAACCGATATATGTTTCCGTTAGACCTTGCGTATGCTCCTGCGGTGGAACGGCATAAAGCTCGGCAGTGTCAAAAAAATTAATGCCTTCATCATGGGCATAATCCATTTGCTCATGCGCTTCTGCTTCCGTGTTTTGACACCCCCATGTCATTGTGCCCAGACAGATATGCGAAACGTTGATATCCGTTGTTCCCAGATTTTTATATTTCATATGTGATAATCCCGTATTTTTTTGAAAGATTGAAACCTGCGCCCAGAAATAAACTATAGACGCGGAAAATCAATCATATTTTAAATCTATCAATTCGCTTGCAACCTCGGCAGGCATTTCCATATCAAGATCGCCGTAAGCCAAAATAGCCGGTATGGATTTATTAAATTCATCAATGTGTATTTTGGAGACATTTTCTGAAATAGCTGAACGGTTTTCTACTTCCTGTAAATTAAAAATATCCTGATAACTCAAAGTCTGGTTATCATTCGTAGCATTAGCATTCACTGTGTCCCCTGTTTTTATCAGATCCAGTGGCTTACGATTAATTGTCACACGCGACATTGTGATACCGGCAGGACCGGAGCTGTAAAAGCATTCCATTTCCTGAGACTGCTGGGCACCATAAGGATTGGTTGCCAAATACCCAATCATTGCGGCATTTTGGTTTTCCCCAGAATCAAGAATAACCAGCGATTGCGGATATGCCGTATATTGCTCGAGAAATACTTTGCACAAACCATATCGCCATGTTCCTGATCGTCCCTCGCCTATATAGGCTGTGATCCCGCCATAAGCCAACGCACCAATCAAAACAACACCGCCGACAAGAATCATCTCCTGATACTTTTTTGCTGTGGCCGTAAATTGGGTATCAGAGTCGTTTATATCACCCAATAATCGGGGGATTTTGAATTTCATTACTCTATTTCCTCACCCATCAACTGACGTTGTCTTTCGGCCTCGTAACGATCTTCACTTGCCTGTATAAGCTCCGCAACGATTTCCTCGATAATTTGCGATGTCGCGGCGGTATGGGATCCGCCATCTTCCGACAATTTGAAAACACGTCTTTTGATTTCTGATCGCGCCGATCCTCCAGGGAAAGCAGCAGCAAGCATGGTACGAGCCCTTCCCGCCCCTAATTTGGTGTATAGGCGGTTACGGATGGCTACATCCTCTGCAGATGTGGACAAAGCCCATAATTCAATCGGGCCGAGCGTATTAATCAGATGTTGCTCGTATCGCCCATCAGTTGTCCCTAACACAAACAGGGCGGGCGCACCGGAAGAACGCGGCCCTGTCAAACGGAAACGGATCACATTCCGCGCTGTATTGGACAGACCAAATCGTTCCTGAGTCGTATCAACCACACGGTCTGAAATAGCCGTACCCAAAACCCAAACGCCGGTTGCCAAGTCAATCATATCATCACTGAAGTCTTCAAGAAGCTGCGAAGCCAAAACAATTTGGACACCGCGTTTTCGTCCTTCACGGACATCACGTATAAGTTGCCCACGGACCGAATAGGATTTACTGGTTCTGTGGAATTCGTCATAACACAAACGTTTCGGAGATTCGGCAATATCCTGAAGGCGTACTTCATGGTAATTTTGATAACGAGCCGGCATCTGGTCTATAGCCTCGCGGGAAAGCCACCAGCTGCGCACCAATGCATGGCGCGCCAGCATATACATTATTGATGTCTGGCGGTCTGCGGTTTCATCGCCTTGCGGTGCCACATCCATCAAGTCCAAAGAACAAATACGCGCGTCGGTAATTTCGAATTTAGTAACAGAAGATAAAATAGGAAATTCACGAATAGCCGATGTAATCATTCTCTCAAAAGCACTAATAACGTTTTCAGCGCTATTGCCAATTTGTGCCTGTTCCAACAATGCCCGAATCTGCGGGCGGCGGGCCGCGGTAATCGCATCCCCTAAAACCGGCACGGCATGACGTTGGGCCAAATTGGCGAGATGATATTGTTCCAGTTCGAAAAACTTGTCGACAACATCCCACCAGTATGGATCCTCGGGCAAATGAATGTTGAATTTTTTCAATGCGTCGTCAATTTCAGTATCAAGACGCGGTAAATATGGGCGAGGTTCGGCATTTGCCTCACTATCATGGCGCCAACGATACATTTCATCCACAACAAGCCCTGCCAGTTGCTGGATACCGTCATAGGGACGCTCAGCCCCGGGAGGAGTACAAAGCAAAGTAATCAGTTCGACCAGATAACTTCTTTCGTCAATAAGCGGCTTACGCAAGCCCAGTTGAGTATCAAACGGGTTGATTGCATATTCCGGTGTCATTTGCAGACGGTAGTAAGCCGCCTCGTGTTGTCTCTCTTGCGGCAAAGCCTCTTTAATCAGGGAAATCAATCCTGAAGAAGAGGGACCGATATCAATAACTGCAACATATGGCAATTTAGAATTCCCAGGCGCCAAAATGGTCGCGAGGTTCAATGTATTCATTAAAACCGACTTACCGGCACCCGGTTGCGCGAAAATGAGGTCAAACCAAGTGGTGGTTAGATTTGTTCCTGTTTGATACGGCCATATCTTCCCATCAGGCGTTCTTAACAAAAGCGATCCACGGTCAAATGGGCTTGACGGACGCTGCCATGGCAACAGTTTCATTACTTCGTACATTGGCGCAATCGCGGTCGGAGCAGTGGACGCGCACGCAATTCCCATAGCGGAAGACATCACACAATCAAGAGGGTCGCCGACCACGTTCGAGGCCTGACAATATCCCCAACTCTCGACAGCTTGCATCAATACTGAAATACGATCTTCCAAAACGCCACGTTTTCCTTCGGGTGCCCAAGTCGCCAAGGAAATACGCAACTTAACTACAGGTTCACTTCGAGCCAACGCCTGTAATGATTCCAGTGATTTCTTAATTGTTTTATTCGTATTGTTTGTCACCGCCAAAAATGTTGCGATCAAAGATTTTGCCGCCGTAGATTCCGCACCGCCACTTTCAATTAAAAAGGAAATACGATAGGGTATATTGGCCTCGAACAAACGGTTTAAAAGCATCGGAAACGGGGACGGATCACTCGGCGCAAGCGTCATGTCCACGCCACCCCATAACAAAGCCCCAATTTTAACTATGCGGTTATTAATAATTTCACCATCTGCGGCAGTTAGTTGTTGTCGTAACGGAGGCCACAGTATTTCAGAATAATCGCCTTTCGACTCAGGCGCTCTGGTTGGTATCTTATCTCCCGGTAATATCGGCTTCCACCGTTCATTTGCCAAGTCCGGAAATAGATTATTACGCACAGCGGCCATAGAATCATGTGTTCCCATAATCTCACTTCTAACCCCCAACTCATCAAGGGCAGATTGTATACCGGATACGTACGACCGATGTCGCGCCTTAATTGGTTCGATGGCCGCATTGGGATTTTGTGCACTAAATGCCGCCACCCATTTTTTATCTCTTTGCTCTCCTACAGCTCTTTTCAGATCGTTTGGAGGCAAAATATTAGGTCGCGTCCACAGCACGAAATAACACTCTTCATGAATCATATAACGCGCCAAATGGCGGGCCCGCTCATCAAGAACATCCTCGACCTCCAAGCCAATATTGCGGGCGGTTACCTTTGACGGATAAATCTCTTTTTCAGTTGTCGCCCTTGCGCGAGCCGGATTTCGCGAAAAAAAGACCTGTAGGGCGTGACCCGGACGATCAAATCTTGACCCCAATTTGACTGTAGCAGCCTCGAGAATATGTTGATACTCTTCCTGTCCTATAATCTGGCGACTACCATCAATTCTTAAGTAACTAACCAATGATCCGTCTTCGGCGACCATAGTTATTGAATCATCCGCCGTTTCCAGACGAATAAAGGATTCAATCGGCTGCCTCGCCAATGTCACAAAAGAGGAGAAAAATTTTCCCAAAAAACTCATGGATATAAGTGTAAAGGCGTTCGCGTATTAAGTGAAGTATATTTTCGCAAAATATGATACAAAATGACTATGCGGCTTGCACTTGCGTGTAATGTGCGACCCAGTCATTAGGATTAAGCGCGGCAAAAGGCCCTTCTTTGGAACGCCAGTAAGCCAAAATTTGCGGAAACTGGTTGAACTCGAGATTGCCTTCCTTCACCGCACGTCTGTCCAAAGGAAATAATCGTATACCGTCCAGTTTTTCATGCCGGCGGTTATAATCTTTTTGTGGAATGTAATCTTTTAAAACGGTTGTCAAAATGCGCGGATCATCTGTTTTGATGCGTTCGACCGCCTCTTCCCGACGTCGCATAATCATTTCAAGCGTACGACGCGATATATCGGCCATTGGGCCTTGAGTAATCCGCCCTACATAGATTGATCGTGCCAGATGATGCACCTGCGCCTGTGTTAATTCAGGTAACCATATTAAGGTGCCGGACTTCATATCCGCCACCTTGTCAACATGAAAACACTGATGGCAAAAGATGCACGATGTCACCAGATTTTTATCTGATTTATTTTGTAAATCGCCATCCTTTATATGAATAAGCTGGAATTTTTCGGATTGAAATCCGCAATACTGGCACTCATGATTGTCACGTTGGAAAATGCGTTGTCGTGTTTCCTCATCCGTATTGGGATCAAAGACGAGATGGGCAGCAACCATACCGTCGCTGCCCTGTCTCTTATGTTTAATAAACGCCTCTGCCGACAGAGACAATTCCAACGGCAGAAACCTTTTTGGCATTATTGTATACCTTGCGCTGTGAACTGGTTAATATTGGTTTGCTTGCCAGTCGCATCGTCGGCTGTACCCTGAATTGCAGATACGATAGGTGGCAAAGCCATCAACATCCCACCGAAACCAAGCTTGGCCAGGGCGTTTTTCATTGGCGCATTACCAGGGTTTTCAACGTGTTGTTTTAAGCCTACAACACCCAAAGCTCCTAATACAAAGCCGCCCATGTAGCATAGGAAAGCAATTGTATTTGTAAACCATGGCGCCGTTGATTCGGAAATAGTTTTTGTGTAAGTTTTGAAATCACCTTGAGCAAATGCCTCAGAAGATACAAACATGGCAACACCTGTCATCATCGATGCTGACATGAATTGAGTTGTTTTATTTAAAGATTTTAGCATAGTTTCCTCCTTTAAGTTTTATAAATCATGCAAATCACTTAGTTAAATAGTACCCCATAACTGTGAATTCCCAAAGTCTCTTGTATGATATTTGCAAATCCACCGAAATTTACAAGGATTGCCCCTGCAATCACATGCGATATCCCGCTCATCATCGTCATTTGGCCGTTGCCTTCCGCGACACCGCGCAAAACAAAGAAACCACGGATGATGGACAGAATTCCTACAACAATCAGGAAAGCCAGAATGGCAACCGTAACACGCTCGGCATGCACCGACCCGGCCCCCATTGACGCATTCAACGCCATAAAGCTGACTTCCGTCATTGAATCTCTTGTACCGAATATTGTCTCGGTGATCACACCAACCATTGGTGCGATAGAAAACAGCACGCCCGCCAGAACAAATGTGGCAATTGTACCCAAACCGGTCGGACCTCTGGGCCCCTCTTGTGCCGATTTGGTAAATCTGTGCAAAGCCACCAGCATTAAAACAGCACCCGCAGTATAGCAGAAAAAGATAAACAAATTCGTTACAGGACCAAATGTATTGCCCATAAGACGAATCATCATATCATCCAACGTACCGGGGGTTCCGGTGTAACCCGCATTATTCCACCCGATATCTTGCGCGGCCCCACCATCGCCAAATGTACCTGTCGCCACCTTTGCCAATAAAGGCAAAGACATAACCACACCGCCAGTAAATAAATATTTTAATGCATCAGAAAGAGGCGCTTGAGGCCCTTGCTCCACATGGTTTTTCAGCTTGTAAACACCAACGGCAGCGAATAAAAAGCCTGCCATATATCCTATAAAAGACACAACAGTGGGCAGAGCGCTTGTGTTAGCTACAATTTGATCAACCAGCCCTCCTAAAGTACCATCGGCAATATTTCCGCTAGTTGTCGTACCGCCACCACCGCCGGAAGCACCAAATGTTCCTTGTAAAGCCGATACAACAGGCGGCAAGGCCATAAAAATTCCACCAAATCCTAATTTGGCAAGAGGATTTCTTAATGGCATCCCTTGCGGATTTTCAACATTTTGCTTAAGGCCGTATACCCCCAAAGCAATAAGAACAAAGCCGCCCATATAACATATAAACGCAATAACTTGCGGGTAATTAATAACATTGTCGGAAACATCCACGACATAGTCATTCACAGTACCGCCAGCCAAAGCCGGAAACGCGGATACCGTCATCAACCCTGTTAATAATAAAGTCTTTGTTATCTTTTTATACAACATTACTCCATGTCCTTATTGCTTATATAAACACATAATAACCACAAATTGCAATTAAAAGTGATAATTCCTTCATTTTATTAAGACATATAACCCTACAACTATAGTATGGAAAACCATCTTTAAAATTTAGTTAAAATTCGAAATATATTACGGAAAATTTCTTTAATATTATATTTTTTGCTCAAAATAGCCTAAATACGCCATTTCTTTTTTGGTATAGCGTCCTTTTTTTGCGCCCTTATATTTGTTCAGGATGATTTCAGGCTTAGAAAATTTGGAAAAAGAGGCAAGCGTATCATTCATATCATTTAAGGGCGTTTTACACCATTCAACCACATACAAAACAGAATCAGATAATCCTGCTGTGATTTGAGCATCAGTAAATAAATAAGACGTTGGTGCATCGATAATGATCAGGTCATAATGATCGCGTAAACGGCGGATCATGGCTTCCATTCTTTCGCTCCCTAAAAGCATGAGAGCATGAACCGGAATCGCCTTACTGGTCATTAAATGTACGCCTGAGCCATGTTTTTTATATATAGTATCGTCCAATGGTAAACGGCCACTTAAGTAATCCGCCAAACCACGGGCATTTCCCGTATCGTAAGCTTTATGCAATGACGGACGACGCATATCCGCATCAATAATTAAGGTTTTTTGCCCGCTTTGCGCGGCAGTGGTTCCCAACCATACGGAAAAAGTTGTTTTCCCCTCGTCGGCATGGGTCGAGGTAACCGTTACCACCCGCCCCTGCCGATCAGATAAAGGATGCCTGATTTTGAGAGTAGCCACAAAACCCCGCACGGTTTCGGCCAGTGCCGATGCAGGATGTTGGCCTAAATAATTAACAACAGTATCGCCTTTCTTAAACATGACAAAAGGTAAGACTGTCGTAATCTTTAGACCGGTACTTTCCTCTATTTCCCGGATAGTGCAGGCAACATGGCTAGTAAAAAAACCATTAATAATAGCCCATAGTCCGCCGACAATTGCCCCAATCAAAACGGAAAGGGTTATGAAATATAATCCTCCTTTCCAATCGGGAGTTTGTGGCTGGACCGCCCGCGATAAAACTGTCAAAGGCATCTGACGGGCGGTTAAACGCTGTAAAATTTCCTGATAATTCGCCACTTGACGGCCCAGCATATTCTTGGCCAGATCAAGGCGTATTTCGGAATCAACAATATCATCAGGCGACATTTGCCCTGCCCTGTATGTATTTTGCAAATCAACCAGACGCTCTTCCAGATTTTTGACCTCGGCTTGCTCAATATCTTTCTTAACCTGTAAAGAATTGGCATAGACGATAATTTGCTCTTCAAGCTTTTGTTGAAATGCGTCTTTATCGGATCGCAATTCGGCCATAGCCGTATCTTGTAGATTTGCATCAGTTGCCAGCGCTGTCTCACGGCGTTGTAAATTCGTTTGCTCTTCCTTGAGATTAATGAAAAGAGGAACATCAATAAAGGTAGGCACTACCAGCGGACCTTGTTCTCGATAGAGAATTTTATTAATTTCATCAAGAATAACCTGCGTCTCCACCAGAGATGCCTGCGCCGATGATAATCTGCGAGTTATAGTTTCAATTTCATTTTTTTGAACGGCAGGTTTGCGATCCGTGATTTGCCTCGTGTCTTCGTGATCCGCGTCGAGAAGCTTAAAATCTTTTTGGGTTTCGCGAACATCTCGCGCAAGATTATCAATGCGCCCCTCCATAAAATGCAATGCCGTTTGTATCTCTTCCTGCTGGCGGGTTTTTAGGAAATCTGCATAGGCATCAATAAATTCATTAGCAATATCTGCCGCTTTTGCAGCATCATTAGAACGAAAAGAAACAGCAATAATACCGTTTTTTTCAGTATTAATTAAAACTCTCTGACGAACATGATCATTTATTCGCCGCTTATGATCCGCTGACAATATATAATAATCTGTCGCCGCAGGCACACCCCCAAATTCATTTAAACGGTATAAATCCTGATTAACAATGACGGCCTCAAGAATTTCCGGGGACGTGATAATATATGATACAGCCGTGTTTACAGGATCATGATTTGATAAACCAATAATATCTTCCGCTGATGTAAAGCTCGTCAATGGTGATATCATAATTGTTGCTGTGGCCTTGTAATGCCCCATGCAGGCAAACACCCATACCATTGAAGCCAGCCCGCTCAACAAAGCCATCATTATAATAAGACGTCGTCGCCTGCAAAGATTATGCAATGCTGATTTATATACAGGTTTGTCCTGCGTGTAGCGGGTCATTTCATTTCCTCGCCCATCAGGTCTGTGGGTTGCTGGTCTGCTTTATTTAAAATCATGCGCATAGAGTTATGGCGTTAGGGTTGTCACGATAAAGTTTACAGACATTTTAAAACAAGGCCAACTGTTAATTCAGTTCCCCTACACTTCGCCTATCCGTACCGATTTAAGACGGCTTACTTAATAACATTCCTTGGAAAACATGATTTTTCCCGTCGGTAAAGCCATCATGTGAACACTGATATGCGCTTTGGCATCGCTAATGCAGATCAAATCAGAATAATCCGCCATAGAATCGGCGAAACGGTTTACGGCCATAAACGGCTCGTTATGATTAACCGGGCGGACAATCATCAAACATAATTCGTTGATCGCAGTGCGTCCGACGACATCACTTAATCTGCGAATGCGCACGGTGTATTTTTTGAGTTTATCGCATAGTTGCTCTGCGAGCTCATCGCCGTACATACCTTGCAGGTCATGAATATTGTCTATTCTTACAAAAATCATGTAAGTTTCTTCCCCATACCGGTCGGCACGGTCAAGGCAAGATGTAAAAATTTGATAGAAGGCTGTTTTTGAAATGACCCCGTCGCGCGATGCGTAATCATTATGATCCTCTTTCAACCGTGTAATCAATTCGGTCAGATTTTTCATGTTTTTGATTTTTGCCTTGAAGTCATCAATATCCAGAGGCTTTGGCAAATAATCATTGGCTCCACATGCTAACGCTTCATGCGCTTGTGTATGGCGGGATATCACAGTAATCGGCACATAATTTTTATTTTCTCGGCGCGCCCTAATTACAAATGACCGTAAATCCTCGGTTTCCGGGGCAGGATCAAAAAAAACGGCATTAAACTTCTCGGTTTGCATCAGCTCGATCGCTCTGGCTTTGGAGGGTTCAAAAACGACATCGACAAGACCTATATCT
Organism: Micavibrio sp. UBA1664; assembly: GCA_002320485.1. GTDB lineage: Bacteria > Pseudomonadota > Alphaproteobacteria > Micavibrionales > UBA1664 > UBA1664. The sequence continues at coordinate 31,768 of DCKW01000064.1, forward strand.
TCTTGCATTCGTTTGATATAATCCACACTCTCCTGATCGCGATCAACCACCAATATTCTGATAAGCGCCATAATGAACCTTTAAGTTTCTTGTTTTATTCTGCTTCCTTATTCAAGGCTATTATACTTTTGCAAACTTCGCAATTATTTATGTTTTTAAAAATGCTTGTTTTCTATGCTATCGGCACTTAGACTATGTTTCATGACAATATATCTTTATAAAGGCGACCTGCCTGACGACCTTGATTTGGGATCGGAAGTGGCCGTGGACACGGAAACCCAAGGATTAAATCCCCAGCGTGACCGCCTGTGCGTCGTTCAATTATCTTCCGGCGATGGCAATGCCCACCTTGTCCAGCTTGGTGTTGATGATTATGCACATGCAAAAAATCTTAAGACGTTGATGCAAGACCCAAAAGTGACAAAGATATTTCATTTCGCACGATTTGATGTAGCGGTGATGAAAAAATATTTGAATATTGATGTGAACCCTGTTTTTTGCACGAAAATTGCCTCGAAACTTGTTCGCACTTATACAGACCGGCATGGATTAAAGGACCTCTTACGCGAATTATTGGGCGTTCAACTGGATAAACAGCAGCAATCCTCAGATTGGGCGGCCTCAGACCTTTCCGAAGATCAACAGGTATACGCCGCAAATGACGTCTATCATTTGCATGCCGTCAAAAAAATACTGGAAGACATGCTGGCGAGGGAAAACAGAACGGATATAGCACGCCGTTGCTTTGATTTTTTACCTGCACGCGCAGATCTTGATTTAATGGGATGGAATGATCATGACATCTTTAGCCACAGCTAGAAAAGCAGATGAAACAGAAATGAAATACAATGATATCGAGACCGCGCGTCGCACTCTTGATACCGAGATTGCAGGCCTTCATCAATTAAAAGATCTTTTGGACCATTCTTTTGAACAGGCGGTTGAAACCATTCAGTCCATGAAAACCCGTAAAAGCGGGCGTCTTATTATCACGGGCATGGGAAAATCAGGACATATTGGGCAAAAAATGGCCGCCACATTCGCATCCACGGGAACGCCCGCCTATTTCGTTCATCCGGGCGAGGCCAGTCACGGCGATTTAGGCATGGTGACGGAACATGATGTTGTTATTGCCATTTCCAATTCCGGCGGCGCCCCCGAATTGGGCGATATCATCGCCTATACCCGACGATTTTCCATTCCTTTGATTGCGATAACGTCAAAGTCGGATTCAAATCTTGGAAAACATTCGGATACATGCCTTCTTTTACCGCAGGCAAAGGAGGCCTGCCCTAACGGGCTTGCCCCCACCACCTCAACCACCATGACAATTGCGTTAGGGGATTGCCTTGCCATGGCTTTACTGGCACGTCAGGGCCTGACGTCGGATGATTTCAAGGTCTGGCATCCGGGTGGTAAAATCGGTTCGAAATTGATGCCTGTATCAGACTTGATGGATAGTTTCGATACCCTGCCGTTTGTTGAGCCGACAGAGACAATGGATCATGTTATTGTCGTTTTGACAGAGAAAAATATGGGATGCGTTATTGTTTCTGAAGATGAAAAAACAGCGATGGGAATTATCACCGATGGCGATTTGAAACGTCATATGGCCTCGGACTTTTTAACACGGCAAGCGCAGCAGGTGATGACACGCACGCCAAAGACAATTTCCGGAGATACCCTCGCCGGTGAAGCCATCGAAGTTATGCTCAAGAAATACGGCAATCCGATTACATCCCTGCTTGTGGTTGATAATAATGACACTTTGATCGGTATGTTAAGGCTTCAAACATTGCTGGCCGCAGGTGTGGCATAGGGAGAAAGGGTATCATCCGCAATGTCAGATCGCTTATCCGGACTGGAAACAACACGCACCACAACGCCTGACGTACAACCTTATTCTTATTTTATAAGAATGATCAAAGTTGTTTTACCTTTAATAGTATTCATTATTATCGGCCTGTTGCTGATATGGCCGCAGATTTCCGATATTGAAACCGCACCCCTGACACAGCAGGACATCAGTGCCTTGCAAGAGGCGCAAAGTGAAAATCTTCTTCTTAATCCCGTCTTCAATACATTGGACGACAAGGGAAAACCGTTTTCAATCACTGCTCATGAAGCCAGGCAAAACCGGGATGACAGGGATAAAATCGTTCTGACCGCTCCTGCCGCAGAAATGAATAATGATGATAATACATTTTATTTGGAGGCTGAGAACGGTGAATATGACCAAATGCGAAAGACATTGATTCTTAATAATGATGTTGTTTTGAAAGATAAAAAGAATAATGTTTTAACGACTCAAGACCTGACAACATCCATTGCCGATGGAAAGGCCCGCAGTAATAGCCCGGCAAAACTGACAACAACTCAGGGCAGTATCGAAGGCCAATCGGTCATAATTGACCAACAAAACCAAACAACAACTTTCCAAGGACCGGCCAAAGCTGTTATTAATCCATAAAGAGCTGAAAATTACATATGAAAAAAATCTTTATTCTATTATTGCTGTCAATTATGCCATTTCAGGTATTTGCTCAGAATAAAAATCCGATAGAGGTGACGGCAGATAATGCATTGGAATGGAACCGAGCCGAGCGGACGTTCACGGCTAGCGGTAATGCGGTTATTACACAGGGCGAAAGCCTTATTTCCGCACCGACAGTAAAGGCTTTCTATGATGAAGGGGATTCAATTACAATTCGCAAGGTATTGGCGCAACCGAATGCAACCCTAAAGCAACCCGACGAAACACTGACTGCAAAATCGATTATAGCTGATTTCAAAAATGGTGTTTTGGCAACCGTTACGGCCACAGACAATGTTGTCCTTAAAACAGGGACAGAGACATTATTCGGTGACAAGGCCGTTTATGATGCGCAAAAACGTGTAATTACGGTAACAGGTGATGTGCGTATTGAGCAGGACAAGAATATCCTCACTGGCAACAAGGCTACCTTTGACATGAATACGAACATCAGCACGATGACCGCATCACCCGATAAGGAGGGGCGTGTCAAGGCGACGTTTTATAGTGAAGGATCCGATGAATGACACAGGAAAAATCCTCTCATCTACAGGCCGTGCGGCAGGGCTTATACGCAAAACATATTGCCAAATCCTACAAAAAACGGCCCGTTTTACGCGATGTTGAAATTCATGTTAAACAAGGCGAATCGGTGGCCCTCCTCGGCCCTAATGGTGCCGGAAAAACCAGCCTGTTTTATATTATTACGGGCCTTATCAAGGCCGATGAAGGGACAATCACTCTCGACGGGCAAAATATTACCACCCTGCCGATGTATCGTCGTGCACGTATGGGCATAGGGTATTTGCCGCAAGAAGCCTCCATTTTCCGTGGGCTCAATGTCGAGGATAATATTCGCGCCGTTTTGCAAACCAATGACAATATGTCATCGGACGAGCAGGAAGCCTTGCTTGACGAGTTATTGGCGGAATTTTCCATTTCTCATTTGCGTGTTACGCCATCGGTGGCATTATCAGGCGGGGAACGCCGCCGTCTGGAAATCGCGCGGGCTTTGGCCAGTCGTCCAAAATTTATTTTACTCGATGAGCCTTTGGCAGGAATTGACCCTATCGCGGTGAATGATATCCGCGACCTCATCGCCCATTTGAAGGACCGAGGTATCGGCGTTTTGATCACCGATCACAACGTCCGCGACACTTTAGAGGTTGTCGACCGCGCCTATATTCTGCATGACGGCCATATCCTCACCCACGGCACGCCACATGATATCGTGGATAACGAGGATGTGCGCCGCGTCTATCTGGGCGAAAATTTCAAGGTTTAATAAAAATAGTCAACAATTACCACTAATTATTATGCATAGAATCATATTTGCATAATTAAAGATACTATGTTATTTTCATGAAAATAAATATAGGGAAAAAAATGACACAAAAATATGATGTACTTACCGAGTTATTCAGTATGCTTGGATCTTATAATAGATCTGCAAAATATCAGCTTGTACCCAGTGAAAAAGAAAATTTATTCCGCATTAAGGCTCTTCGATCTTTTGGCGATGTTAAAGTTGGCGATATTGGCGGATTAGTATCTGGCGAAAATAACCTTTCTCATAACGGCACATGTTGGGTTTATGACGATGCTCAAGTTACAGGTAAGGCAAAAGTTACAGCTGGCGCTCAGATCAGGGATAATGCCCGAGTTGAAGAAAATGCAGAAATTGGCGGCTATGCGAAAGTTAGTGGTAACTCGCTCATTACTAATAAAGCCCGTGTTAAAGCATTCTCACGAGTTAAAGATAATGCACACATAGGGGGTAACGCTTTAATTGAACATTGCGCTACAGTTTTTGGTCATGCACGCATTGAAGATAATGCAAAATTAGGAGGCTATGTAAACATAGGGGGTGATGCGAGGATTTGTGCAGATTCTCGTATTGGATATGAAAAGAATAGTCCCGGATATACCATCGCAAACAAGAATCATAGTGAAATGATAACCTGTGGAGATTATCGGGAGCGAAAAAAAATAGATTGGCCAGCTCCAACTTGATAAAAACTTTAAGGTGTAAATTGTAGATATGAGATAAAAAATCCATCCATATCCCCATAGGTCGGAAGCAAACGCATATCACCCTGTTCATTATGATATTTTTCATCGCCTTTAATCATGCGGCAAAAATGAGGGTTATTTTTTAAAAATATCTCAACTTGACGCTCGCCCTCATCCTTTTGTAGGGAACACGTGCAATATACCAATACGCCTTCGGGGTTGAGCCAACTCTTCGCTTTATCTAACAGTTGCGCCTGCAATTTAACCAGTACATTAATATCTTTTTCACTTCGGATATAAGGAAGGTCGGGATGACGGCGGATCGTTCCTGTGGCTGAACACGGTGCATCCAAAATGATATAATCCGCTTTCTTATCTGGTTGCCATTTCAGTATATCGGCACATTCGACAGTCACCTTATCCGCCAATTGTGTGCGATGCAGATTTTCCTGCAGCCGTTTCAACCTTTTTTCAGAAATATCAACCGCCGCGACTTTTGCACCTTTGGCGGCGAGTTGCATCGTTTTTCCACCGGGCGCCGCGCATAAGTCAAACACGATTTTCCCTGTCAAATCGCCTAATAAAGAAACAGGATAATGCGACGAATAATCCTGCACCCATTGATCGGAAGTTAATTCAGAAAAAGATTCCAACCCTTGCCATTGCCCCGTTTTATCAGATATCCCGACACCTGCTTCCTTGAGACTGGCCTCTTCTAAAGCCTTGGCAGTGTCCGTATCATAATCTGCAACCCATGATTGTAGCAGCCATTGCGGCAATGCCGGCTTTATTTCTTTTTGCCCTTCGCGCAATAATCTGCGCAAAACGGCGTTCACCAATCCCTTTTGTTTTGAGCACTTAATTTTATAAGTCAGATCAACGGATATATTAACAGCCGCATGGTCGGCAACCCCCATCAGGTAAATCTGCGCCGCGCCGATTAGAAGCAGGATATTTAATGCCGAGGGTGTCACATCCTGTTGACGATTGGCGGCGGCATTCACGGCTTTTTGCAAACCATCCTTATGCCGCAGGACAAACCCGCATAGAGCATGCGCAAATGATTTATCCTGAGGGAATAATGACAGTTTAACCGCATTTTTATCGAGTGCCACATCCAAGGGTTGCCCGCCATCAAAAACCGCCATCAGCGTATTGAGCGCACACAAGCGCGAATTGATACCTTCCGCCATTAAACGTCCATCGCACGCAAGCGCCGCACACGCTCTTCGGTTTTAGGGTGGGTGGAAAAAAGGCCGTCTACGGCATGCATGTGCAAAGGATTAATAATAAACATATGCGCGGTAGAGGGGTTGCGCTCTGCTGCGGGATTATCAATGACCTCCGCCTTCATCGCGATTTTTTCCAAAGCGGAAGCCAGCCATTCAGGCTTACCGCAAATTTCCGCACCGATACGGTCCGCCTCATATTCACGCGAACGGGAAATTGCCATTTGCACGATTGAGGCGGCCAACGGCGCCAAAATCATCACCGCAAGACTACCCAAAATTCCCATACGGTTATTTTGCCCGCCGCCAAAAAACATCATAAAATTGGCAATCATTGATATCGCGCCGGCAAGAGTTGCGGTGATGGTCATCACAAGCGTATCGCGGTTTTTAATATGCGCCAGTTCGTGCGCCATAACGCCGGCCACCTCGCCCATATCCAAACGACGTAACAATCCGGTTGTGGCCGCCACGGCCGCGTTTTCAGGGTTGCGCCCCGTGGCGAAGGCATTCGGCTGGTCATTTTCAATGATATAGACCTTGGGCATGGGCATATTGGCGTTTTCAACCATTTGCGCAACCATATTATACAGGTCGGGCGCATTCGTCGGGTCAACCTCCTTTGCGCCGTAGTATCGTAAAACCAGCTTATCTGAATTCCACCATGAAAAAACATTCGTGGCAACGGCTATAGCGAATGCGATCATCATTCCCGATGTGCCGCCGATCATGGCTCCGATCCCGATAAACAGGGCGGTCATCGCCGCCATTAATACGAATGTCTTCATATATCCCATTTTTTATAAACGATCCT
>DCKW01000075.1 GCA_002320485.1 Micavibrio sp. UBA1664
ACGGCGGCAACACGAACGGCTTCCTCGCGAATTCCTAATGACAGATAGCTTTCGACCAAACGGTGTAGGGCCTCGGGCACATGGGTTGTCGTCTGGTAATTCTGCACAACATTGGTAAAGCGTTTGATCGCCGCGGAATACTGGTTACGAACAAGGTAATAACGTCCGATTTGCATTTCCTTCCCTGCAAGGTGATCGAGGGTCAGATCCAGTTTTAGCTTCGCATCGCGGGCATATTTCGAATTGGGATAGGCACGCAGTAATCCTTCAAGATTTTCCTTGGCCAGGCGTGTCATTTCCTGATCGCGTCCCACATCGGATATTTGCTCGTAGTAGTTAAGCGATTTTAAATACAATGCATAATCAATATCGGCATTTCCCGGATGCAATCGCACAAATCTGTCGACGGCAAGAATGGATTCAATATAATCTTCGTTTTCATAGGCGGCATAGGCGGCCATTAACTGCGCGCGTGTGGCCCATTGGGAATAGGGATGTTGGCGTTCGACCTCGTTAAACAATTCATAAGCCCGCTGATAATTTTTTGTGTCCAGCTCGCTTGCGGCTTCATTATACAACTCCTCGACAGGGCGGGCCGGTTCAAAATCATCATCCAGCGGGTTATCGCCATCGGAACTACAGGCAGATAAAAATAAAACAAGGGAAAGCAATAATAGTTTTTTCATGCCTTTAAAATAGTAGGCTTTTACTGGCGTGACAATCTTTGTTTCAAAATCCCACACAAAATTATCGTGCTGTTTTAAGCGTTATAAGCCAGTTTTTCAGAAGAAGACATATTCTCAACCTTGCCGATACCAAGAAAGTCGGTGGTTTCGCTATAGGCATCCGTTTCCGAAAACAACTTGCGTAATAATTTGTTTGTGAGGGCATGACCGCCTTTTTCACAGATAAATCGTCCGATAATCGGCGCGCCGGCCAATGCAACATCGCCAATCGCATCCAGAATTTTATGGCGAACCGGCTCGTCATGTCGGCGTAAACCATCGGGATTCACAACCTTGTTATGATCAAATACAACCGCGTTATCCAGTCCGCCGCCTTTAATTAGGCCTGCCGCCATTAACATTTCAACATCTTTTAAGCGTGTGAATGTCCGACAATTGGCCAATTGGCTTTTGAAATCGTCCGCTTCCATCAGTTCGAAAACATAGGATTGCTTGCCAATAACGTCATTGTCAAAATCGATGGTAAATTCAAACACACTGGAAACATCAGGTTCAAAACGGGCCACGCGCCCTTCGTCATCGCGCACTTCCACAGGTTTTAAAATGCGGATGGCTTTTCGCGCGACATCCTGCTCTACCAGACCCGCGCGTTCGAACGCTTCGATATATTGTTGGGAACTGCCATCAAGAATGGGCACTTCAGGGCCGTCTAATAAGATTGACGCATTATCGATTCCCATTCCGGCAAAGGCCGCCATAAGATGTTCGACAGTGCTGACGCTGGTTTCGTGCTCGTTTTTCAAAAGTGTGCATAGTTGCGAAGCCTCAACCAAATCCCATTTTGCAGGAATATGCGCCTTTTCATCATCAATATCCTGACGGATGAATTCAATACCGTGCCCAGCCCACGCCGGCATAACGATCATCGTGACGGGCGCACCACTGTGCAAACCCTTCCCTTTAAATACTGTCTGTGTTTTTAATGTATGTTGCATAAGCACAAATCTTTTTTAAATTTATCTATTATTTAAAATAATGCTTCGCATTGCATCAGGAAATTCACGCCATGTTGCGTTGTGTTACAATAAAAAAACCCGCCAAAACAAGCGGGTTTTAAAAGTTACAGGGTACTAGTAATCAAGTTAACTGATCTGGCGTCTTAAGAAAGCAGGTATATCCAGATCCTCACCTGATGGTGATTGCGTTTTGGGGGGTGCAACAGGTGCATCAATATTTAACGTACCTTGTTGTCCTTGCGTGCCGGGCGCGTCATATGTTGTGACAACAGTTTTACGTTGAGCCGTAATTGTGTTAGGCGCAAATCCTGTATTTTCTGTTGAAACTGAAGACGATGCACCGCTTTGTTCATGTTTTTCATCATCGGGACGATTACGTCCGGTAATTCTTTCGAACAATGACGGTGTTTTTCTTTCTTGCTGCTGATGATAGCTGGAAGTTTCATGGCGCGCAGGAGGAGTTAAATTCAATGAAGATTCGATCTTTGGACGCTCTTCACGCGGTGGTGCAAAAGGCGGAATAAAGCTTGCATTATAAGAAGATGTTTGCGTTTCTTCCTGTTGCGTATCAACTTTTCGCAAGGCTGATCCTTCGGCGACATAATTTGTTTCAACAGTGCCCGTTTGAATTGCCTGCCCCTCATAGGCAGAAACAGTGTTTTGTGTTGCAGTATCGGCACTTGCAACCGCAACTTCACGCGGTTGTTCAACAGGGGCATATTCAACAGTTTGCGGTTGGCTTTGTGTTTGTACCTGCGGCTGCGTTTGAGCAGAAGAGGCGACCGCCGCGCTCTGGTTGATCCGTGAAGGCTCAGGATAACGGGCAACAAAACTGTCGGCAACAGGTGTTGTTTCCTCAATCTTTTTTGGTTGCGTATTGATCATGGCAGGGCACATTGGACGGCTGGCCGCGCGGCGATTCATCTCCGCCTCGATACCTGTGGCAACGACTGTAATACGCATAACGCCTTCCAGACTATCATCGTAAGTAGAGCCGAAAATAATTGTCGCATCAGGGTCAACCTCGTCATTGATACGATTACAGGCTTCCTCTATTTCAAACAATGTCAAATCATGACCGCCTGTAATATTGATAATGACAGAGCGAGCGCCTTTCATCGAAACATCATCCAGCAACGGATTATTAATCGCTTGCTCCGCAGCCTCGATCGCGCGGCGATCACCTGACGCTTCGCCCGTACCCATCATCGCTTTACCCATTTCGGAAGTGGCAGAGCGAATATCGGCAAAATCCAAGTTAATCATACCAGGTACGACCATAAGATCAGTCACACCTTTAACACCTGACTGCAGCACATTGTCAGCCATACGGAAAGCCTCGGCAAATGTTGTTTTTTCATTGGCGATGCGGAAAAGATTCTGGTTCGGAATCACAATCAATGTGTCGACATGCTGGGCCATTTCGTCAATTCCGGCCTCAGCCAGACGCATTCTTTGCGCGCCTTCAAACTGGAACGGTTTTGTCACTACACCCACCGTCAGAATGCCTCTTTCCTTACATGCCTGAGCAATAACGGGTGCTGCCCCCGTACCTGTTCCGCCACCCATACCGGCGGTAATAAAAACCATGTTTTGGCCTTCAAGTTGGGCCATAATATCATCAAGAGATTCTTCAGCCGCGGCACGCCCTATTTCCGGACGCGCACCCGCACCAAGCCCGCCTGTCGATGTCGTTCCCAATTGCAAGACATTAGAAGCCAGAGAATTTTCAAGAGCCTGCGCATCCGTGTTGCATGTAATAAAATTCACACCATCAAGTTTTGAGGCAATCATATTGTTAACAGCATTTCCACCGGCCCCGCCAACACCGATTACTGTAATTTCAGGTTTGAAAGACCCTTTGACAGTTTGACTTGATGAATTCATTTGCTTCCTATTCCCTCTTGAGTATCAAATAATTAAAACGCTTTTTAAAAGTGATAGATAAGCTAACGGAGCGGAAACCGTTATGAGCCCTGCCGAATCACTACAAAAAAGCATATTGTGTTCGCATTTGAAATGCAAATGTGCCGAAGCAATTTATACAAGATTAATTCACAGGTTTTTCACATGGTTATTTTATAAAAAGAAAATTACCAATTTTCCCGAAACCATTTCAAAATTTGTGGGAATAGAGGAAGATCGCTTCCGACATCCTCCAGTCGCGGTTGTTCGTCCATACGCTCGCAAGCATAATGGATAAGCCCTGCTGTTTTGGCAAATTCGGGGCCTGATGTTGATTCAGCAAGACCAGCCAACGCGATCGGCTTACCGATACGCACCTGTTTGTTCAACATGGCTGCGGCCAAGTCGCGCACGCCCGCCAATTGGCAAGCACCACCCGTCAGGACAACACGCCCACCTGTAAACCCATCCATATGATGGATGTCAATATCGCCACGAATGAGTTCGAAAATCTCTTCCATTCGGGGGCGAATAATATTGACCAATGTCGCGCGCGGAACCTGATGATCGTGAATATTCGAATCTTCCCCCAATGTCGGGACATCGATAACTTCGTTTGCATCGCTCAAACTTCCTGCACAGGATCCATATAAAACTTTCAAGCGTTCCGCATCGCTGAATGCGGTATTCAACCCTGCCGCCAAATCATTTGTTACATGCATGCCGCCGACAGGCACCGCTCCGGCATGAATCATGGCGCCTTGATAAAACACGGCATAACTGGTGACGCCAGCCCCCATATCAATAACAAGACATCCCATTTCCTTTTCATCCTGAACCAGAGCCGCAAGCCCTGCCGCATACGGGGCAATGCAAAGACAATCCACCTCTAGATGATTTTTTTCTGCACAGGATAATACATTTCTCAATGCGCCTATTTCGGCCTTAACGCAATGCATGGCAACTTTCATAGAATCAGCATGCATCCCGACAGGATTTTCTACGCCGCCATGGCCGTCAACACTATATCCTGTTGGAATGGAATGAATGATGGCATGACTTTCATCCTGTTCATCTTCTTCCAATCGCAATAAAGCGGTTTGTATATCAGTTTCCGATATCTCGTGCCCGAGAATTTTAATAGAAGCACTGGCACGGGTCGAGGTTGTATAGGTGGAGGGGATGGACATCACCACATCCCGTAAAGGATACCCCTTCATAACCTTCGCCGCCATGGTTTCGGCAGCGTGCACCGCCTTCTTTACCGACTGCTCCGTCTCTTTCAAATCTATAATCGTGCCGGATTTTACACCTTTGGATGCGACATGTCCGATTCCGATCACCTCGGCACCACCCTCGTTATCAACAACCTGCGCTATAAAACAAACGGTTTTGCCGCTTCCGATATCGATGGAGGCAATAACTGATCCTTTAGCGCGAACTTTATGTTTTATCATGGTTTTTATATCGAGTTGGTCAAATGGGACAGGTTCATCGCATCGCGTGCTTCTCCTCTTTGGGTTTCGATGATGATACGGTCTTGCGCTCTTAAATCAATGGATAAAAGCCCGCGATCCAAAATATTTTTCTCCTCCTGCAATTTTGCAAGTCGCGTTAGGGCGTATCCGATATCCTTTTCAGGCAGGTTAATACGCGTTCCGGTTTTTGTCAGCAAATCCCAACGCCGGTCACCCACCCATTCCGCCGCACGGATAAAGTTGGCTATTGCCGGCTCCGCCATGACTGTTTGCATGAGGGGAATTGTATGCTTTGGCGCATCCACACCCGACACGACCAGCAAGGATGTATAGTCAGCGACATCTGCGTTTTCAATGACCCCTCCATCGGTATCGACCACTACAGGGCCGATACCGGGCCTGTCCCAAACAACAAAGGGAGTATGTTCGACCATTAAAATAGTGACAATCCCGTTATAATGGCGGCTGACCGTCGCATTTTTAACCCATGGCAAATTTTCGACTCTGGATTGAACCGCTAATACATCCACGGCAAGCACCGGTGCTCCTTTGTGAATGGCAATTGCCTTTTGTAAATCTTTTAAATCGGTTCTGTATCGTCCCTCTATAACGACGTCATCAACCTGTAACCCCTGTTCGGCAGTCCACTCGATAATGCCGTTCCACGCTGCATCCGCACCCTTTGCAAATAATCCTGTTCCCCATAAAACAATTACGGCCCAGATTATCAAGGCCGGAATAATCAGTTTTTTTCCACGACCCAATACCCATTCCATCACCCCTTCCCAGAAGGGTTTGCGTTTGATAGAGCGTTTATAACCAGAGCGTTTAACAGCCATTATTTATCTTTAACCGTCGCTGTTTCTACAAGATGGGCGCATAAGTCAGCAAAACTCATACCATTGTAAATCACCTGTGACGGCCCTATCGATTCAGGTGTAAAGCCTGGTTGAGTATTAATTTCAAGAAAAACCAGCCCTTCACCACCTTCATCATAACGATAGTCACAGCGGGCAATCCCCTGACATCCCAAGGCCTTAAAAACAGTCTCGGACCATTGTTTTGCCTGTTGTTCAACCTCCGCAGGGATGGCGGCAGGTAACACATAACGCGTACGCGTATCCTTGTATTTGGCTTCATAATCGAAAAATTTCGTTTCGGGGATGATTTCGGTTACGGCCTGCGCCTTTCCGTCAAGCACGGCACACGTCAATTCACGACCGGCGATATATCTTTCGGCAATCATGCCTTTTTTTGTCATGTCGGGTTGAAAATTATCCTGCTCGAAAACGATAGTGATATCAACACTCGACCCCTGATCCACCGGTTTTAAAACATAAGGCGGATCGTATGGAAAATTCAATGTTTCCGCCACCTTGACACCGCAATCATGCGCAACCTTTTTGGTCAGTTCCTTATCCATTGCTATTGCCGAGGCCATGACGCCCGAATGTGTGTAGGGAATTTGCAGAAATTCCAACACGCCCTGCACAATGCCATCTTCCCCGCCCTTGCCATGCAAATTATTAAAAACCACATCGGGGCGCGGCGTCAATTTTTGCAACAAATCATCCATATCACGTTTAACATCGATCACACGAACGTCATATCCGGCCTCTTGCAACCCTTTCTCAACGGCCTTTCCTTTATCCAGAGATACCTGCCGTTCCGCCGACCATCCCCCTACCAACAATGCCACTGATTTTGCCATTTATGCGGTTCCTTGTGTTTGTGTTAAAACATCGAAATGACTTTTAAATTCGCCGATCCGTTTAATTTCCCAACGCAGATTAAGCCCGAATTGCGTTTGAACACGGCGGCGGATTTCCTCGCCCAATCGCTCCAGATCCTCTGCGGTTGCCGTCCCGTCATTGAGCATGAAATTACAATGTTTTTCACTCATGCTTGCGCCGTTTACGGTTAATCCGCGACCGCCGACCTTGTCAATCAGCTGCCATGTCTTTGTGTCCTCAGGCAAGTTACAAGCGCGCAAATCTTCTGGAGACGGATTGGCAAATGTCGATCCGCCCGTCCGCGCCTGAACAGGTTGCGTATCGTGTCTTCGCACACGAATTTCATCAATGCGACCCTGGATGATTTCGCTTGGTTCAGGCACTGTTTTAAAGTGAGCCGACAAGAAAATATAATGTGGCGCCAACCCGTTGTGACGATAACTCATCTGCATATCCTGCGCGGAAAAGACGTGGATTGATCCGTCCCTGTCCATCACCTTCGCCTCCGTCAAAACATCCACAGTTTCAGCGCCGTAAGCCCCCGCATTCATGCGGAGCGCTCCACCGATCGTGCCGGGAATACCACTTAAAAACTCCAGCCCGCCCAACCCCTCGCGCGCGGCGAATTGGGCAACATTCATATCAAGCGCCGCAGCCCCCGCATTCACCACACCGTTATGATCGTGATCTATCTCGGCAAAATCGCGCCCCAACTTGATAACAACACCTCTGATTCCGCCATCGCGGATAATCATATTCGAACATACCCCTAGTACCGTAATGGGAACGTCCATTGGACATGCCGCCAGAAAAGCGGCGAGATCTTCGCGATCCTTCGGGCGAAAAAGGACCTCAGCAGGTCCGCCGACACGAAACCATGTATTGGCGCCGATATCTGCATTTTCGCTTAGGCGACCACGCACTTGTGGCAATCTGTCGATCAAAGAATCTGTCATACATATAATTTAAAGGAGAGCGTGCGCCTCCGCAATGGAAGTTAAGCCGTTTTTTTAACGAAAATGTCTTCGAGTTCCGCGGGAAGAGCATAGGCCCATTTGGTAATATCCCCTGCCCCAAGACAGATCACCATATCGCCCTCCCGAATTTTTGCAGAAACGATTGAAGCCAAATTTTGTGAATTATCCAGATAAGACGCATCCTTATGCCCATGTGCAGATACGGCAGTGGCAAGTGTTTCCCCACTCACACCCTCAATCGGTTTTTCGCCTGCGGCGTACACATCGGCAATCATCACACTGTCGGCATCATTAAAACAGGTTGAAAATTCCTCGAACAGGTTTTCAAGACGTGTGTAACGGTGCGGTTGCATAACGGCATGGATTTTACCACCCGTTTGCGCCAC
>DCKW01000039.1 GCA_002320485.1 Micavibrio sp. UBA1664
AGGTCAAAATCCATATTTTAACAAGAGGAAAATTATATGGCCCGCGTTACCACTGAAGATTGCGTTACCGAAATTCCAAACCGATTTGAGCTGATCATGACGGCATCACAGCGCGCGCGTAAAATTGGCGCAGGCGCACCAATCACTATTTCCCGTGACAATGACAAAAATACGGTTGTCGCTTTACGTGAAATTGCCGAAAAAACAGTTGATATAGAAGAGTTGCAGGAAGACATGACACAGTCATATCAGCGCGTTCACGAATCCGACAGCGACGATATCGATTTAGCAGAACTGATCGGTAATGAAGCTGCGCACGCCGATGAAGAGGAAGCATTGCTTCGCGCCTCCGGCGGATATGCTGATGATGGGGAAGAGGCATTAACGGATGATGAAATGCTGGCATCTCTGGCAGGCGAAACGAACGACGACAATTAAAAATCACAATAAATTTTGAGAAACAGGCCGGTTTTTTGACAACCGGTCTTTTTTATTTGGTACTATAGTTTTAAAAAGGATTTGCACACAGCCGTGGATGATCAGCTTCAGACATTAATTAAAACTATTCAGTCCTATAATAAGGATGCCGATATTCCGTTGATCGAAAAAGCGGTCGATTTCGCCAAAATCTATCATGATGGCCAGACCCGCTCGTCGGGGGAACCGTATTATACGCATCCGCTTGAGGTGTCTATCCTGTTGGCTGAAATGCGGCTGGATGAGGCCACACTTCTAACCGCCATCCTGCATGACACAGTTGAGGATACCGATGCTACGCTTCAGGATATTGAAAAACAGTTCGGCAAGGAGGTTGCGAGTCTGGTCGACGGCGTTACTAAACTGACACGGATTGAAAGCAAAACGGCAGAGGGAAAACAGGCAGAGAATTTCCGGAAACTGGTTTTGGCAATGTCTGAAGATATCCGGGTTCTGTTGGTCAAATTGGGCGACCGCGTTCATAATATGCGCACTCTGCATCATTTCAAGGACAGGGTGGATAAACAGCGCCGTATCGCGCGCGAAACGATCGAAATTTATGCGCCATTGGCAGAACGTATCGGGATGCATAAAATCAAGGAAGAGCTTGAGGATTTATCCTTTAGCTTCCTTTATCCCGAGGCTCGCGATTCCATTTCAAAACGTCTGTCTTTCCTACGATCCGAAGGAACGGACATTGTAAATCGCATTATTGAAACGCTGGGAACACAAGCCAAGCAAGCGGGCATTAATGCATCGGTGTCGGGCCGTGAAAAAACACGCTATTCTATCTGGAAGAAAATGCAGCGTAAAAACGTGGCATTCGAGCAATTATCGGACATTATGGCATTTCGCATCATGGTTGATACGATTGAACAATGCTACCACATGTTGGGGTTAATCCATTCGCATTACCCGACTGTCCCGGGACGTTTTAAAGATTACATTTCAACACCTAAACCCAATGGCTACAGATCGATTCACACAACCGTTATCGGGCCGGAAAACCAGCGCATTGAAATACAGATCCGTACGCGTGACATGCATGAAGAGGCCGATCTGGGGGTTGCCGCACACTGGGCTTATAAACAGGGAAAACCTAATGACAATAAAGGCGATCTGAAAAAATTCCGCTGGTTGCGCGAATTGCTTGAAATTCTGGAACAGGAATCACAAGCCGAGGATTTTTTAGAAAACACAAAACTCGAACTATTTTCCGATCAGGTTTTTTGTTTTTCACCGAAAGGGGATTTAATCGAACTGCCGGCAGGCGCATCCTGTGTTGACTTTGCCTATGCTATTCACTCCGATGTCGGTAACCGTTGCGTCGGGGCAAAAATCAACGGCCGGATCGCACCGCTATCGACCAAGTTGAATAACGGTGATCAGGTTGATATCCAAACGTCCAAAAACCAGTCACCCTCCCCGACTTGGGAACGTTTCGCCGTCACCGGAAAGGCCAAATCCCATATCCGCAGATTTATCAGGCAACAACAACGCGACCAGTATATGGAGCTGGGGCGTGCCATGGTGGTCAAAACCTTCCGTCAGGAGGGATATGACTTTGCTGATAAAATGCTTAACGGTTTGACCGGGCAATTCCGCGTCGATGCGGTTGAGGATATTATTACAGGTGTCGGACAGGGTAATATCGTCGCGCGCGATGTTTTTAAAGCGGTATTTCCTGACCATAAAAACCAGCAGCAGCAATTGCAGGAGGATAAGGTCAACAACCTTCCCTCTATCGAGCAGTTCAACAAAGTTAAAAAGGTCAATAAAGATGCGCCGATGCCGATCAAAGGGCTTATCCCCGGTATGGCCGTTCATTTTGCAAGGTGTTGTCACCCGTTACCGGGCGACCGCATCGTCGGGATCGTATCAACGGGACGTGGCGTGACCATCCATACGATGGATTGCGATACGCTGGAAAATTTTGCCGATACGCCTGAACGCTGGTTGGAGGTATCATGGGGGACAGGCAAGGATGCACCCGAGACTCATGTCGGACGTATCACAATGACAATTTCCAATGAAGCGGGCGCGCTGGGGACTTTATCGAATATCGTCTCGACCAACGGAGGAAACATTACCAATTTGAAAATCACCAACCGCTCTATGGATTTCTGGGACATGTATATTGATGTGTATGTTCAAGATACGTCGCACTTGAATAACATCGTGGCGGCCTTGCGCGCTACACCCGAAATTGCCGAGGTCAATCGCTCCAAAGGCAGATAGATAAAAAAGGGGGAATTACCCCCTTTTTTAATGCAATCTATGATCGGAATTATTATTGGTCACGCCATGGGCGATGATATGAGACATAAAATCGGCCCAGTTTTCATCATTATCGCGTCGTTTTTTGCGACGCTCCGCCGCACGTAACATGGATGCAAGTTGCGCCCGACTTAAATCCGGTTTTTGCATAATGTGGCGAAAAGACCTTATAAAATTATCTGATGTATATTCGGCAAAATCACTGTTGGCGGTCCCACCGGTATCCATCAGAATGGAAAACGCAAAATCGCTTTCCTTTAACAAAACCTTCATATTATTTTCATCACTTTCATAAAATTTAGACATATCTCATACTCCTTTTGAATGCTTGCTTGCTTTACCCAGGAGCCGTTCAATCTTCTTTGCGAATTGATATGGCCTATATAATGTAATTATATTATCGTGTCATTTATGTGACAGTATTATTATTACCACAAATAATATGAGGATTTCAATTTTTTTTGATTATGGTAGCGTCAATACATGCCACAATGTTATGTAACCATTGATGATTCCCCGACACCGCATACATCTGCATTATGCGATTTTTTATATAATCATAGGATTCCCGCACTGTTGTTTATACGCGGCGACATGGTGAAAACCTATGGTGACAAGGCATTAATCGATGCAGTCAAAAAAGGATTCATTTTGGGTAACCATTCTATGACCCACCGTCCTTTTGGCGACCTGAGCTATGAAGAATGTATTGATGAAATTGAAAAGACCGAGGATATTATAACCGGGATTTATAAAAAGGCAGGGGTGGCAAGGCCGCGCCGCTATTTCCGGTTTCCGTATCTTGATCGCGGTAACGGCGACCGCATTGAACGTCACTTTGAAAAATCGAATGCTACAGACATAAATAGTCATCCTAAGGTGGTGGCTTTGCAAAAATATTTGAAAGAAAAGGGCTATTCACAACCCTTTCAATGCAATCATCCTGTCTATAAAAACAGCTCTATTGCAAATGCCGCTGACTGCCTGATGACTTTTTCATCCTTCGACTGGATGTTGCTTGATAGGCATAAAGGGCAATGGCCCTACCAATCGATCGGGGATTTAAAGCGGCGTATTGATGAGGATCAAATGCTTAACGAAAAGGGCATAACATCTATTATCATTATGCATGATAAACCCGAACCGGAATTTCCACCCGTTTTCGAATCCCTTATTGACCATATGGTAATAAAAGGCTATGAATTTTTGTCTATTCTATAAAAAATAGCGAAAGTCTTTTCATGAAATTAGAACAAAAACTTATCCGTTTAATGGCAGATTACGGACCTGTCGGCGATCTTGCATTCGGTGAGGTTGTAGACCGCCTTCACCATCAAATCCGTCCTATTAAGGCTGAAAAATTTGAACAAGGCATCCAGTTCGAATACCAGCTAGAAATCACCCCTGTTCGCCCGCTTTCATCAACCGAAAATGCCTTTGTAACAGCCCAATTGGCGGTAAACAGCCCGATCGGCGAAGATTATATCATCTATAACAATGTGGCCCCTCGTAAAGACGATTTAACCGCCCGTTCAAAAAATGCAGGTGAGCCGTTCATTTACCTCCGCCTTAAAAACGGCGTACAGGTTATCACGGTCAATAGCGGATATTCCGCAACATTTTTAAAGCCATTTGCCGACGAAATCCGTGTGGTAAAGGTTGATAACGATAAAACCCAATTCCGTTCCCGTGACAATTACCCGAAAATTCTCGGTGCGGTTTTACGCGAGGACTGGAGTATTCTTGGCGAGGATGCGTCAAACGATGTGCCTGACGATTTTCCGGTTAATACCATTGTCTATAATGACGGGTATGGAAATCTTAAAACCACTGTCCGTGTCGAGGATATAGAGAAAAATAAAGGTGACCGCCGCACCGTAATGGTGAATGGTCGCATACAATATGTGACAATCGGCGAAGGAATTTTCAGTGTCCGCGATGGCGAATTTTGTCTTGCAAAAGGGTCATCGGGATGGGAAATGCCTGACGGATCACGCTTTGATTTTGTTGAATTGATTAAGC
This sequence comes from Micavibrio sp. UBA1664, assembly GCA_002320485.1. Lineage (GTDB taxonomy): Bacteria > Pseudomonadota > Alphaproteobacteria > Micavibrionales > UBA1664 > UBA1664. The sequence continues at coordinate 4,777 of DCKW01000039.1, forward strand.
GCGGCGGATCGGCCTATGCCGAATTTGCAAAACCCCCCGCCGGTTTGAAAGTGGAATTTCCCGATTAAGGTTTAAATGCAGGACAGCCGCCTTTGGGGCGGCTTGCCTCTATAATGATCTCGGCAATTCCTGTTGCCGCCCATATATAATCCGACATGGTTTCCCAGGTTCCGTCCGGTTTTTTAACGTTGATAAATCCGCTTTGTTCACTAACTTTCATCGTGTTTGCAACCTTTTGAAAATCCGCAATAGCCATATTTAAATCATCAAGACTATCTGCTCTCAAGGTATGGATGGGCATGGATTGCTTTCCGTCAAGGTATCGGGCGCGGAGATCGGCAAAATCTTTGTTTCCGTTGGCAACGGATATAATTTCTATTTTTGACATATTTTATATATAGGTGAGTTTTATCTCAGCCGTCAATATTTTTACACTTGCACTGATTGAAAATTCCTTATAAAACATGGGCTGTCCCCCGCGGGTGTAGCTCAATGGTAGAGCCCCAGCCTTCCAAGCTGGTT
>DCKW01000051.1 GCA_002320485.1 Micavibrio sp. UBA1664
TTTGTCAGTATCATAGTCAATTTCGGCGGTGTAATCTTCAAACTCACCTTTGAATTCCTTGCCCGTATGTGTGCCGCTAAAACCAATAACGCTTTGATCTTTTATAACATCATATGGTTGAGCCAATGCTAGGGATGGGGCTATTAACAACCCTAATAATAAATATTTTATCATGATTTTGTCTTTCCAATCCCCATACGCGGCAAAAGGTTAATGCGGTCAATTATATAATGTTTAACGACCGCCGCAATATGCAACGCGATCAAACCGATAAAGATATAGGCGGTATATTCATGTGTTCCCCCCGATAATTGTCGGATCTCGCGATTCCCGGCCAAATCGGGAATATGCGGCCATTCAAACCAATTGAATACGATTGTCGGCAGACCGTAAGATGATGAAGACACCATAATCCAGCCTGACACAGGCATGATAATCATTGCCGCATATAATGCCCAATGCCCAGCCTTGGCAGCGATTTTATCCAGATTTGACAATTTGGCGGGAAGAGATGGCGGTTTGATAATAAAGCGTAATACTAACCGCAATGCCACCGCACATAATAATAAAACGCCAAGCGATTTATGCCATTGAATCACATTGAATTTCAAATCCTGTGGCATGTTATCCCAGTTTTCGAATGTCAGTCCACTGCCTAGCATAAGCAAAAAACCAACCCCCATTATCCAGTGAAGGATAATGGCGGCAATGGAATATCGCATCCGCGGCTGATCGACATTATTTGGCATACATGAATTCCGTTTCAATATTCAATGTCACCTCATCGCCGATCTGCGGTATATATTTGGTCATACCGAAATCGCTACGTTTGATCGTTCCTGTGGCGGAAAAACCCATAAACGGCTTATTTAACATTGGGTGATTACCCATCGCCTTGTTTAACGTCACGTCCAATGTAACAGGTTTGGTAACGCCCAGAAATTTCAGATCGCCCGTAACCTTGGCGGTATTGTCACCCGTTTTTTCAATTTTGGTTGAATTAAATGTGATGTCGGGATATTGGCTGGCGTTAAACCATCCTGCCTCATAGCCAAGATCTTTGTTAAAATCCTTACCGTCATCACTTTTGTAATCCGTCTCCACAGAAGTCGGATCAATGGTTACCCGCAATTTGCTTTTTTCAATATCCATAGGATCATACATGATGTCGGCATCAAAATCAGTGAAGCGGGCCGTGTAATTCGACAGACCCATATGACTGACCTTCCAGATCAGGCTGGCATGATTCTTATCAAGTTTGTACAATCCGCCGGGCATGGCGTCATATGGTGTGGCTTCCTGTGCTTGTGCGCCCATCGGTAACATCATCAGGGCCAGTGTCATAATTAAAAAACGCATATAAATCATCTCCTTGTAAGAATAATAGTCTCTCTTAAAATTAAGACGATTTTGTGAAAAGAAAAGGGGATTTTAAACTGTGATATCAACCGAGCGATATAATTCGTCTTGCAAATCTTTTGTAATGTTTAATACGGCAGCATTGGCCTTGAAATTTTGCTCGCCGCGTTTCATATCGACAATGTCTTCCACCAGTTCGGTTTTACTGTTCGGGTTGGCGATATTGGCGGCCGATTGTGCAACGGTGCGTGAGGCACTTTGCAATCCGGAGACAGAATTATTCAATGCGTCGATCATTATTCAAAGATATCATCATTTTATTAATGTCTTTTTAATTTTATTTGGTATTGTATAGATATGAAATATTTTATGCTTTTATTATCCTGTGCGACAATTTTAACGACCTCCGCGTGTTCCAGCCCGAATAGCGAGCATAAGCGCGGATGGTTTTTCGGTATGGGTCGCCCTTTAGTCTGGCCTGAGCGTCACTGGGAAGGTGCGACTTACCAACCGGAAATAGAGGATCAGCAGCATATATTACCGGCCGCGCTGGATCGTGACCGTTCCATGTTCGATGCACAGGATCTGGAAAATCTGTCACCCGACGACTTTATCCAAAATCTGAAAAATGCCGATATCATCGAAAATGTGACTTATCAGAAAAACTGGTGGTTTGGAAAACCTAACGGCACTGTTGTCGTCGATGTTGATTATAACTTCTACACATTAAGCCGCGCCGATAAACAGGTGATTAGCGAGTTGTTGGCACAATCTTATGATAATCAGATTATTTTACTGGAAGATACCCACACTCATAAACTGGTCGGTCAAATCAAAGATCAGCAGTTTGCTCTCTACTAATCTTTTTCTGTTTCTCCCGCCACAGGATAAACAGGTTACTTCCTATAATCACAAGCGCGCCGATCCAGATATTAGGGGTCGGCCAATCTGACCATATCAGCCATCCGAATAACGTCGCCCATATAATCCCCGTATACATGATCGGACTGAGAAGCGATGCCTCTGCATAACGATAGGCCTGGGTTTTTGTTAAAAGGCTGGTAACCCCTGTCAAACCGCAAGCTATTAAATAGGGTAATGTCTCTGCCGTAGGCAAGTGACCATAGTGGAATGCGAACGGGGCGGTGCTGACCGTCCCGATCAACATAAAATAAAATACGGTCGTTTGTGCGTTTTCCGTTTTTCCCAAGGAGCGGAGCATGATAGACACCACACCGCCGCCGATAAAGGCGGCCAGAAATGCCGCCGTAATACCCATAGGGGTAATTGCGGTTCCGCTCGGCGATACAATAATAAACGCGCCTAGGAATCCCAGTATAACCGCGGCCCATCGATAGGGTCCGACCTGCTCTTTTAAAATAACGGCGGACATTATGGTGGTTATTAATCCGCCGGTAAACATAATGGCTGTGACCTCGGCCATGGGCATAAGCGAATAAGCCCAAAAAACACACGACATTCCCAATGTACCGGCGAATCCACGCAAAATCTGGCCTTTCAGACGATCGGTTTTAAACAGATGGAATTTGCGCTGACCCGTTATCAACAGCGTGATGGTTAACAAGGCAACAACATTACGGTAGAAAACGGCCTCGATAAAAAGATGCTGATCGGCTACAAGCTTTGCAAACATATTCATCGCAATTATCAGGAAAACGGACAGGGTCATCAATACCATGCCGCGAATAGGGCGGTCATTCATAAGCCGCACCTTATACCGTTTCTATAATGTGGTCTATATGCAGTTGGTTGCGAAGCCACGTCATTTGCCGTTTTGCATACTGACGGGTTTCCTTTTGGGTTTGTTGTATGGCTTCGTCCAATGTCCACTCACCCTGCAGATATCGCCGAAATGGCCTGAATCCGTGCGCCTTTACAATCAAAGCGTCGTCGGGTACCTCTCCCGATTGAATGCGACCGTCAAGTACGCGAACTTCGTCCAGAATACCCTTATCCATCATCGTATCAAGGCGCGCGTTTATTTTCTCGATTAATCGCGGTCTGTCGGGAAAGATGGCCGTTACTTCGAATGTCCATCCGTGTGGCGCCCCTGTCAGTGGTTCTGCCTGCCATTCAATCAGGGGTTTACTGGTATGGTCCAGCACTTCCCAAGCACGAACATTGCGCTGTGTATTCATAGGGTCAAGTTTGGCCGCGGTTGCAGGGTCGCGCTTTTGCAATTCCGCATGAAAGGCCGGATTACCCAACTCCGATTGCAGGGCCATAGCGTTATCACGCACACATTGCGGAATATCGGGAATGGGGGAAAACCCCTCCATAAGGGCTTTCAAATAAAATCCCGTTCCACCGCAAATAATGGGCGTTTGGTTTTTCGACCATGCGCTTTCTATCTCACGAATGGCGTCCCCCCGCCAATCCGCGGCGGAATAATGAGTTGCAGGATGAAGATGCCCATATAATTTATGGGGGGCCTTCGCATAATCGGCGGCATCGGGTTGGGCGGTCAAACAGTGAAGGGCATCATAGGATTGCATGGCATCACAATTAATAATAACACCATTGTTTTCCATTGCCTTGGATAAGGCTAGAGCCGACTTGCCCGAAGCAGTCGGCCCTATAATAATCGGAATTTTAGGCCTTTTGTGTGACACTATTGTGCCGGCGCAGGGGTTGCTTCTTCCTTAGGTTGTTCCCCTGTTTCCGCATCGGTCTCTTTTTCAGGTTTTGGCACTTCCAACCTTACGGCAACAAACTGGATGCTTCCCTGACGATTAAGCAGCAATAAAATGGATTCGCGTCCCGCCTTTTGGGCGGATTCTATTTCCTGCTGTAACGACTCGATCGTCGCCGGTTTTTGGTTGGCATCGATAATAACGTCGCCGGCGGTAATACCTTTCTTGGCGGCATCTCCGTTTGCATTGGTATCCATTACCACCAATCCGCTAACCGATTTATCAACGGAAAAAGTCTGGCGCAATATATCCGTCAAAGGATTGACCGTTATGCCCAGCGTCGGAATTTCAGTGCCCTCCACCTTGTTTTTATCGCCTGGAAACATGTTGTCGCCATCATGCGCCGCAAGCAGGCCGTCATCTTCCGCCTTTTCAAGTTCGCCAATATTGGCAGTCAGGTTAACACGCTCGCCGTTACGCCATATGACAATCGGCACGTCGCTGTTGATGTCGGTTTCCGCTACGATACGTGGCAATTGGCGCATCTCGCGCACAGGCTTATTGTCAAATGCCAGAATAACATCACCTGTACGAATTCCGGCCTTTTCAGCAGGCCCTGTTGGTGTGATTTCGGCAACCAGTGCACCGGCAGATTTCGCAAGACCCAAGCTTTCGGCAATTTCCTCAGTAACATCCTGAATTTTGACACCTAGCCATCCGCGACGTGTGCGCCCGAATTGATTTAATTGCTTGATAACAGGCGTAGCCTGAGCAGATGGTGTTGCAAACCCTATCCCTACTGATCCGCCGGTGGGAGAGAAGATCGCCGTATTAATGCCTATAACCTCGCCCTTCATGTTAAACATCGGTCCACCGCTGTTTCCGCGGTTAATGGATGCATCGGTTTGAAGCAAATCATCGTATGGGCCCATATTGATGTCACGTTGACGGGCGGAAATAATTCCCGCTGTCACCGTTCCGCCCAAACCGAACGGATTTCCAATGGCGATAACCCAGTCACCAACGCGCATTTCGTCGCTATTGCCGAATTTAACTTCTGCAACATGTTCCTCGCCTGTCAGGTCCACTTTCAAAACAGCGATATCCGTTTTGTCGTCACTGCCGATAATTTCAGCGGGAAGAATTTTATCATTATGCAATGTAACCTTTATCTCGTCGGCGCCGGCGATGACATGATTATTGGTAATGACAATGCCTTTGCTTATATCGATGATAAATCCTGATCCGAGGGATGTTGCCGGCAATTCTTGCATAGGCATACCGGGCATCGGCTGGCCAAAGAAATCATTAAAAAAATCATTAAATGGCGATCCTTCCGGAAACTGGAACGGGTTCTGGTTCTGATAAGGACTCATTTGGAATTGCTGCTGCGGATTAATTTTTTGCGTGGAAGAAATATTCACAACAGCCGGCAATAACTGATCCGCCAAATCGGCAAAACTTTCCGGTGCAGGGGCGGCCTTTACGGCCGTTGCCTGTAACAATATGACGGCAAACAGGATCTTTGAAAAAACTGCAACCCCGCCAAAAAGAAAAAATCTGTTATTTTTATGAGAATGAAAATTCATAGTCTGAAAGTCCTTATCCTTTGGATTTTTTTATGTTGTATCACGATCATGGAATGCAATGAAGAAATTAATTATATGACGAACCACAGTTGTCAAGAAGCAGCACGAAGTAATTAAAAAAAATGCGGTGAAAACACCGCATTCAAATTTTATCTGTTTTCGGAAAGATACCGTAAAAAGGCTGAATCCGGTGACAGGATCATTTGCGTTTTCTCGCTTCCCTCGCCTTGCTTAAACGTTGTTTTATAGGCATCCATTGACCGTACAAAGGCATAAAAATCAGGGTCGCGATTATAGGCTTTGTTATAGATATCAGTCGCGGCCTTATCCCCCTGACCACGGATGATTTGTGCCTGTTTATCAGCTTCAGCCAAAATAATCGCGCGTTCCTTGTCCGCAGTGGAGCGGATTTCAAGCGCTTTCTCTCGTCCGTTTGCGCGGGTTTTGGTTGCAAGCTCGTTCCGTTCCGTAATCATACGATTGACGGTTGAGGTTCTCAGACGATCCGTCAGATCGGCGCGGACAATACGAATATCGACAATTTCAACACCACGCGGTTCCATGTCAGCGTTCACACGATCGCGAATGAGATTCATCAAGGCACTTCGCTGGGGTGAGAGGATTTCGCGTAAGGTCGCATTCCCGAGCGTATCGCGCGTTGCGGAATCCATAACGTTTTCAATCTGTTGTCTGGCACGCGTTTCGCTTTGCAAACGTTGCAGGAATAACAAAGGATCGGTGATTTTATAACGTGCGAATGTGTCGACAATAATCGGTTCGCCGCTGACCTCGTCAATCAACTCGGGATCGATTGTGCCTTCCTCAAGCAACGGATTATTGCGGTCGGATGAAATATTGACCCGTTCCGGCGCGGGATCGACCTCAAGGATTCGACCGTCAAAATAGCGCACATTCTGAATCGGCCATGGCATTTTGATTTTCAGACCGGCATCCTGATACACTTTTTTCGGCTGTCCGAATTGCAGGACAATCGCTGTTTCGCGTTCATCCACAGTGAACACGGACAGACTGAAAATAATCAAAATAATTGCGGCTATAACGGCAATAATCGGTAATTTTTGCATGGCTTATTGTGCCCCTTGTGTTTGTCTGTTTAAAGGAAGATAGGGAACGACACCCTGCGATCCGCCTTCCTGATCAATGATGGTTTTATCTGTGTCTTTCAGAACCTCTTCCATTGTCTCAATATATATACGCTGGCGTGTAACATCCTTACCGCCTGCATAGGCTTCATAAAGCTGTGTAAAGCGTTCCGCCTCCCCTTCAGCGCGGGCAGTGCGCGATTCTTTGTATCCCTGCGCTTCTTGTATGGCACGGATGGCTTCCCCGCGCGCTTTTGGAATAATGTCGTTTTTATAAATCGTCGCCTCATTCTGGAAACGTTCGGCATCCTGACCGGCTGCGACAACATCATCAAAGGCTTCGGTTACATCGGGGTGAACGGTGGCGTCTTGAATCAAGACCTGTTTAATGGCAATCCCTGATCCGTAGCCATCCAGAGTTTCTTGCGTCAAGGCTTTAATGCGCTGGGACACTTGCTCGCGCCCTGTGGTAATAATAGGTTGTAAGTTGGTTTGGCCGACAACTTCGCGGGTCGTACTTTCGGCAACACGCTTAATTGTGTCTTCCTGCGCGCGGATGTTAAACAGGTAATCATGCGCATTGTCGATGTTCCAGATGACAACAACATCAATATCGACAATATTGGCATCTGCGGTCAGCATGAGTGATTCTTCCGGAATATCATTGCGGGCATTGGAATTGCCTCGACCGTAATCATTAAATCCGATTGTCAGGCGGCGGTCTTCCGTGACATTAACCTTTGTCAGTGTTTCGATGGGCCAAGGCATATGATACCCCATTCCCGATTGTGTTTGCGTCCGATTTAATTCCCCAAAACGCTGAATAACCGCATTTTCATTGGGAAGGACGCGATAAAATCCGCTGGCCAACCACAAGGCCGCAACAACACCAATTCCTAGGAGAATTATCTTACCTTCACCGCCATCTTGGTTGCCGAAATTGAAATTCCCCTTTGCCTTTCGCAATAATTCATCCAGATCGGGTATATCGCTTTTTCGCCCCTGATCGGTCGGATGATTTGTGTTGCTCGGTTTATTCGGGCCTTGCCCCCATGGGTTTTTACCGTTCGGTGCCATTCATACCCCTAAAAGTTTTAATTGATTGTCTTTCGTATCTAAAATATATGAAGGGATATGTTTGGCAACCGAAAACCGAAAGAATCCGAGATAAAAACCGCGCTTTCACGAATTGAGGGTGTGCAGATCGATAATATCATGGTTGAAAAAGGTGTTGTCAGGGCGATTTTATCATGCGATCCAACACGCGCCGCAGAAGCCGAAATCGCCGCTGAACAGGCATTAAAAAATATTCAAGGTGTGACGGAAGCCAAAATTATTATGACGGCGGAAAAGGCACCGCCGGCCAAACTGGCAAACACGCAAAAAATTACAATTGATGCCAAGCAGGTTATTGCTGTTGCCAGTGGCAAGGGAGGGGTCGGAAAATCGACCGTTGCGATGAATATTGCCGCCGCCTTGGCAAAAACAGGACAAAAGGTCGGATTACTGGATGCCGATATATACGGGCCGTCCGTACCGCGCATAACAGGGCTTTCAGGGCAAAAACCCGATCAGAACGACGCGGGTAAAATCATACCTTTGCGCGCGCACGATATGGATGTTATGTCGATCGGGTTTATGATTGGCGAGGAAAACCCCCTAATCTGGCGAGGGCCGATGGTCCAATCGGCATTTACCCAATTGGTACAAGATGTCGCCTGGGAAGGGCTCGACACACTTATTATTGATTTGCCGCCGGGGACGGGCGATGTGCAATTAACAATGAGTCAACGAATCCCTTTAACGGGCGCGATTATTGTCTCAACGCCTCAAGATATAGCCCTGATAGACGCACGTAAGGGCATAGAGATGTTTAAAAAAGTCAACGTTCCTATCTTAGGCCTGATTGAAAACATGTCCTATTATTGTTGCCCGCAATGCGGACATGAGGATGATATTTTCGGCCACGGTGGGGCAAAGGCGCAGGCAGAGAAAGTAGAAATTCCGTTTTTGGGTGAGGTTCCGTTAAATGCGGAAATTAGAAAAATGACGGATTTAGGACAGCCTGTTTCTGACTATTATCAAAATATCATTAAAAATTTAAGCGGTGGGCATTAACAAAGGGCGGGAGGACAGCCTTTTTTTAATGGTTTTACAACAATCACCACATCCCTTAGCAAAAGGTTTCCCCCCTGTCGCCGTTTTGTGAACAAGGCCGGGAGTGATTTTATTCTCAGGCATACCTGAATTACGCAAATCGTCGATAACACCATCAACCGTGGCATGGGCAACGTTAAAACATTGGCAAATAATCATAAAAAAGGCCTCCCTAATCACGGCGATATTTATATTCAGGGAGGACTATATCAATTCGGACTAAATTCGTCCATATTCATTAAACGAAAATCCGTCTTTTTTTTCAGTTGAGATTTTGCGCCATTCGCTCTCAGGTAATTCAGGAAAAAAAACATCCCCTTCATACGCCGTATCAATTGCCGTTAGATAAATATAATTGGCGTATTGTAGTGCCTGCTCGTAAATCGTTCCGCCGCCGATAATCATAATTTCCTGCGAATTTTCTTTTTTCGCAGTTTCAATTGCGGATTCGACGGACGGACAAGTAATGCAATCTGTCGTTTTATAGTTATCCTGACGGGTGATAATAATATTTTGGCGTTTTGGTAAAGCAGGGCCTGACTGCGGGTCGGTCCCCTTCATTTTATGGATCGATTCAAATGTAGAACGGCCCATTATAATAGGTTTTCCTATGGTTTTTTCCTTAAAATATTTAAAATCCTCGGGAATATGCCACGGAATTTTGTCGCCGTTGCCAATCACTCGATTTTTCGCCATGGCGGCTATCATTGATATACGGGGTTTAACAGTCATATTTAGTCTCGTTTTCTTTACTCTATCATGACTGAAATACAGGCAATAAAAAACCCCTTCCTGTGTAAATACAGGAAAGGGGTCGGGAGAGAAGGTGTCTAGGCAGCTTTTTTAACAGCCATTTTTTCAACAGACGTTGACATGGAAGTCAATTTTTCATCTGTTAATTTTTCCTGTTCTAAAATACTGTGCAGAATGTCCGCAACCTCTGTCTGACCTAGAAGATTTGCCATATGGCACAAGGCACCATAGGTGGCAATTTCATAATGCTCGACCTTTTGTGCTGCTGCAATCAGGGCGCTGTCGCGTGTTGCCCCCTCTTCACAATCTTTTACAAGGTGATCGCCCTCTTTCAAAATACCTTCAATGGCGTCACATTTTTCGCCTTCGGCTTTTTCACCGAGGATATCGAATGCCCGTTCCAGTTTTGATATCTGGTCTTTTGTTTCGGTAAGATGGGTCTGAAAACCGTTTTTAAGATTCGAATCTGTGGCTTTGTCCGCCAGATCAGGCAAAGTTTTTACAATTTTCTTCTCGGCATAATAAATGTCCTTTAACTGATGAAGAAACAAGTCATTGAGATTTTTAATGGATGGTGAAAATAACATTTTAGTCTCCTTTATTTGTTTACTGTGGCGGTTAGTAAACAAACTAAAGGCTGTCGATGTTCCTTAACTTATATTAAATTAAACGGCAAATGCGTATTTAATTGGCTCATGGAATTCATATCCTTCCACCGAAAAATCATCCGTTGTGACCCATGTTTCCAAATCTTCCAAAGTTTTAATATCGGGATTAATGTGAAATATCGGTGCCTTATAAGGTTCACGTGTCAACTGGATATCGCGCATGGGGGCAAGCTGGTCCTCATAAATATGCGCGTTGATAATTTTGTGATAGGCCGTACCCGCCTTGTGTCCCGTAATCTGTGCCATCATCGCCAGAAAGAAATAGACCTGCACCATATTGAAGTTTAATCCCAACGGCACATCACATGAACGCTGGTAGCTGGTTAGATACAATGTGTCATCTAACAATGAAAATGTGTGCGTATGCATGCAGGGGCGCAGGCATCCCATATGAAACTCACCCGGATTATAAAAGCTTAAAATTTCACCGCGATCGTCATAACCTTTGGATAAGTCTTCAACAATCTTCCGCAATTGATCAACTGTTCCGCCATCAGGCTTGGCCCATGCGCGTCCCTGCACGCCGTACACACGGCCCATATCGTCTTCACCTTTGCGATGAGGATTTGATAACCAATCACTATTTTCATTAGCATTGGCATTCCACGTATTGCATCCAATTGCACGAAATTGCTCCGCATTATCGTAACCGCGGATATAGCCCAGAAATTCGGCAATTGCCGCTTTCCAATAGGATTTGCGTGTGGTGACGAGGGGGAATTCGCCTGCGCCGACATTATATTCCAGATCGGCGTTGATGAGGGTCAGGCATCGCTTACCAGTACGCTTGTTTTCAACCCATTGACCTTTATCCACGATTTTACGGCATAATTCCTCGTATTGTGACATCTTTACATTCCTTGTTGTGCTGCTGCTAACACTTTAAGGTTTTTACGGTAGCCTAACAAGAAAAGCGCAATCCTTATCCCGAGAAAATATTGATTCATGAGGGAATATGCCCTATAGTAATAGTGTCGATGAATTGTCATCGACTATGACGCTATACGTGGTTACGGAATAGGCGTCGTGGACCCGGGGGCAGTACCCGGCGGCTCCACCAAAAGCGCAAATGCATTTAATTTGTGTTTCTGTGGGGCCGAAACAGGATCGACACGCGTAATAAAGGTGATTTGCGGCGTTCGGGTAGATACCCCCGTATACAGGATCATTAAATATAGATGCAAACGATAATTTTGCTCCTATGACTGCCGCTAACGACAATGGTGATGTTTTCGCCGTTGCTGCTTAGTCAGTCGCATAAATTCCTAGAGGTTTGAGTCTTTAGGTAGGGTTTGGCGGTGTTTCCCAGTAACAGGAAAACCGCCTTTTTATTATTATATTTTTATTAAAAACTTCAAAACCTAAGACATAAATCTGCATATTTGAATATTGATAGATGTCTTGACTCCTAAAGGGTTGCAGAAAATACGTGAATCACATAATTTTTCAGTTGATATACCATTCAAGGACCCTCAATGCCTGATCAATCATATATTTTGGTCATAGAAGACAATGACTTTGTACGGATGCAGATTGTAAAATTTCTGCAAGACGGAGGGTATGGTGTTTATGAGGCAACAAATGTCGAGCAGGCGGTTGATGCGATTAGAAACCATAAGGAATCCATCCGCTGTATGTTGGTTGATGTGCGTATGGAGCCTGCAGACGGATTTGATTTTTTAAATAAAATGCAGGCCGAAAATATTTCAATTCCAGCCATTCTGGTCACAGGCGATCAGAATTCAGATGTTTTATCGAAGGCATCTAACTTTAAGGTTGTAAGTGTCTTGATGAAACCTGTTAATAAAGATAGACTTTTACAAATGGTCGCTCGTGCCATATCCGGATCAGGTGCCGCCTCATGATTGCATTGTTTAATAAAATACGTACGAATTTGAACGTTCCGAAAATATCTTTGTATCTCGGAACATTTGCTATGTCGACTTTAATGGCTGCCTGCGCGCCGATGAACGTGCCTGACGGGCGCACAGTGGATATTCCTCCTGCAACCAAGGCATCGCCCCGTAACGAGGCAATGAACGAAAACAGGGATGCGGTGATGACTGTCCCGTTGGGGGAGGACGTTCTGGTCCCTTCCGTTAAAACAAAGGAAAAATTACCTTCAGATGAGATTGGTCCTTATGAATTGCGTGGAGAAACGCTTGCCGGGGCGTTACAACTGGTTTTAGCGGGATATGATGTTCCTATTGCATTTCAAACCGAGGAAGGTTTAAGCCGGCAGATCACCGTTGCCAATTTAAAGGGAAGCGTTGATAACGTCGTGCGCCGTCTATGCGGACTGGCCGATTTATATTGTACATATGAAGGCGGTATTTTAGAGGTTAAGGAGACGGAAACCTTTACCGTATCATTGCCGCCCCTTGATGATGAAGGATTTGACAGTATTGCTTCAGGCTTACAGGCCGTATCGGGCGCCGAAACCGTCATTGACGGCTCTACCAGAACTTTGATTTATACGGTTACGCAACGAAATGCAGAGCGGGCCGTACAATATTTTAACAGACTTCGTGCCAATACCGCCCTTATTGTTTATGAAACCTATATATGGGAAGTCCAGCTGGATAATGCCAACAGTGCGGGTATCAGATGGGATAAAATCGCAGATATCGGGGCCTTTAATACTGGCATATCCATTGCGGATAATATCAGCTCGCAAGTTGGAACGCCGATCACAATCGGTCTGCCGACACGGAGTGAGGTTAACCTTGCCACCGGCGATGTCTTGAGATTCCTGTCCGAACAAGGTGCCGTTAAAACCATCTCCCAACCGCAATTGACCGTATTGTCAGGATCTGCGGCAAAATTGCGTGTTGCGGAAACCATCAATTATATTGAATCCCTGACACGGACAAGGGATTATGACGGTGATGAAACCGTATCGACCACAACAGCGGAAGTGGATACGGGATTTGAGCTGAATATTGCAAGTTCGTGGGATGAATCAACAGTTTATGCCGCAATAGAATTGCAAATTGACGAATTTTTGGGGTTCGAAGAATTTGATGCTGGCAGTGATGACACGTTACAATTGCCGCGTACCAGCGAGCGTGAGTTAAATACGCAAGTGCGCTCACGCCCCGGCGATTCCATTTTAATTGCCGGATTGGTTCGCGAACGTGATGAATACGATACGGCCGGTCTTGGGTTGAATACACCTATTGTTCCGACAAGCCGTACTGGCCTGACAAATAATACGGAATTGGTTATCTTATTGCGTCCTCGGGTTATCCGTTATGTAGACGGAGAAACACTACGCAAGGAAGCTGCGTCAAAAACACCCTTATTTTCTGAGGGAACGGACGTTCCGGCCAATGGTTTTAAATTATTCCCTGACGAAATGCCCACGAATAATGCGGATGTTGATATCGATATGTTGCTTAATCCGTCGATCAAAGCCTCCCCTATGGAAGAGACGCGTTAATGAAAAATATTTGCCTAGCTTTTTTCTTATTCACTGCTTTTTCGCTTTCGTATAATGATGCAATGGCGCAAATGGCCTTTAGCGATCCTGTTGATCAGGTTGTCGAAGGGGGAGGCGGACTTGCCGCCGTAGAGGCCGATGTCGATGCCGGAACTATTCCTATCGGCTCAACAGCGCAGGTTATTGTCAGATTCCGTAATGAAAGCGGACGCCCTATCGAATTTCGCGATATAAATCTGTATCCATCTTCAACCGTCTCCGCTTCGGTCGGTGTGAACCAATGTTCTGCGGAGCCGCTGGCCGGTGGGGCCGAATGTGCCGTGATTGTTGCTGTTAAGGGTTTACAGCCGGGCGCATGGCGGACAGAGATGCTTGTTCGTCATACGGGACGCAGCCGCCTGGTAACGGCCCGTATCAACGGAACGGTGGAGTCAGGCGATACAAATGTGAATACACCGACTGACCTTGAGGTTAATCCCAATCCAGTTGATTTCGGCACATTGGAGGCCAGCCGTCCGATTATACGTTCATTAACAATCCGCAATATTACTTCCAACCCGATTGATATCAAGGATATGTTCATCGATGCGCCAAAACAATCGGGCTATAATTTACGAAGTGACTGTACACAACTGGCGTCGGGACAGGCGTGTATCGCGTCAATATTATGGTCGCCGATTATTCAGGGACCTTCCAGCGGCTTTCTTGTTATTGAACATAGCGGATCTTCGGCGGTGGCCAATATTCCGCTAACCGGAACATTTAACCCGGGCGAATCAAAACAGGCGGAGGTTTTTCCGGCATCACTTCCGGGCAAAGGTGTATTGGTTTCAAGTGAAACTGAAATTGATTTTGAGGACGGTATTAACGCGCAATCGGCAATCACGATCAGCCTTGTTAATGTCGGGGATAATGAATTGACGTTAAATAAAATCCAGCTTGCAGGCTCGGAAAACGGATTGAAAATTTTAGCGACGGGTTGTCAGGATGGAATGGTTTTGTCCGCCACCGAGGCGTGCCCGTTAACCGTAAGCTGGGCACCGACGAAGGTCGGGTCAGTCATTGACGATGTGCAGATTTCACACACAGGCGCGCGCGGAATTTTGGTTTTGCCTATCCGCGGAACCGCGGCAGAGGCAATCAGTGTCGACAGCAAACCCATTATTGTGAGCCGTGACGGATTGTCAGGGGAGGCAAGTGTATCATCATCATCGATTAACGGCACTGATGGACAACCTGTTCTTGACGGGTATGTTGTTACGTCGCATTCGTCCAACCATGCCATTATCAAAGGGCCGGTCGGAAGCCGTATCGTGACCGATGGCAAAACAACATTGATCGGCGGATATGAATGGAGAGTGCATGTCACCGAAGAAGGGGTCAGACTTATTAGCGGCGATACAATCGTTATTTTGGTATTTGACCGTTCGCTTAATAATATGAACGGCACCACAACGTCATCGCGCGGAACAAATGGGGGGGTAACTCCGTCTTCATCCGCATCATCTTCCTCTTCAGGGGGAAGTCAATAAATGTCTGACACGGTAAAGCAAGGCACATCTTTTAAACGTAAATCCGGAAGCGAGGGCCGTGAACGCTACCTCGATATGGTGCAAAAAGAACGGGCACTTCTTCTACGTCAGGGAATTAACAGATCGACGGAGCAGTTACTGGATGCTGCGGGGGCTTCTTCATCTTTTGAAACGGTTGATAAAACCGGTGAGGAAAAAAAAGATACGGCAACAGGGGATCAATTAAGATCAATCGTGCCGGTGCAAACATGGATGCCGTTAAGCATCCACCTTATCGGTCTGGACAAAGGAGTGTTAAAAATCGCTCCCTTGAACGAGCTTAACGATAAGCAAAAAAATATTTTTATCTCCACAGTGCAAAGGGCGGGATTTCACGTTACCGATCTGAAATCCGAAATTTGGGATCGGGCGGAATTGCTGGATGCGTTGCGCAATGTTCACGATTTATCGGCAGACCGCGCGGAAAAGACATTGTCGGAATGGCTGTCGGATGTTGATAACGGTCTTTTGTTGAACCAGTTTATGCGGGACATGCTGGCGGAATCTCTACAATTGCGGGCATCCGATATTCATATTATCCAGGATAATGCGCCTGATGCGCCTAATTGGATTAGATATCGTATCGACGGGGATTTAATACCGGTACACCTGTTGCCCAACGATGCGATGTCGCGTTTAACAACATTGTTAAAGCGTGAATCCGGCATGAACTTTGGTGACAGAACAACGCCAAAGGACGGGCGTTTCGGTTTCCAATGGCAGGGGCGGAGTGTCGATGTCCGTGTTGCCGCCGCGGGACATTCGCAAGACGGGGAAAAGCTGACACTGCGTTTGCTTGACCGTGCAGCCCTTAAAGGTTTTGATGACTTGTTTCGTCGTCATGAGGATGTCGGCGATTATCTGGAGAAAATGCTTTCCCCTGAAATTAAGGGCGGGGGCGGATTGATTTTACTTTCCGGCCCTACAGGGTCAGGTAAAACAACGACACTCTATGCCTGTGTGCAACAAATTGACCGTCGCAGGCGTCATGTACTCACAATCGAAGATCCGATTGAATATGAATTGCGGTATGCAACGCAATGGCAGGTACGCGGCGGCATATCTGGAGGGGAATTCAGCGATCTGATCCGTGCCGCAATGCGTCATGATCCCGATTATATTATTATCGGGGAAATGCGTGATATGGATACGGTGGAAACGTCCTTGCGTGCCGCAGAATCGGGGCATACGGTGATATCCACAATCCACGCCGATACTGCATTGCAAACATTCGAGCGATTGCGCTCGCTCATGCCTGC
>DCKW01000084.1 GCA_002320485.1 Micavibrio sp. UBA1664
AATCAGGTGTTTCCATCGCCTTGGCAATATTCATCGAGCCCAGGTTACAGGAAATGTCCGACCCCATATGGTCATAACCCAGATCGGCATTAAATGTGCTGGCGTCGCTGACCTGCAGGATTTCGGAGCAAAGGTTACTCATGGTCACCTTACCGTCAATCGGGTTGGCGCGATTCACCGTATCTTCGTACATGATGTACGGGTAACCTGATTCAAACTGGATTTCCGCCAGAGTTGTAAAGAAATCACGCGCCTTAATTTTTGATTTACGGATACGTGGATTTTCAACCATTTCCTCGTATTTTTCGGTAACGGAAATTTCGGAAAACGGCACGCCGTAAATGCGCTCAACATCATAGGGCGAGAACAAATACATATATTCGTTATTTTTCGCCAGTTCGAATGTGATATCGGGAATCACAACGCCCAGAGACAGGGTCTTGATCCGAATTTTCTCATCGGCATTTTCCCGTTTTGTATCAAGGAAGCGCATGATATCAGGGTGGTGGGCGTTCAGATAGACAGCCCCCGCACCTTGACGCGAGCCCAGTTGATTAGCGTAAGAAAAGGAGTCTTCCAGCAATTTCATCACCGGAATAACACCTGATGATTGTCCTTCGACTTTCTTGATTGGCGCGCCTCTTTCGCGAATATTGGACAGCAATAACGCCACCCCTCCGCCGCGCTTGGATAATTGCAAAGCGGAATTGATACTGCGACCGATGGATTCCATATTGTCCTCGATACGTAACAGGAAGCAGGAGACAAGCTCACCACGCTGTTTTTTACCCGCATTCAGGAATGTGGGCGTTGCAGGTTGGAATCGGCCAGAAATAATCTCGTCAACCAGATGGCGCGCCATAATTTCATCGCCGCGGGCCAAGGTCAGGGCCACCATCACTGTACGGTCTTCGTAACGCTCCAGATAGCGTTTGCCGTCAAAGGTTTTCAGAGTATAACTCGTATAGTATTTATACGCTCCCAAAAAGGTCGGGAAACGGAAATGCTTGGCATAGGCGTAATCATACAGATCGCGAATAAAATCGAATTCATATTGTTCAAGTACGTTTGATTCGTAATAGCCCTGCATTACCAAATGACCCAGTTTTTCCTCCAGATTATGAAAGAAAACGGTATTTTGGTTTACATGTTGCAGGAAATACTGGCGGGCGGCCTTTTTATCCATATCGAACTGGATTTTACCGTCAGGGCCCAGCAAATTCAGTTGTGCATTCAGCGCGTGATAATCCCACCCCGCTTCTTCCGCTTTTTCCGCTTCGCGTTTTAAAACGGCGGCCGTGCTGGATGGTTTTTTCTTTTCATCAATGTGCAAATTCATACCTGATTCCAATTTTTTCTGTTCGGCTGTCATGTTCCCGTCCGTTTCGTTTCTGTAGGCTTTTTCAACGAATGCCATAGCTTTTGCACTCCCTCTCTTACGTTTGTGATGTCGTCCGGTGTGCCGCTTAACTCAAATTTATAAAGCAGGGGCACACCACATTTTTTCGAAATAATGTTTGCCGCCCGGGCAAACAAATGCCCAAAATTACGGTTACCAGAGCCTATCACTCCTTGCATCCAATTTCTGTTTTCCGCATTGTTTAAAAAGTGGATAACTTGCTTTGGCACCGCTTTCGATCCGTCATTGTCGGCATAAGTCGGGCAAACAAGAATAAAGGGGCGGTTAATCGGCTCCATACTCGCCTTGAGCGAGACGGGAATGCGAATATTGTCCATTCCCAACTGCCGTACAAACCGGTCTGTATTGCCGGATGTGCTGGAATAATAAACCAGTAACGGTTCCATAATCCGCGTCCTTATCCTTCATCCTTTGGGTTCACTACTATATGTAGTATATTAAATCCTTATGCCAATGCGCCGATTTTATCGGGGCGGAATCCTGACCAGTGATCTTCGCCGGCCACAACAACAGGAGCCTGCATATACCCCATATCCTTTACGGTGTTGAATGCGGTTTCATCCTTTGTCAAATCGACAACATTGTATGGAATGCCCTTGCGATCCATCTCACGGGTTGTTGCTGTGCACTGAACGCAGGCCGGTTTGCTGTAAACTATAATCATATTGTCTTTCCCTTCTCCATGTTTTCCACCGTAAAAATGGCGAAAATAAACCTCACCCCAAGGTTCGATTTGGGGTATTATTTTTGTCATTGTTTATAAAATCTTTTCGATCCGAAAAGTTCAACCTAACACAATATATGGTATTTGTAGCGTCTTCGGCTGTCAATATATTGTTCATCATTTGATGTTTTTAAATCTGGGGAAAACAGAAAATTTTCCCTGAAATGGTGTTAAATCAATGGTGTGAGGAGTGAATTTTTTTTAACGAGAATGTGGGCATTATAATCGGTAAAATTGAGATAGGATTTTAGCCCTATTACATACATAATTATGCGGAATATTTTGCTATTTACACAAGGTGAAACTAAACATAATCGTGCGAAAATGGCGGTAAAGAATCGATTCTAAGCAAGTTTGGAAAAAAACAGTCGCATTAATTTCGGCGCCATGTCCTTGATGTCAAAATCATCAGGGTCGCTCAGATAGATAATCAAAACCCCTTTCAGATAGCAATTAATGGATGTCATCAGAATATCGATATCCGAATCGGCGGGAAGAAGGCCCTTTTTCTGTGCTCTTTCCAGATATTGTTTTAACAGCATCATCGCTTGTGTTTTGCATTGTTTTTGTTTGGCGACAAAATCAGAAAATTCCCCGATATAATTGCATTTCATAAGGAATAATGTCAGTGCCTGACGTTTCAGAATGTCATCATTAAGACTGGTCAACAGTCGCGAACACACGGCCTCCATCTGTTTGAGAGGTTGCGGATGGTCGGTTTCCAGATCTTCCATAACAATCTGTATGAAATTTTGATGCATGCGTTCATGAAGTGCCTCAAAAATTTCACATTTATTCTTAAAATGCCAATATATGGCCCCTCTCGTTACATCGGCGTGATTGGCTATTTCCAAAAGGGATGTGGCTTCTACCCCTTTGGTTGAAAAAAGATCGGTGGCGGCGTTTAAAATATTTTCCCGCGTTTTGAGTGCATCTTCTTTTGTTTTACGCATATTTTCCCGTCTGTTAGCTTGACACATACATTCGTGTATGTATATATCATAGGATCATAGAATAAATTTGTCAAACGACACGATATTAACGGTAAGGAAAACACGTCATGGCGCGCAGCGGGAAAAAAATCGGTATAGGAATACTGGTGATAGGGGCTTTAATACTAGTTGCGGTTCTTTATGGAATAAACGGCAAAACGGATGCGCAGGAAAAAACGCCCGATGCTGATTCACCACAAGCGGCCTCACAACAACAGGCGGTGCCGGTTGCGACTATAGATATAGCTTTGAAAAAAATCGAGGAAACAAAAACCTTACCCGGACGTGTTTCAGCATTTCGCCAGTCACAAATCCGCCCGCAAGTTGAAGGTATAATTACAAAGCGGCTTTTCGAAGAGGGAGCACAGGTAGAGAAAGGGCAACAATTGTACCAGATTGACGATGCACGGTACAAAGCGGCATTAGCAAGTGCCGAAGCCGACCTGAAAAGTGCTCAGGCAAGCATACGCTCCGTTAAATCAAGAAACGAGAGATACCGTCAGCTTGTGGAAATTCAGGCGGTCAGCCAGCAGGAATATGATGATATCAGGGCGGAATACGCACAGGCAGAAGCAGCCATAGCCGTTGCTCAGGCCGCGGTTGATGTTGCCAAGGTCAATCTCGGCTATACCAAGGTTTATGCGCCTATCTCGGGTGATATAGGCCGCTCTTTGGTAACGGAAGGGTCTTTGGTTACGGCAAATCAGACTGATCCGCTCGCGGTTATCACTCAGCTTGATCCCGTGTATGTTGACATGCAACAGTCGGGGACAGACGGGGCAAAGCTTAAAACAAGATGGGCGGGGCAAAGTAATATTCCGGTGGAACTTATGATAGGGGATAATAATGAAATTACCTATCCCCACAAAGGCGAGTTAAAATTTTCCGAGGTAACAGTTGATGAGGGAACGGGCTCAATCACACTGAGGGCAGTGGTTCCGAATCCCGATGATGTTTTGATGCCGGGATTGTTTGTCCGTTCTGTTGTTTACCTTGGCGAAAACGAGGGTCTTCTTGTCCCGCAACGCGCGGCGATTCGTGGTGCTGACGGTGGCTTGAGTGTGTGGACTGTCGAGGAGGGCGATATAGCCAAGCCGCGCCCTATCCAGATATCGAACGCCTATAAGGATAACTGGATTGTGACCGAAGGCCTGAACGAGGGGGATAGGGTTATCGTAGAGGGCTATCAAAAGGTAAGTGATGGTGCAAAGGTGTCGCCCTCCCCTTGGAAAGATGAAACTGTATCAGGTGCAGCGCAAGAGACTTCCGCGTTAAATGAACAGCCGAAAGAAACCGGTTTGCAAGAAGGAGCCGCTGAATAATGGCCCGTTTTTTTATCGATCGCCCTGTTTTTGCATGGGTTCTGGCAATCATAACCATGTTGGCAGGGATCCTCGCAATTCGCACCCTCCCGATTTCGCAATATCCTCAAGTGGCACCACCTACTGTTTCGATTAGTGCAACTTACCCCGGCGCGTCGGCATCAACGGTTGA
>DCKW01000106.1 GCA_002320485.1 Micavibrio sp. UBA1664
CCCAATCCCTGTTGTTGTAATACGCCAAGATTATAGGCGGCATTTGCAATTCCTTGCTCCGCCGCACGCTTAAACCAGAAGCCGGCGCGCTCGTAATTCTGTTTTACACCTGCCTGACCTGCCGTATACAAGGCCGCCAGATCATGTTGCGCTTCCGGAATACCTCCAAAGGCTTTTTCCTCAAGTTGTTGCATATCTGCAGGAAGATCGGGATCGCGATCCATCGTAATCGTTTCTGGCGATTGGCCTATCGCTGACATGGTATTTTCCTGTTGCTCCACCGCATTCGCCATGGGAGCGGCAGGGGTTATATCGATAAGAGCCTGATCAAGAATTTCCCCTGTGATCAGGTCTGTGGCCATGAGGGCTATATCGCTTTCTATGTCAGGGACAATTGTAGCATCCCGATCAACCATGGGCGCATTCAATACGGATTGAGCGGGTGCGGCATTTTGCGACCTATTTGACAATGGCTGTCCTATGGTCAGTTCTTTCGGCTGAGTGCTGAATACCAATGGTTGCGCGACACCGTCACGAAGATCGACTTGAGCCAACTGGCCGTTATCCATAATCATCAACGCTTTTTCCGACGGTTTCAGGGTCATGGCCATGCCCCATCCGATACCCAATGCCAACAAAACGGCAATAGCCGTCATTGAAGCAGACCCCATAAAACGACGTGAGCCACCTGTCGTTGCGACATTTGTATTTAACGGATCGTGCAGATCATCCAACGTCTGCATCGCAGATTGCGCGTTATAATGCGGTAAATGACGAATCGCCTCGCTCTGATCGGTCAGGAGAACCATGGCTTTGGCCTCAAGCGCATTTTGTGCATCAGCGGCCATATTTTCCACACGTTCGACACGACGCTGCAGACGCATCCGTTTTTGCTCTTGCGAATCGAGGCGTCGTTGCAATTTTGCAATAGTTTTCAGGCTTTCCTTTAACTGGTCCTCGACTTTGGATTGACGGTTAACCTGGCCGTCCAACATTTCTTTGGCAGAAGCAAAGCCCGTTTTTTGTTCTTCAATAAAACTGCGGTCTTCCGCCGACAGGGCCCCACCTTTTTCCTCCATCTGGTCAAGGCGTCGTTGGATATTGATATGAGTACGCTCCAACTGGTTTTCAAGCTTGTCCTGCGCGTCCAGAGCTTCGTTTAGCAACTTGCGCATGGTTTCGCGTTCGGTTTCCGAACGGACTAGTTTTGCACCTAATACATCCAGCGCAGATAAAATCTGGCTTTGATGTGCGCCTGTTTGCGCGGCAGACCCTAACTGCCGGACATTGTTTCCTGTTGATATTGCATTATCGTCATTTGAAAGATCAAATTTCTTTCCCATGTCATTCTCTCCTACCCTATCTATATCAAGACCTGCTTGGTATATATGTGAATCATGGTTTATCCTGCACTATAACAAAGCTTTTTCCGCCATATCCAGCAAATAATGAGTATGAGTCCTCGGCCTGTGGATGATTTTTTTCATCGACGTAAAACCATCTTAAAAATATTAATTTATAGACATAAAATGTTAATGGCTCCTTAATTGTCATGATTTATACTAAAAGAGAATAAAATTTTATGAGTTTGGGAATGGCTGACACTAAAAATACTGTAGAAACAGATATTGTTAACGAAAACAGTTTATATGAGGCGCAATCCGATATAGTTGTCGATCCGGATGTCCTATCCATGCCATTGGAATTTATTATAAAAGATAATGAGACAGGAGACGAAAACCCTTCTTCTGATAGTGAGGAAAAATCCACTCCGCCTGTTTTTTCGGAATATTCCGACGATACGATTTTTTCGCTGATGCAGGAGATTGAGAAAAATATAGCTGAATCAGTATCATCAGGCATGCTGAAGGCTGATGGTTACCAATCTGTCTTAGCATCATATAACAGCCCGACGCCTTCGACACCAGATACAACTGCGACAGAGTTATCGATAAATGGTGCGGCGTCCTTTAATTCATTCCAAACAAATTCAGTATCCTTTAAATCATTGTCACCTGCCGGTCCTTTAGGTGTGGTCAATGATATTCCCGCATCATTGAATACATTTAAATTTGTTAAACCTTCGCCTGTCATTGTCGAGGCGGTTACCCCATCCCACAGCGGAAGCAGCCTGTTAAAACCGTTATGGTATCAGGATTTGTTTCCTGACGCACCTGCTCAGAGAGCCTCCTATTCTATAAATCATCAAAATCCTACACCTTTAGCCAATGAAAACTTCGGCATTCATTATAAAGTAGCCGGGGAAAATATTTTCATTCATACACCGAATGATAATTATGGAGGGTATGCTGCCTCAGGTAGTATCTATATGTATGATATGGTTACCGGAAATCTGATTAACACTCTTGTTAATCCCACACCTGCTAACAATGAAGGTTTTGGTTCAAGTGAAATTTTAATTCATGATAATACAGCCATTGTTAGTTTAACTGTCGATATGAATGGTGGCTATAACTATTCAGGTGCCGTTTATTTATATGATGTCCAAACGGGGAATCTTATCAATTCCATTCTAAATCCCACACCTTATTCTATGGAATTTTTCGGTAAAAGTAAAATGATCGTTGATGATACATTGATTATTGCGTCGTCTGACAGAAACGGCGGTCAGAATAATTCAGGTGCCGTTTATTTATATGATTTGCAAACAGGGAATCTAAAATATTCCCTTATTAATCCTACCCCGGCAGCGAATGACTATTTTGGAAATATAATGGTGGCCAAAGATAATTTTTTAGTCACTTCCAGTGTAAACGATTCATATAGCGGATATACAAATGCAGGCTCCGTATATATTTATGATATTAATACTGGAAGTTTATTGCATCATATTACTGACCCAAATTCAAGTTCGTATACTCTTTTCGGACAATATTTCAATATTATAGACGACAAACTAACAGTTTACGCGGCAAATTCCGGCACTACAAATCATCAAGGCGTTTTATATTTATATGATCTTGCAACGGGCAATCTACTACATACATTTAATAACCCCACCCCTAATAATTTTGACTATTTTGGACAGGATTATATTATAGTGGATAATAATATGTTCATTAGAGCTTCGGGTGATAATGACGGTTTTTCCAATTCAGGTACAGTTTATCAATATGATCTAACCTCCTACAATCTGATTAATGTCTACAGCAATCCTACACCTGGGGCCGCCGATCGATTTGGTAGAGATGCAATATTTACAGATAATCACTTGATGATCGCGCCCGTTTATGCAGATGATAATAATGGGTTTAATAATAATGGAGTAATCCACATTTTTGATACTATATCCGGCAATTTATTGCATACAATTGAAAATCCTATTCCGGGAAATTCCGTTGAATTTGGTAAATTAATTCATGTTGAAAATGATTTTATGACTGTATTTAGTCCTTATGCCAATTTGAATGGGCATGCCAGTGCTGGGGCAGTCTTTGTCTATAACATCAATAGCGGTGAGTTGCTTCATGAGATTCATAATCCTACACCCGATGAATATGAATTTTTCGGACTTGATGGCAGTGTAGTTGAAAATGTTCTGCTCCCTAAAAATCGG
>DCKW01000014.1 GCA_002320485.1 Micavibrio sp. UBA1664
CGGTACATTCGGGCAAATTATACAATGCAACAATACGATGCGTAATATGCGAACGGGTGAGGGCATATGTCTCGCCAAAACTCGCGGCTTGCGAAGCATCACAATTATTCAGCAATAAAGCTTTAAAATTCTCGTCAAAAATCGAAACGTCAAATTTCACCTCATCTTTTAAACAACGGTCAAATAAGTGACACCCGATCGCGCGGGCATGGTCGCCCATTTCCAACATCGGGACATCTTTTTTCGGGTCTTTGACATTATATAACAATTCAGCCACGGCCTTTTGATCTTCCTTACTGGCTGGTGGGGATACAAAATCCGCCCATGTCGGGAATGATCCGCGATAAAACTGATCCCGGAATAATTTATGATTTTCCATCCGTGCGGAAAAAATATATTCCAGACGTTGAATACGGTGAAGCAAGTCAAACGCGTCGTCGGCATGGGCCAAATCTTCTTCGGCCGCTTCCAACAATTTATCTGCGTGATCACGCCATAAGGACGGAATAGACGCCCAGCGCGCGAGTCGTTCAAGGCGGATATTGAAATACGGTGATATTTTTTCAAGTAACATGGAGAAAGATTATGGAGCGTTTATATGGGATTATCAATCCCTCTCGACATCAATCGGAGTGACTGCTACAAAAGGTCAAATAATTTAATAAGACAGGAGTTACATGAACATGTTCAATCTTGACGGTAAAGTCGCACTGGTCACAGGCGCAACAGGCGGTATCGGCGAATCAATTGCAAAAGCATTGAGAGCGCAAGGTGCAAGCATCGCCATTTCAGGCCGTAATGAAGACAAACTCAACGCACTTGTCGCCGAATTGGGCGATTGCTGTAAGTCGTTTCCCGCCGATTTATCATCGACGGAGGCGGCGGTTGACCTTGTTAAACGTGTCGAGGAAGAGATGGGCGGCATTGATATTCTGGTTAATAATGCAGGATTGACGCGCGATGGCCTGTCCATGCGGATGAAGGATGAAGATTGGCAAAACGTGATTGACGTTAACATGACCTCAACATTTAAACTGGCGCAGGCCTGCCAACGGGGTATGATGAAAAAACGCTATGGCCGTATTATTAATATTGCCTCTGTTGTCGGCGTGACGGGCAATCCCGGTCAATGTAACTATGTCGCGTCAAAAGCAGGTATGATCGGATGGTCAAAGGCTATGGCGGCGGAGGTTGCCTCACGCAATATCACTGTAAACTGTATCGCGCCGGGCTTCATTGCAACGGCGATGACCGATGCGTTAAATGATGATCAAAAATCTAAAATCAATTCAACCATTCCGGCGGGCCGCATGGGATCGGCTGATGATATCGCCGCAGCCGTGGTATTTTTGGCATCTGAAGAAGCCAATTATGTAACAGGCTCCACCATTCATGTGAATGGCGGCATGGCAATGATTTAATATTTTGTAACACACTGTGTTTGAAAAGGGGGCGTTATCGACCCCCTTTTTTATTTACTTATTGGCTATGAATTTGTTAGGTTGCTGCCATGCAACACAATAAAAATTACGATTTGATTATATTTGACTGCGACGGCACTTTGGCCGATTCCGAAATGGCGCATAATACTGTTCTCGTTGAACGGTTGCACAGCCTCGGCCTCATGCATTATACGGTCGAAATGTGTATGGAAAAATATATGGGCCGCGCCATTTCGGACATTATGGAATCGATTGAAAAGGAATATTCCGTGCGCTTTCCTTCGAATGATAAAGAGATATCGCAAGCCCGCTACCGCGAATTATTGCCGCATCATATCCGCTTGGATGACACAACGCGTTCTCTGTTACAGCGACTGAAGCAACAAGGGCAAAAAATGGCCGTCGGCTCAAACGGAACCCGAGACAATGTTCTTGAAACGATTAAAGCGGCCGGCTTTGACGAATTTTTTCCTGACGATTTTATTTTCACCTTTGAAATGGTGAAAAATCCCAAGCCTGCACCCGATTTGTATCTTCATGTGTGCGAAGCGATGCACACCAATCCGCAAAATGCCGTTGTGTTGGAAGACACTGTCGCGGGCGCAACGGCAGGTATTGCCGCCAATATAGACACAATCGGATATATCGGCCTCTCTCACAAAGAAAATCAAGCGGAGAGATTATCCATGATCGGCTGTAAACAGATTATTCAAACCATGGGTGAACTGGATCAAATCCTTTATTCACAAAGCGTTGCTGCTTAAACTTAGCGGAAGGGTGTAAAATCAAATTGCGTACGTCGTATTGGTTTTTTAGACCGACCTGAAAAATCACGACGCTGTATCATGTCGCCCGTCGGCAAATCATCCCTGATCGCTCCGTAATAAAATGTCGCGGGTTTTTGCTGAAGCGTATCTTTAATTGTCTCAAGTATTCGTTCTGGTGTCTGACTTTCTATCGCTGCGATATAATCATCTTGATCATGAGCCATTCTTCTGAAAAACAACGCATTTGAAATGCGATCATAACGCTGGCTTGGCGTAATATGATTTGCGTCATAATTTAATTGGTTACCCTGAATAAATTGTTTTTGCGTTTCTATAAATCTTTTTTCAAAAATTTCCTTGGAAGTTTCTAATAAGTGTACGACTTTTTCAACTACGCAAGATATTTGATGAGGAGCGCAATTGGTTGTCAATACTAACCGTGCCCCATCACAACCCATATAATCCCCATATAAACCGATACCATATAACCCTTGGTCATCGGCAACCTCTTTTATAGAATGAGAGAGTGTCATTGCATAAAGATTAAGAGCAATACGGCCTTCCGCACCACCTATCTTTGCCGGAAAAGATATTGCAACCTCAGCGCTCGCGGGATTTCCATTATTTGTCCATATATCATGTGGAGTAAAAGGACTGTCGTAAAGGGGTGTTAATTCACCGCAATCTAAATGAGCAAGATGTTCATAGGCCCATTCACACATTTGATCATGTGTCCAAGCACCACTGGATATTAAAGCCATATTTGCTCCTACGTGCGTGGATTGGTGATATTTTACTATGTCTGCAAGGCTAATATTTCTAAAGCCAGTCACTGTTCCCCCATTTAACCTCGCATGTGTGGCATCAGCTCCATATAATGCAATGCCCTTCAAAATCTCTTTTTGCTTATCAACATTCCCAGCTATCTGCTTCATCTCGGTAATAATACGGCTTTGCTCTAATTCAAAATTACGCTGCGAGTAATCAAGATGTGTTATACCGTTTGCCATGTCTGCCAAATATTCCTCTACAGATGAGGTATGCCCTTCAGCATTATAAGTTACAGTATTATACCATGTGAAAAGTCTGAAATTTAAAAGCGATCGTTGTTCGTTAACCTGAAGAAATCCTTGATCACTTTGGCCCAGTTTTGCATGAGCCATTAAGTGTTCAGACAGATGGGCAAGCCCTTTTTTATCAACAGGATCGTGATAATCCCCGCTTAAAGTTGATAGTCCTGCACAAGTGGTTCGCGCATACGGAAGGTGATCTGTAAAAATTTGAAAACCATTAGGCATCACATGCCTCTGAACATTATCAATATATCTCATCTGGATCCTATATTTATTATGTCTTTAAACATGTTTAGCATGTAAAAGTCAATAAAATATTATGAAATCCCTTATCCACAAAGCGTTGCAGCCTAAAAATCCTTAACACTAGACATGAACGATAAATCAGCTATTGTCATGCTTGAAACTCTCTGCTAAATAACGGCAGTCTTAAAAAAGATTAGAGTAAAACAAAGAAGGAAATAAGCTCATGAGCGATATTGCGGAACGCGTAAAGAAAATTGTTGTTGAACACCTGGGTGTTGACGAAGACAAAGCCACTGAAAACGCCAGCTTCATTGATGATCTGGGTGCTGACTCTCTTGATACTGTTGAGTTGGTTATGGCTTTTGAAGAGGAATTCAATGTCGAAATTCCTGATGACGCTGCTGAAAAAATCCAGACAGTTGGCGATGCCATTACATTCATCAAGGAAAATTCAGGCGAATAATTTCGTCCTGTAAATTAAATACGATAAAATGAGACGCGTTGTTATCACCGGTATGGGTATGGTTTCTCCATTGGGTATGGGGGTCGATCATAACTGGAACGCCATCACGAATGGCAAATCGGGTATACAAAAAGTGTCTCATTTTGATGTTTCGGACATTCCGTCCAAAATTGCAGGGGTTATTCCCCGTTCGGATGAGCCGACAAATGACGGCCGTTTTCACGCCGCATCCTATGTAGATTCCAAAGAACAGAAAAAGATGGATGATTTTATCGTCTATGCGATGGCCGCGGCTCAGGAAGCCTTGGACGATTCAGGATATACGGCCGATACCGAGGAAAAACAATGGCGGTCAGGCGTCTTGATCGGTGCCGGTATTGGCGGATTGCAAACCATCTATGAAACATCCCTTTTAATGGAAGAAAAGGGAACGCGCCGTATTTCACCATTTTTTATTCCCTCCGCCTTGATCAATCTTGCGGGCGGACATGTGTCCATTAAATACGGTTTTAAGGGGCCGAATCACTCTGTGGTTACGGCCTGTGCCACCGGAACACACGCAATCGGTGATGCCGCACGTCTGATTATGTTCGGTGATGCCGATGTGATGATTGCCGGCGGGGCCGAGGCTTCGGTCAACCGTATCGGTATGGCGGGGTTTGCCGCCGCACGCGCCCTCTCCACTGGGCATAATGACGATCCCGAAGGCGCATCACGACCGTTTGATCAAGGCCGCGATGGTTTTGTCATTGCCGAAGGTGCAGGGATTGTCATTCTTGAAGAGTACGAGCATGCCAAGGCCCGCGGAGCAAAAATCTATGCCGAGGTTAAAGGATACGGCCTGTCAGGCGATGCCAACCATATCACCGCCCCTGCCGAGGACGGCAATGGCGGATATCGTGCAATGCAGGCCGCGATGCGTAATGCCGGCATGAACCCCGAGGATATTCAGTACGTAAACGCTCACGGGACCTCCACCCCTGTCGGTGACGGGATCGAGGCGGGCGCGGTCAAGCGTATGTTTAAAAATTCACTCGATACGATGTCAATGTCATCGACAAAATCGGCGATCGGACATCTGCTTGGTGCTGCGGGAGCGGTTGAGGCGATTTACACTGCAAAAACCCTCCAGACAGGCGTTATTGCACCGACATTAAACTTGGTCAACCCGGCAGAAATTTGCGAGGGCATGGATCTGGTTCCAAATACAGCCAAGGAGAAGCCTGTATTCGCCGCACTGTCAAACAGCTTTGGCTTTGGCGGCACAAATGCGTCGCTGATTTTGACAAAAGTTTAGAAAAACAAACATAGTCTATCGACTTCATGTGCATGGGAAAGTAATCTATGCTCATGAAATTTTTACTCGGATTTTTCTCTGCGACTTTTTTAGTCGTCTTGGGCGTGGCCCTTGCGATTGGGGGCCTTGTTGCCGTGTTTATGATGCCGTCCTCCTTGCAAGAGGCCACATCGGTGCAAATCACCCGCGGCATGGGCACACAGCAAATCGGCCGCATGCTGGAAGATGAGGATGTTATTATCAGTCAATATCCTTTCATAGTGGGCGCAAAGTTGAAAAATGCGGGAAAACCGCTACAGGCCGGGGAATTTGCAATCCCGGCACAGGCAAATATGGCGCAGGTTTTAGACATTATTCAAAACGGGCAAACCATCCAGCGCAAGATTACCATTCCTGAAGGCCGCACCGCATGGGAAGTTGTCGAACTTTTAAAAGCTGACGATTTGCTGACAGGGGAGATTTCCGATATTCCCCCTGAAGGCAGTTTAATGCCGGACACCTATTTCTATTCAAAGGGGGATATCCGCACCGATATTATCAGCCAGATGCAACAGGCGATGAGTGCCTATCTCGCCACAAAAAACGAGGATTTGCTTAGCAAGCTACCCCTCGACACTATGGAAGAGGTGGTCATTCTTGCATCGATTGTCGAAAAGGAAACTGCCGTCCCGACCGAGTATGCAAAGGTTGCCGGTGTTTTTATTAACCGCCTGAAAAAAGGGATGCCCCTGCAAACCGATCCGACGGTCATTTATGGTATCACAAACGGCGAACATGCCAGCAACGGCCTGGGGCCACTTGACCGCCGTTTGCTCACCAAAGATTTACAGGCAGATACACCCTATAACACCTATACACGGGCAGGCCTGCCCCCCACGCCGATTGCCAATCCCGGACGGGCGGCCATTGATGCAGTTCTAAATCCGGCACAACATGATTATATCTATTTCGTTGCCGACGGGACGGGCGGGCATGCATTTGGAAAAACATTGGCAGAGCATAATCGCAATGTTGCCAAATGGCGGAAAATCCGCGCCAATCATTAACAAAAAGAGTCGCTTTTTAATCATTCATTTTGTATGGTCAAATCATGGCTGAACTCGCAACATTAGACAATTCCGAACACCATTCATCCGACGATGTTATTGCGCGCACACTGCCCCATAATATGGAGGCTGAGCAGGCTTTATTGGGCGCTATACTGGAAGATAATCGCATCGTCGAGAATTTCTCGGATTATTTACGCCCGACCAATTTTTTCGTGCCCGTTCACCAGCGCATTTATGATGCCATATTGAAAATTATCGACCGCGGACAAAATGCCGATACTGTGACCTTAAAAGCCTATTTCGAAAAAGATGCCGATTTGAAAGATGTCGGCGGCGCGGGCTATATTTCCGATCTGGCCTCCTCCGTTATCTCAATTATCAACGCCAATAATTATGCGCAAATTATTTACGATCAATATATCCGCCGCGAATTAATTGCCATCGGCCGCGATGTTGTCAATGAAGCGTTTGAACAGGATATTGACACCGATTCCGACACCTGCCTGCAAATGGCGGAAAAACGTTTGTATGATCTGGCTGAAACGGGCGATAGCGGCGGCGGATTTATCACCATGAAAGATGCTGTCGGCGTTGCGATTAAAAACGCAGAGAAGGCTTTTCAAACGACCGGGCATGTCACAGGGGTAACCACGGGATTGCGCGATATGGATAAACGTCTGGGTGGATTACAACCGTCTGACCTCCTTATTCTCGCCGCACGTCCTGCGATGGGTAAAACATCCCTTGCCATTAATATCGCTTATAATGCCGCCAATGCATTTGCACGCTCAGGGGGGAAGGAAGGCGGCCGTGTCGGCGTGATCTCTCTCGAGATGTCATCCGACCAGTTGGCCTCACGTTTGTTATGTGACCTTGCCGAAATGCCGGGGGACAAAATCCGCCGCGGTGATTTCGGGGCGGAGGAATTCCGCTCTTTGGCCGAGGCTGCCAACCGATTGGCGCAAATTCCGCTTTATATCGATGATACGCCCGCCCAGACAATCACTGCCGTTCGCACACGGGCGCGCCGTATGAAACGCAAACATGGGCTCGAATTGTTGATCGTTGACTATCTACAGCTTTTGAGAGGAACGGGCTCCAAACAATCGGAAAACCGCGTGCTCGAGGTTTCGGAAATTACGCGCGGATTAAAAGCCATTGCCAAGGAATTAAGTATTCCGGTGATTGCCTTGTCACAATTGTCACGTGGGGTGGAAAGCCGTGAAGATAAACGTCCGCAACTCGCCGACTTGCGGGAATCTGGATCGATCGAACAGGATGCGGATGTGGTGATGTTTATTTACCGTGATGAATATTACCTGCAAAATGCGCAACCGAGCGAAGACGAGCCGGAAAAAATGGCGGCCTGGCAGGAAAAAATGGATAAAGCGTATAACAAGGCCGATATTATTATCGCCAAACAACGTCACGGCCCTACAGGAACTGAAACCCTGTTCTTTGACGGACGCTTCACCCGCTTCCGCGATTTGGATAAACATCATACTGATCGATTGTAATAATTTTTTATGAGCCACAATAAACGCGGATATTTCGGTATAGGGGTTGAGGGTATTACCAAGGAACAAAATCTGGGTAATATGGTCCGTTCGGCCCATTCCTTCGGTGCATCGTTTTTCTTTACCGTCGGTGCAGAGTTGAACGTGAAAAAAGTACGAGAATCCGATACCTCCAAGGCATGGGAAAACCTGCCGTTTTTTGACTATGAAGATATGAGCGATTTTCATTTACCAAAAAAATGTTCGCTTGTTGCAGTCGAATTCTGCGAGGACTCAATCGAGCTTCCCTCATTTCGTCATCCGCAAGCCGCAGCTTATATACTTGGGCCCGAGATGGGAAATGTGTCACCCGCCATGATGCAACGCGCCGATCACATTATTAAAATACCGATGCAGTTTTGCATCAATGTCGGTGTGGCGGGCGCGATTGTCATGTATGACCGATTAATCTCAACAGGCCGGTTTGCCCCGCGCCCCGTGCGTGCCGGTGGCCCGACGGAGACATGGGAACCCCCGCAGGAAGGGTTACGCCTGTTTTTGCGGTCTCAACGCAACCCTGCAACGAAACAGGGCTTGAGAAACAGGGAAAAATAAACGCGGTTTTATCCACATTACAGAGATTGGATAAAATCCGCCCTTGGTCTTGCCCTTATTCTGCCTTATCATGCATGTTGAATCATATATGATATAAATAAAAACATTACGGAGACTCTTTATGGCTTTACGTCACGCTTTTCTAGGTTTAACGATGATCATGTCCCTGACAACCGCAGGTCAGGCAATGGCGCAAACGCCACAATTGATCGGAAATTACGGCGATTGGGCCGCCTACAGCTTCACAGAAAACGGCAGCAAGGTTTGCTATATGGTCAGCCAGCCTAAAAAGGCCGAGGGCAATTATTCCAAGCGTGGCGATATTTTCGCCCTTGTCACACACCGTCCGGGTGAAAAAACCAAAAATGTTTTCAGTTATATTACCGGCTACACTTATAAAGACGGCGGTGATGTCACTGTTACCGTTAATAACAACAGATACACCTTGTTCACTGAAAAAGACATGGCCTGGACACCGGATCAGGACAGTGACAACCGTATTGCCAACGATATCCGCAAGGGCGCCAATCTGGTTGTCAGAGGGACATCATCACGCGGAACGCAGACAACAGACACGTTTTCACTAAAAGGATCAGGCGATGCCCACGATGCCATTAGTCAGGCGTGCGGCGTTTAGAAAATAACCAGTGCGGTGAAAATCGCAAACAGGTAAAAAATAGAATAGGCAAACATACGGCGGGCATTTTTATGCCCGTCTTTTTCTTTATAGGTTTGAATGGCGCTTAGAATAAATAAGGCATTCAGAATTCCCGCCGCAAATCCGTACGACATGCCGGCCAATCCGGTATAGACAGGGATCCAGCACAAGGGAAGAAGGATCAGAGTGTAAATGAGCATCTGAATTTTTGTTGTTCTTTCCCCGTGCGTTACGGTCAACATCGGAATATTGGCGCGTTTGTAATCTTCGTTTGCAAAAAGCGACAAGGCCCAGAAATGCGGTGGTGTCCAAAAAAATATAATGAGAAATAATACGATTGAATCAATTGAGATATCACCAGTGACCGCGGCCCAGCCGATCATTGGGGGAAATGCTCCTGCGGCTCCTCCTATTACAATATTTTGCGAAGTGTGGCGTTTTAAAATCATCGTATAAAACACGGCATAAAATATAATCGCAAAAGCGAGAATGCCTGCCGCCACCCAATTAACCGCCAAGCCCATTATAACAACCGAAAACAAGCATAAAATCAGCGCAAAGGTTAATCCCTCCGCCGCCGGCACCTTGCCTGCGGGAATAGCGCGATTTTTGGTACGATTCATAATCAGATCAATATCGCGATCATACCACATATTGACTGCGCCAGAGGCCCCCGCGCCGATTGCTAACGCAAAAATCGCGATAATCGCCAGAAAGGGATGCATAGTCGAAAATCCCGGGGCCAAAATCATCCCGCAAATCCCCGTAAAAACAACAAGTGTCATAACGCGTGGCTTTAAAAGTGAAAAAAAATCCCCGACTGTGGACTCTACAGATGGTTCCTGTTTTGGCATTTCGGTCGTCATGACCATAGTTATACTGGCTATAATCTCTATTGCCAAGATTCATTTGATTACAAACTATGGTAAACTACGAATATCTATATACTATGTTGTATTATCATATATTTAGGGTAAAATCATAAGTTGTCTTCACTAAAAGGGAAAATATGCTATGCCGCTTCTACTCATGTGTTTTTTAGTAATAGCATCCGGAATGGCGGCTTTATCATGGGAAGTAATTTGGCAAATTAAATTAAGTTTAGCGCTTGGTGTGTCGTCATGGGGCACTGCCATCACTCTTGCCGTTACAATGGGCGGGATGTGTTCAGGGGCTTTGCTTATGGGGCATTTACTAAAAGAAAAAGAAATAAAAAGACCGATTCAAATTTACGGTATTTTGGAATGTATAATCGGTTTATCTGGAATTTTCCTTTTATTTGCCTTTAATTGGGTGGAAACTTTAGATACAAATATTTATACAATAGCGCCCCATCTTTCAGGAATAAGTTATATCAGTAGCATTATTACTATACTTGGAATACCTGCCATATGTATGGGTGCAACCATCCCGGTTCTGGGCCTGATTGCGCGGCTGTATGATATTTCCATAGCTTTACTATACGGATTAAACACATTTGGTGCAGCCATAGGCGTTTTGCTAGCCGCTTTTGTATTTATTCCTACTTTGGGTATACAAAACACAATTTGTTTAATAGCTACTATCAATATAAGTGTTGGATTTATTATCTTTTTATTAAAAAATGATACGCTTACGTCATTTCCCACTAGAAAAACATTTGCCCCCGAGATGTCCACAAGCAGATTGAAAATGGGGGCATCCTTAATTCTCGTTTTTGTAACAGGTTTTGCAACATTTATGTTGGAAATTGCTTGGTTTCGGTCTTTAACAGCAACATTTATAAGCACTACAGATGCTTTCGCCATAATGTTAGCCAGCGTCCTCCTAGCATTGGGTATCGCTGCATGGCTCATACCAATATTAAAAAACAAAAAGTTTTTGGCGCAAGGTTGTATTATGGTTTGGGCGGGTGCATTAATCCTGTTCGCAACGCCGGTAGTTGAGCGTTTGGATTTAATTGTGCCCGTACGTTATTATTCCCCAACTTTGTTATTCGGATTGTGGTTTATTGTTACCTTTGTTACTATTGGCCTTCCTATTTTGTTGCTCGGAACGATTCTTCCTGCAATTCTTGATGAGCAAAAATCCACCCGCAATTGGGCATATTTATATGCATTTAATGCTTTTGCCGCAATATTAGGAGCCATCTTGGCGGCATGGGTATTCCTACCAAATATTGGGTTTGCGCGCACCGCTTGGCTAACAGGTGGAATAGTGCTTCTGACTGGTTTAATATATGCACCAGCAAGGCAACGGATTTTGTTAACAGCAGTAGGAATAGCGGCATTATACACGGCTGTATCTTTTGAATCGGGAATTGGTCGTACAAGAATACAGGGGATTACCCATGTGCCGCAAAGCATGGTTTATGAACAGCCTCCCAAAATATTGGCGGCTTATGAGGGGCCGGATGTTACGGCATCGGCAATAGAATATTCAGATGGAGGCCGCGCACTTTTTATTGATGGCTTTGTTGCTACACAACAACCAACCACAGGATACATGGTAAAGCATATCAACTATATGGCTTCAATGGGACATATTCCTATGATAATGCATCCGAAACCAAATAATGCGCTAGTTATATGTTTTGGAACAGGACAAACTGCAAATGCGGTCCGTAAAGAAAATCCTCAATCTCTTGACATTGTTGATATTAATAAAAACGTTTTTAAACTTGCACCATATTTCCCTTCAAATGATAATGTATTAGATGATCCGCGAGTTAATAAAATCATATCGGATGGCCGCGCCTATCTCCGCCGCACTCAAAAAATATATGATGTTATTACTATGGAGCCGATGCCCCCAACTTTTGCAGGAGTAAACGCCCTATATTCCCGCGAATTTTATCAAATTGCCCGTAAAAAATTAGGAAAAGACGGGATGATCGCTCAATGGCTTCCTTTTCATCACAGTTCAACCGAATACAATGCATCCATTGCCAAAACCTTCCAATCCGTTTTTCCCAATTCAATTTTATGGATAGACCCTTTATCCAACATTGGCATTCTTGTTGGGTCTGCAAACGATAAAACCGATATAGGGAATTCGTGGCCCGGGATGGTTTATAAAGATGTATCAAGAAACCTGTCAGACAAACAGATAAGTGAAGCAATGATATTATATCCTAACGAATTAACGGAATTCGGTAAAAGAGGGAATATAATAACCGATGACAATCAGCTTTTAGCCTATGGTCAAGCCGCACATTCAATTCGATTCATAAACAAAAACTACCATGCAGAAAGCCATGAGCTTTTGAAGTCCATCAAAAACAAATAATTATATTCGAGCTTTATTATCGATCAAAAATTTCGAAGTATTCCAGACTTTTGAACCGATGTGCGTCATCAATCGTTGAAAAACAAAAGGAGGTGCGCGCATGCCCTATTCATCAATAAGCGAATTACCGGATTCAGTTAAAGATCACACACCCAAACACGCACAGGAAATATATAAGGAAGCGTTTAACAGTGCGTGGGAAGAGTATAAAGACCCTGATGATCGTCGCGGTGACAGCAGCCGCGAAGAAGTATCGCATCGCGTTGCCTGGAGTGCCGTTAAAAATAAATATGAAAAGGGTGATGACGGTGACTGGCATAAAAAAGATTAAGCCTTGTTATCGTATGTCATGAACCCTAATTCATGTTGTATGAATAATACCGAAAAAATGAAAACCGTTAATCCTGCCACGAATAAACCCCTTAAAACATATGACGAAATGTCGATAAAAGAGGCTGGCAAGATTATTGACCAGACGCATACCGCCTTTGAACAATGGCGTGACCTGTCTTACAAAAAGCGAGCCGAACATTTTTATAAGCTTGCCGATTTGCTTGAGGAGCGTAAGGGTGAATTCGCTGCGTTGATGACGGATGAAATGGGTAAAGTCAAAAAACAGGGCGTTGGCGAAATTGAAAAATGCGCCTGGGTTTGCCGTTACTATGCGGAAAATGCCAGAAAATTTCTAAAGGATACCCATATCAAAACCGATATGGATGACAGTTTTGTAACCTATCAACCGATCGGGGTTGTGCTGGCCATTATGCCGTGGAATTTTCCTTTCTGGCAGGTTTTGCGTTTTGCCGCACCGACAATGATGGCGGGAAACGGGGCGGTTTTAAAACATGCAACGGCAACAACCGGATGCGCCTTGGCGATAGAGCAACTATTTATCGATGCAGGATTTCCAAAAGATATTTTCCGCACTCTATTGGTTAGCGGTAAGAATGCAAGTGATCTAATCGACCATAAAAAAATTCGTGCCGTTACCCTAACCGGCAGTACGGATGCCGGTAAAAAAATAGCGGAACGCGCGGGAGCCAACCTGAAAAAAACAGTTCTGGAACTGGGTGGAAGCGACGCCTATCTTATTTTAAAAGATGCGAATATTAAAAAAGCTGCAACACTTTGTACAAAAGGCCGATTACAAAATGCAGGGCAAAGTTGTATCGCCGCCAAACGATTTATCGTTGTTAACGATATTTATGATGATTTTATAAAGGCCTTTAAATCCGAAATGGAAAAACAGAGTTTGGGC
>DCKW01000050.1 GCA_002320485.1 Micavibrio sp. UBA1664
TAGCAATGGGCTACACAATCGGTTTTCTCATGGTTTCTAAAGGCCGTTTCCAGCTTTTTACTGAAAACACCATCACCGCTATTCTCCCCGCCCTGAACGCTTTCTCACTTAAAACATCTTTATGTACCGCCCGTTTATGGGTGATCGTCTTTATTGCAAACATGATCGGAACCGCTTTTTCCGCCTTTTTAATGGGCCCCGCCGGCGTAGCGTCAAGCGAGCAACTGGAGGTATTTCTCTCTATCTCTAAAAATTTTGTTGTTAAGGAATCACCTGAAACCATTTTTCTGACGGCAATTCCGGCCGGATTTATCCTTGCGACGATGGTCTGGATGTTACCCAATACACAAAATTCAAAAATATTTGTTGTGTTGCTCATGACATATGTCATTGCTATCGGTCATTTTTCGCATGTTGTCGCAGGTTCAAGCGAAGCTTTTTTATTACTTTTTGAGGGACAATTAAGCCTTGCCGATACTTTAACTTATATTAGTTTGGCCGGCCTTGGAAATATTGTCGGGGGAACCGTATTATTTTCACTTTTGGCCTATGCACAAACCTATAAAGAACTATAATCATTACAAAATTTCGGAACCATTTTAAAATCAGTCCGTTGGGGCATGTACATATGAAAGGATGTAAGAGTTATGAATATGACGAAAATCTTATTAACAATTCTGGTCGTCGCCGTGATCGGGATTTTGGGTCTGATGATTTATCAGAGCCAGCAAAAATCACCAGCTCAGCAAATGGCAGATGATTTCGGTGAAGTTACTGAGGAAATCGGTGACGAAATTGATGATGCAACCACAAACTAACTACCAAATTTTTTCAATTAAAGGAGTAAACTAATGAAAAAAACACTATTAGCCGCAACAACAGCATTGGCAATTACATTGACTGCAGGCGTTGCTTCAGCTCAGGAAGAAAAACCTCTTGACCTGATTGATTCAAACAATGTACGCGAGCAAAACGCGTATGAATATGAATTTAACCGTGATGAACAATGTCAAGGTTACATGCTGGGTGTGAAGCGTCTGGGCATTACTGATTCATGTGCAAAAGATGAAGAAGAAGAATTGATCGTTGTTCCCCAAAATGAACAACAAGAGCTTCT
The DNA here is from genome assembly GCA_002320485.1 of Micavibrio sp. UBA1664. Taxonomy (GTDB): domain Bacteria; phylum Pseudomonadota; class Alphaproteobacteria; order Micavibrionales; family UBA1664; genus UBA1664. The sequence continues at coordinate 1,118 of DCKW01000050.1, forward strand.
AAACGAATATGTCGTTTATTTTGACTTTGATAAAGCGAACATTCGTCCTCAGGATGAAGCTGTTTTGCGTCAAGCCGCAAGCGAAATTACGAAGTACAACCCATCTGACGTTGCCGTTGTCGGTTACACAGACACAAGCGGATCAATGGCTTATAACCAAGCCTTGTCAGCACGTCGTGCCAATGCCGTTTCTAATTACCTTACATCAATGGGTGTTGAAAACTATGTTGTGAAGGAAGCCGCAAGAGGTGAAACAGACTTGGCTGTTCCAACAAACGACGAAGTGCGTATGCAGGAAAACCGTCGCGTTGCGATCCAGTTCTTACGCTAATCTTTATAATTTATCTTACAAAGATAAATTTAAAGCCCGGCGAAACGTCGGGCTTTTTTTTAAAGGAATATAATTCATGATACAAATCGCTGATACTCTTAACACTCTTACATATGTAGAATTAATTGCCCGCGTTGCTCTGGCTGGCATATTTGGCGCTCTGCTCGGTCTTGACAGGGATGCCAAAGGCAAACCGGTGGATTTTCGCGCTTTTATGATTGTTTGTATCTCAACATGCCTCGTCGCTATTTTAGGTCAAGAGTTATTTTTTACGTATAAAAATGAAGCTGAAAGTGAATTTCTTAATCTTGATCTTGGGAAAATTATTGCAGGTGCTCTTACAGGGATAGGATTTCTTGGTGCAGGCGCAATCATTCAGAATTGCGACGAACAAAAAGTGGTAGGCACAGCCACAGGGGCCGGCATATGGGGGTCCGCTATTATAGGCTTATGCCTTGGTTTCGGACAATTAATACTGGCTTTAACAGGGTTTATAATAATTGGAATTATATTATTTTTCGCTGGACGTATATTTTCTTATTTAAAGACATTACAGCAAAAAAATAGCCCGAAATAATCGGGCTAAATTTAAATAGTCATTATTTTAATCGAAATCGACCTGATCTTCGGTTGTAACCGCCCCTACACCTGCACCAACTGCGCCACCTAGTAGAGCACCGCCGCCAACGCTTCCGCCTGTTGCTGCGCCGGCCACCGCACCTGTTGCCGCACCGATACCTGCACCTGATAATGCACGCTCACCACGTGTATTACCGCATGCTGAAACTGCGATTGCTGTTGTCGCTAAAAGAGCTGTTAAAAGTAATGTTTTCATGAAATTTTCCTCTTGAAAGTTAAATAATATTTATTGATAGGATGGGTCTATCTGATGATGGATTTCCGCTTCAAGATGATGAAGATTATCATCACAACATTCATGTAATAAAAATAATGTCGTTTCCTCATCATTCTCGATCATATGAAATTTTTCATCGAAATCGCGCGCATTGACTTGCATGATTGCTTCTTCGAGATCAGTTTGATGATAATCCTTGATTTGAGTAGCCATTGGATAGCTCCTTTCAATTGTTATATTCAACAAACAAAAGACAGCAAAAAATAGTTCCTATATTGATTTTGTTAAATCACAACCATTTCAATATCTTGAATAATCCGATGAAGGCTCCGCCGCACAAAACACATAATCCGACAACGATCCAGAACGCTAATGGATTATTCACCCCCGGCATTCCGCCGACATTGATACCCAACAATCCCGTCAAAAATCCCAGTGGCAAAAATATGCCTGCAATCAATGACAATGCGTATGTGTTTTTGTTCATGCGATCGGAGAGAATATTGGTATATTCTTCCTTGATAATCTGGGCCCGTTCCCGAACGGAATCCAGATCTTCCAGATATCGTGTTAGTCGATCCTGATTTTCTTGGAATCTCCGGGTTGTATGAGCATGGATCCAAGGCATTTCGGCATTTCGCAAACTGGCCATTACGTCTTTTTGCGGTGAAATATAACGTTTAAATATAAGGGCTTTGCGGCGAACCTCGTTAACTCTTTGCCGTTCTGTTGAGCTGACATCCTCCAACATCGATTCTTCTATATCATCAATTTCTTCGCCTAATTCAAATAACACCGGTTGCATTCGTTCGAATAATCTTTGACCCAGCATGGCCAGAAACGCACCCGCATCCTTGGGGCCTTTCCCACTATCCAGATTATCACGAATATCCTGCACCGCCTTTAAAGGACGGCGACGTAGTGAGATTATACGGCTTTCATCAATCCATAAGCGAATGGATATCATATCTTCGGGATCGGCATTTTCCTGCAAATTCATACCGCGTAAAATCACCATAGCCCCTTTACCGAAAAAGGTAACACGCGGGCGTGTCTCCTCGGCCAATAACGCGTCGATAATCAGAGAATCCAAATAATCTACATTTTCCCTGAGCCAAGGCTCGGTTTCTGATGCAGTGGCATCAAGGTGAACCCAAGCGAGTTTTTTCGCTTTGATCTGTTTGTCGACCTCTTTGCCTGTGAGGGGCTTTGCTCCGCCCTTACCATCAAACTCGTAAGCGAAAAGAACAAAATTACCTTCATTAAGCTGCGTCATGTGTAAAAGTGTATCAGTTAATTATGCCCTGCGCCAGAATGGCATTCGCGACCTTGCGAAAACCTGCCATATTGGCCCCGTGAATGTAACGATCCGGCGATGTCTGATCAGGCATATGACGTTTGCATTCGTCAAAAATATCTTCCATTATGGTTTGTAAATTCTCATCAACCCTTTCTGCCGACCATTGTTCCATCATTGCATTTTGAGTGCGCTCTATTCCGGATACGGCGACACCACCGGCATTGACAGCCTTTGAAGGAAGCAGGATTATTTTTTCTTTAAGGGCTGCCTCGCCTGCCTTACGAGTTAACGGCATATTTGCAGCCTCACATATTATAGAGGCACCGGCTTTTGTAATGGCTTTTACCTCTGCTTCATCCACTTCATTTTGCGTAGCTGACGGGGCGGCAATGTCATATTTGCACAATCCCCAAGGGCTTTTACCATCGTGATACTCGGCATCTATGTTATAATCAGAATGATCGCCCAATCTACCCTTATTATCAAATTTTAATTTTTTTATCGATTTGATATCTTGAGATGTAAATCCATTATTTTTTATTAATGTTCCAGTACTGTCTGATAATGACACGACAATACCCCCCATTTGCGTCAGTTTCTCAGCCAGATATATAGCAACATTTCCGGCACCCGAGATCGCTATTTTTTGTTCTTTTACAGACTTAGCATCCGCCTGAAGTGCTCGACGCAAGAAATAAGCCGCCCCGTAGCCCGTTGCCTCGGCGCGCATATAACTTCCGCCATAGGACGGGTCTTTTCCCGTTAAAACCCCTTGATGATGATCAGTCAGTGATTTGTAAGCGCCGAACATATAGCCGATCTCTGTCGAAGACACACCGATATCACCTGCAGGAACATCGGTTTCACGTCCGATAAAGCTTTTTAACTCAATCATGAAGGCCTGACAAAATCGCATAATTTCTTTATCGGATTTTCCCTTCGGATCAAAATCTGCCCCACCTTTCGCACCGCCCATAGGCAGACCTGTCAAAGCATTTTTGAATGTTTGCTCATAGCTTAAAAATTGGAATGTCTCTTCTTTGACTGCCGGATGGAATCGTAATCCCCCCTTGTAAGCACCAAGCGCGTTATTATGTTGGACCCTCCATCCAGTATTGTGATGAATATCACCGCTATCATCCTGCCAGGTTACGCGAAATTTTATGGTACGATCGTGGTTAAATAAACGCTCAAACAGACGGCCCTCTTTATAAGACGGCTCATTATCATAAATTTTCTCAATGGAATGCGCCATATCGGCAACTGCCTGATGAAACATATTGGTGTCGGGTTTCAATTGTGAAACCACTAAATTCAGATCATTTTTGGACATACGGATAATCTTTACTGTCCTCACCAAACATACATGCCAGACGGTTTTTTTGGTTTTTGTTATGCTGTTGTGTGGAAAGCGCTCCATTGCGGGCAAATGATTTTTTATCAAGGCCTTCCGACGACATCATGTATGCAACCCGATGGTGTGTAGATATGTCAGCTGTTTTCATAGAGAGTATACCTTTCTTTGAAAAAAGCCTTGGGTTGATTTACCCAAGGCTTAAAATATCAATATAATATTATTTATTGGACGGACAGTTTGAATTCCGCATTCTGGTCTTTATTCATCACGATTGATGCATCATCGTAATCTACAAGGCCTTTTGAATCCGTTGGCTTATCACCATTATAGGAAACAACCAATTTTGAGGCTTCATCCCCCTCAATGATAATACTGTCAACTTTGGCAATTTCCTTCATATCGGAATTTACAACACGCGCTCCGACCAAATTAGATGTTAAATACATATCACCTGTCACAGTATTTTTATCAAACTCGCCCATGGCTTTTAATTCGGCTTCGGTTAGATTTGTATGAAATCCTGCATTATCGCCTGTCGCTTCCATAGTCATAGACTCATAATCGACAGCAACCGTATCACCGCCTAAACCCAGCAGACCTCCACTTGTTACCACAAGTTTCTCAATATCACCTTCATTATCTAGCATGATATCAGTGACATCACCTATTTTCTGATTTTGTGAGTTATAAACATTCATCCCCTCAATATCATCAACTGTAAAGCGGGTTTCATTGTCAACATAGGCATCAATATCCGTATTGGTATCCAACCATTTTGCAGTTTCCTCATATGCCTTTTCAGAGCTTTCGGCAACTGAATCTGCGGCTTCTGTTACTGCTTCTTTGGTTTTGTCCCAAGCGTTTGCCGTTGCTTCTTTTGTACTTTCCCAGCCTGTTTTCGCATCGGCTTCAATTTGGGTTTCTGTTTGCACATCGGCATTTTGTGCCATCGCAGGCACTGCAACGAACATAGTTAACGCTGATGCCGCAAGTAGTAAAGTTTTCATTTTTCAATCTCCTTTTGGTTTTGATGCCTTGCCAAAGGTTAAGATCAAAATTAGTTCCACCATTTTCCAAAGGAACTTTTCCCCGATTTCGCCCGTAGATTTAACATCTACAGCACATCACTATCTATTTAAGGAGTATAAAAAATTATGTCACATACCGAACGCACTTTACAAAATCTGATCAATATTTGCGAGGATGCACGTGAATTTTACAGCGACGCCATCGATCAAACCTCAGATCCTGAGATGAAACGTCTATGCCGTCAAATGGCAGATATAAGAAAAGGGATTATTATTGATTTACGCGCCTATGCCCGTCAAAACGATCTCAAACTTGACGAAGCATCAAATACTATCGGCGGACAGGTTAACAAATTTCTTGGCGAGCATATTGCAAAATGGAGCGACAATACCGATGAAGCCTTAATAGTATACCTTGAGGAAGCGGAAGATCGTTGCCTTCATTCATTTCAAGAGGCCTCTAATGACGATGATCTACCTTTGGAAGCCCGCCGTTTAATTACGGAAGAGTTAACCTCTTTGCAAAAGACACACGATTATATGAAAGAATTAAAAATGGCGCTTAAAAATGCCGCTTAATTGATCTCTGTCTTCAAAAACCCGTCAGATATGGCGGGTTTTTTTATGCAGCAGCCTTAACTTCTATATCGGCGATAAACATGTATCCGACCCCACGTACAGTTTTAATAATATGAGCGTGTGCGGGATCGTCATTCAATTTTTTACGCAATCGCGTTACCTGAATATCGATTGACCGGTCATAACTATCAAAATTATCGCCCCGTGTCTGTTCAAACAGATATTCGCGGGATAGGGCCCGGCCTTTGGATTTTAAGAAAAGCTCTAACAATTCACATTCGCCCGAGGTTAACTCCACAATCTCGCCAGAAGTTTTGCTTAAAGACAATTTGGAGGCATCATAAATCCAGTCTCCGAAAGCATATGTTTGCGGCTGCTCTGAACTATCATTGCCCTTTAATGTTTCATTAGTGGACGGACGATGGCGCGTGTTTGCCTTAATACGCGCGACCAGTTCGCGCATTTCAAAAGGCTTTGTCATGTAGTCATCAGCCCCCATTTCAAGGCCGACAATCCTGTCTGTCGTGCTTGTTTTCCCGCTAATAACAATTATCGCACCGTTGTGAAGCTGTTTTATCTGGGGGATCAGCGTCAGGCCATCCACATCAGGCAAGCCCAAATCCATAAGAATAATATCAAAACTATTATCTTTCAGTTTTGCCAGACAATCGGCCCCAGTCGTGACCTGAGTCAATTTCATGCCTTCATCTTCAAGATAATGCAGCATGACAAGAGCCAAATTCTCATCATCCTCCAAGCTTAAAATATTATAATTCTTCATAAAGTAACTATTACATTCATTGTTACAAAAAAGAAACAAAGTTTTTCAAAATGGAAACATAATTGACATCACCCTGTTACAGAGCATCCCTATTCTTAAATCATCGAAAACATGAAGAGATGGAGGTCACTATGTTTACAGATGCACAACTTATTACTGAGATGGATAAATTAAAGAAATTCGCTATGCGCTTAACACGCAACGATGCAGATTCAGATGATTTGTTACAAAACACAATATTACGCGCATATGAGAAAAAACATCTTTTTGAAGAAAACAGCAACGTGTTCAGCTGGACGTCCAAAATTATGTACAACCTTTTTGTTTCTGATTACAGACGTAAAGTTAAATTTGAAAGCCAATATGATCCGGAGCCTATTTTGGAAAAAGCCGAGGTTGTAGCCAGCCAGAACGACAAAATTATGGTGAGTGAAGTTGGTGAGGCCATGAAAAAATTGTCTCAGGATCACCGCGATATTTTGCTGATGGTTTGTGTACAAGGCATGAAATACGAAGAAACAGCCGAAGCATTGGATATTCCGGTTGGAACTGTTCGCTCACGTTTGTCTCGTGCCAGAACATTGTTGCAGGAATTAATGGATGGTTATAAAGGCCAACAAGGTTTCTCTATTGCAAATACAAATACCGGACTTATGAAAGCCGCATAGAAATTTACGATTTACCCTTCGAACCCCTCTGAAGCCGGGAACTATATGTTCCCGGTTTTTTTATTTAGACTGCTTTTGATCGGTATGAATATATTTAAAGATTTTTTCTTTGAGAATATCTGTATGAATCGGTTTTGAAATATAATCCGTCATACCGGATTCAATACATTTGTTTTTGTCCTCGACCAGTGCATGGGCGGTCATACCGATAATCGGTGTGTCCTCAAAATTATTTTCTTTTTCCATGGCACGAATTTCAGAGGTGGCGGTTAAGCCATCCATTTCGGGCATCTGGACATCCATCAACACAATATCATAACGTTTTCGCTTCCACAATTCCAAGGCCTCTATTCCTGTACGCGCGACATCGTATTGAAGTCCTATTTCCTCCATCATATAGGATAGAATAACAATATTTCCTTCATAATCCTCGACTATTAACGCGCATTGCTGAGCCTGAATAACTGAGGAAAGTTTATCGTTTAATGTACTGGCAATTTGCAGATCATCCTGATCAATTAATTGCATCAGGCGTTCCTCGACCGGCAGATAAAGTGTGAAAGTCGATCCTAGACCCTTACGACTTACCACTTGCAAATCGCCGTCCATCAATTCAGCCAGTTTTTTGGAAATAGGTAGCCCTAATCCTGTTCCGCCATATTTTCTGGAAACACTGCTGTCACCTTGCTTGAATTCCTTGAAAACAAAGTCCAGCATATTGTTTTCAATGCCAATTCCTGTATCTTGAACGGAGAAGGAGAGATATTTTTCTTTTTTGATCATGTCCAGCGAGACCATCACCGTAATCATGCCCTCATCAGTGAATTTAATTGCATTCCCGATAAGATTGATCAAAATTTGCTTGATACGGTTTTCATCCCCCAGATATTCAAAGTATTTAACATCGTCATAAATAATTTTAAAATTCAAACCTTTTTCATTGGCGGGAACAGACATGATGCTGATAATTTCAGAAATAAGGTTGCCAAGAAGAAAGGGCTTATTTTCCAACTCCACTTCACCTTTTTCAATCTTTGAAAAGTCCAAAATATCGTTGACCAATCCTTTTAATGCCTTCGTACTAGTCGTAAGAGTATTGATCAGCTCCTTTTGCCGCTCATCAAAACTATCCGCCTTTTTTTGAAGAATTTCGCTGATACCGCTGATTGCGGTTAAAGGCGTTCTGATTTCATGACTCATATGCGCCAGAAAATCACTTTTGGCCGCAGAATCCTGTTCCGCCCTGATTGCATCCTGTTCCAGATTCTGTTCAAGTTTTTTATGATCGGTAATATCACGATAGGTTCCGATAATACGAACCGCCTGCGCGTTTTCGTCACGGATAGCGAAAGCGCGGGCGTTGATCCACATGTAATGACCGGAAGAATGCCTCATTCGAAATTCGATAGAATATTCCGGCAATTCGTCATTAATATATTTCGCAGTGTGATTTCTCACCTTGTCCTTATCATCAGGATGTAACATGCCCTGCAATGCGCTTCGCGATGGAGAAAACTCCGCATAATTATAGCCAAGCATTTCAACCAGATATTGCGAGCAATAAATATAATTGGTTTTTATATCCCAATCAAAAACACCCTCTCCCGCCGCCAACATGGCATATTGCAATCGTTCTTCGCTATTATATAAATCTTTACCGATAAGACGATTTTGGCGACGTAGGCGATACAAGAAATAATTTAGAACGATGAAAATTAATCCTGTAATAAAGATGAAAAAAAGTAATTCAGCTATTAGACGTTTTTGCAGACTGCCCAAGCTTATTAATTTTTCATTCAATTCGGCATATTTTTCATCCAAAAATTTATTACGGACGGTCCGGATCTGATCTTTAAGGGTTTCTATGGATTCGGTATTTGTTAAATCAACATCCGGATCGGCAATACGGCTGTCTAGAACCTCCACTAGGTTTATATAGTAACTTTGCAATTCGATAATTTTGCTGACATTAACCGCGTTATTTTCCTCTTTCGCAATCAATTGTTCAAACGCTTGGCTGATTTCCGCCTGTTTGCCGATATATTGCTGATTAAAGATTTCGTTTTGGGTCAGAAGGTATCCTCTTTGCAGTGCAATTAAAGAAAGGATTTGACTTGAAATATCCTGAACTTCGAATATAGCCGTATGCGTGTGATCAAGCAGATTACCGGCCTCTTTAAATTCATTTTGTTTGTAGGTGGCAAAGGCTGCGGCCCCGATAAGACAAACAACCAAGGCGAAAACGGATGAAAAAAAGTTACGAGATCTAAAGAAATCCATAACTTTATTAACCACAATCCCATATTTTTTGCCAATAAAAAAGTAGCCTGAAACAGCTTCAGGCTACTTGATCTTGCAATTTTTAAATCTATCAAACCCTTGGTGCACGGCCTCGCAAGGCATTTGCAACAAGCGCAAGTAAGAAGAGCACGATGAATACAAAAAATATGATTTTTGCAATTTCAACGGATACGGCGGCAACACCACCAAACCCTAGAACGGCGGCAATAAGTGCCACAACCAAAAAGGTAAGAGCCCAACCTAACATAAAATTATCTCCTGTTTTAAATTATACGTTACAAAATAACTAACTGTAAAACCTTAACAAAAGTTCCGCGGGAACAAAATCTTTGCTCACAGCGTATTTTGAGTATGTTGGAAAAATACAAGGAAAGTATAGAGGCTTTGGTTGATGGAGAATTGGACTCCCGTCAAAAAAAGCACATCCTGCAATTGATTCAGCATGTTCCGGAATTGCAAGCTTACTATTCCACATTGATGAAACAAAAATATGTTTTACAAAAATGGTGGGGCGAGGAACGTGACAAAATTCACTAAGTATGCGGAACTAAAAACAAATTCGAACGTATGATTATTATAAATTATTTGAAAGGAGCATATAATGGCTAAAATTACTAAAACAGCAGCAGAAAACGATGTAACAAAGATCCGTGATGATATTCAGGCTTTGCAAAAACACCTTGGTGACCTGAGATCCGATATGACGGCAATGGGTAAGGTTAAGGCCGCTGAATTGAAGGAGCGTGCGAAAGATAACGTTTCATACTTGCAAGATTACGGTCGTGACCAATTTAAATATATGGAAGAAAACATTAAATCAAATCCTGCAAAATCAGTTGCAATTGCCTTTACAGCAGGTTTATTGACAAGCTTCCTGTTTAGCGGACGTAAGTAATTCATTATGGATGCACTGCTTAAACTTGCAGAATTTGCCGTATTACAGCGGGTCATAGGTCCCTATGCCCCGTTTAATACGTTGGGTAAAGTTAAATTATTTCTAGCTTTATTCATCATTATTTTCACATTGACCGGATTGACGTTTTCGCTTGTCGGATATTATTTCTGGTTAAATGCAATTCTGGCCCAACCGCAAGCCTTGATGATTTTCGGGGCAAGTTTGATGGTTTTATCAGTTCTCATGATTTGCGGATATATGTATGCACAAATCATTAAGGAAAGGAAAAAAGCACAAATGCGTAATAAGGTTAAAGATGAAATTACCGAGGCATTGTTACTGATTGACCAGAAATTTCAGGAACATAACCCAGTGCAATCTCATCCTGCAGCATCAATCATCACTTCGGCATTATGTGGATATGCCCTTGGTGAAAAAGCAGTCCGTCGCTAAACAATCAATCATGAAAAAATGAAACAGGGAGTTTTCTCTCCCTGTTTTTTATTTATCTTTCATTGCTTTCTTTTTACTTTTGGCTTTTTGCCTGTTTTTCTGGTCAATAATTTTGATTGGCGCTGCGGGAGCGTTTCCTTTCTTATCCTCCCCGAAATATAATGTTTGATGCGGGAAGGGTATCTCGATATTCATTGCATCGAATTTAAATTTCATACGACGATTAAATTCACGTCCTACAGTCCATTGTTTGATAGGGCGCGTCTTAATCCGCGCCTTGATAATAACCGCACTGCTGGCCAGTTTATCAACCCCCATAATTTCCAGAGGCTCCATAATCATATCCCCATATTCTTCTTCCCCTCGCATTTCCTGATCAATTTCTTTCAGATACTCAATAACTTCGTCAGTGTTTTCGCGATAAGCGACACCAATATCCATAACGTAATAACTGAAATCCTTGGTCAGGTTTTCGACGATTGAAATCTCGCTAAACGGAACCGTATAAACCACACCCGACAAATCCCGTAATTGTATTTTGCGGATTGTAATACGTTCAATAACGCCTGTTTTCCCGCCAACACTTGCCACATCCCCGACCTGCACCAGATCTTCAAGAATAATAGTAAAACCGGTAAGGAAATCCTTAATCATCGTCTGCGCGCCAAGGCCGATAGCGATCCCCAACACCCCGGCCCCCGCAAGTAACGGCACGACATTGACACCGATTTCGGATAGCAAAACAAGCATAAACAAAATTGTAAATGCGACAAAAAATACATTTCGGATAATCGGGATCAGCGTCAGCATGCGACTGGAGTGGGAGGAATCCAGTTTTTTGATATAGCTTTCAATAGCAGTATTAACACTTTCCCACACTATAATTGCAATGAATGTCACAACCAATATGTTGAGCATATTGACAAGAATCAATTGTCCCGTACCGTTTAAAGTTAAATCACCCTCGCTAAAATCCCAGACAACAGAAAGCGTGTATAACGCAATGGATGTAACAACAAGATAACCGCCATAGCGTATATAACGTGCATAAAGACGAAACCTGTTGTGGCTTAAATCATGTTTTTCGCGCAACGTGTTGAGTCGGTCCCGCAAAAGATGCGCCAGTTTTCGCACAATCATAATAAAGATAAACCAGACAACAATAATCCCGATAGAGGACGTTATTTGTGCGAAAAGTCCTTCGCTAATACCAAGATCAGCCACGAAATTTTCATAAGCATTCACAAAACTGCCTGTGGTTTGCGAGAGATCCAATAGGGCTTTTTCTTCTGTGTTGTCCTCTTCCTGAATTTCCGACATGGCTTTGAGTTTATCAAGAAAGTCCTGACGTTTTTCCTCATCTTCCAATGTCCCAATCAGGTCATTTAATTGTTCTTTACCTATCTCATTGTCAGCCTGCGATTGTTGATCTTGCGTAAGGCCGGGTATGCTCTGGGCAGTAGCACTATGAGCGCATATAATAAATAATAATGTTAAGAAACAGACAAATATCCGCATTAATTTTCAATCCTTGAGTATGTAATATTGCTAAAGATTAAAGCCTTTACTCTCTTTGCCAAGAGGAAATATTAATATAATTTATTTCATTAATATGCGGTTTGTGCCGAGAACCGCAAAATGCGGATCAGGTATGATGGACCGTATTGCCGGTGACCCGCATTCTAAATGGCCTGTTAGGGTCCCAAATGCTGGCATAATTATTTTTTTCTCATTAAAAATAAAACAGGGGCGGCGCATTTTATGCCCTTTGTGAACCATTATATGACAAGGATGATAATGCCCGCTGATTTCACACATGGGGTTATCCGTTGCAATATGTGTAAAGACTATCCCTGCAATATCGACCTTTTCGTGAACAACCACATTTTCGGGTGCATGTCCGCGGTCGTGATTGCCGTCAATCCAGATAAGTTCATGGCCGCTTATAATTGTATCGAATATTGACCGCGCCTGTTCAGCCATACGCTGATAACCATACTGATCGTGAAACACATCACCCAACAAGATCAAACGCTTCGGGGTCAAACGATCGCATGTTTTCTTCAGTTTATTTACGGTTTCAAAAGAATCATAAGGCGGTATAAAATTACCATGCCTGGCAAAATGCGAGGCTTTTTCAAAATGCAAATCCGATACAATGAGAGTGTTTTCACTTTGCCAGTAAAGTGCGCCGCAAAGTTGCGGTTGAAATTTATGGCCTGCGAATTCAATTGACGGTGTCGACACTGGCTTCCTTCAAAATTTGTTCCTCAATATCCTCAAAGATATACTCATCCCTGTCCTTGCGGGCAAGGGTTTCACGGGAAATTTGCAGAATTGTCGGAACCGCCATCGGTGAAATTTTTTGTAAAGGGCGATGAACTATATGACCGACAACCGATGTCAGGAAATGTTTAATCCGGTCGGCATCAATCAAACCGTGACGGGCATCACGGTAGGCGGCGCGCAATAAAACATGATCTGGTTCATATTTCATCAATACATCATAAATAAGATCGCTGCTGACCAGAATTTGCTTGCCGGTTTTGGTGGTTCCCGGGTGACGTCGTTCAATCATTCCCGATATCACGGCGGCATCACGAAACAGCCGTTTCATCAATGGCGTATCTTGTAACCATTCCTCAAAATCCTCAAATATAATCGACGGATCGAACAAGTTCTCGGGATGATCAAACGGTTTTAATGCCCACACCGCGAGGGCATAATCTGTCATAACAAACCCCATCGGTCGTTTTTTCAGACGTTTCAATCGTCGTAAAATCAAAAAACCCAATGTTTCGTTGGCGTTGCGCCCTGCAAACGTATAAGCGACCATGTAATATCTTTTTTCGAACGGGAATGTTTCAATCACCAGATTTTTCTCATCGGGTAGTTGCGATTTTTCATGTTGGAGTTCCAGCCATTCCCTGATCTGATCGGGGAATAAAGCCCATTGCTCGGGATGCCCTATCATCTGCCTGACCACATCCGATAAATGTGTCGATAGCGACATTCGTCCGCCTGCATAGTTGGGAACTTGCGCCTGTTTATCTTTCGAACGGGTGACTTTCACAAACGAGTTGTGGACACCCTGAAATTCCAGAACTTCTCCGCCAAACAAAAACGTATCGCCCGCCGTCATATTATTAACGAAGCTTTCCTCGATAGACCCGAGCGTTTTGTTTCTTAACATGACCTTTAAAATCGGCGCCTCGACGATTGTTCCGATATTCATACGATATTGTCGTGCAATTTTTTTATCCCGCAAGGTGAAGCGGCCGTTATCCTCGCTTAGTCGGGCAAATCGGTCATAGGATTGCAGGGCATAGCCACCATCCATTACAAACGACACCACATCATTGAAATCCTGCCGCGATAATGTTTTGTAGGGCCATGCCTTTTGAACCTCATCATAAAGCGCGTCCGCATAAAATCCGCCGCTACATGCCACCCCGAACACATGTTGTGCAAGAACGTCCAACCCGCCCTCTTTTGGCTCCACACCATCCAGATTGCCTTTTTTAATTTCCGAAATCGCGGCCAAACATTCAATATACTCAAACCGATTTGTCGGAACAAGAATGGCTCGGCTTGGCTCGTTTAAGCGGTGGTTTGACCGGCCGATCCTTTGTAATAAACGCGATACACCCTTTGGCGCGCCAACCTGAACAACCAGATCGACATCGGCCCAGTCCAGCCCCAAATCGAGGGATGCGGTCGCCACCACACAATTGATTGCGCCTTCTGCCATGGAGGTTTCGACCTTGCGGCGTAATTCCCTCTCTAATGATCCGTGATGAATCCCTATTTTCAGATTATCGTCGTTAATGGTCCAGAGACTTTGAAACAAATACTCCGCCTGAGATCGTGTATTGACAAATACCACCGCAATTTTGGCTTGGCTGACAGCTTTATAAATTTCGGGGATGGCGTATCGCGCGCTATGACCGCTCCACGGCATATGATCCTGCGTTTGTAAAACTTCCACCTGCGGGGTTGTCACTGCGGGGGCGGTAACGATTTCTCCCTTTTTACGGCACAGCCAGTCACACGCCGTTTCCCGATCATCCAGTGTTGCCGACAATCCGATCCGTTGCAGGTTTGGCGCAAACGTCGATAAACGCTCAAGATTGAGAGACAACAAATCCGCTCGTTTGGAGTGTAGAAAAGCATGAATTTCATCAATAATAATATATTTCAGATCTTTGAAATACGTTTCCGCATCCTCATAAGATGTCATCAAGGCAAGGGATTCAGGTGTTGTCATCAGAATATCGGGGGGTCTGGTTTTTTGGCGTGCGCGTTTGGATTGCGGCGTATCGCCGGTACGGGTTTCATAGGTAATATCGAGCCCGATTTCCTCCAGTGGCCTTCCGATATTGCGATGAACATCCACCGCCAATGCCTTTAACGGCGAAATATACAGGGTGTGAAGTTTGCCGTTTGATCCGTTTTCGTGCAGGTCGACCAGTGAAGGTAAAAATCCGGCCATTGTTTTCCCCGCACCTGTAGGGGCGAATAAAATAAAATCGTGACCTTTTCGCGCGGCGTTTAATCCCCTGATTTGATGGTCGAACCAGTGCCACCCCCTGTTATGCATCCATTGGGTTAATGGATGGTCGTGCAAAATCTGTGGAACCGCCACACCTTTAAACCTATTTGATTGTAAATGACTTTCTTGAACCATCAGCTTTATATAGACCAAATCAACACGTATATCGATCCGATGGTTCCGCGTGAAACGGCAATCATAACGCACGGCCATGCCGATCATGCCCGTTTCGGCCATCAAAAAGTAATTGCCACCCCTGAAACAATTGCCATTATGAAGGCCCGTTACGGCGACAATTGCGCGCAGGAATTTCGTCCTCTTCCCCTAAGGCAGACTATGCGAATGGGAGAAATTGACATTACGCTTTATCCCGCAGGTCATGTTCTGGGAAGCGCGCAAGTGCTTTTAAATGACGGACAAACACGTATCGTTGTGACGGGCGATTACAAACGGGGAAAGGACTCAACATGCGCCGATTATGAAATTGTTCCGTGCGATATTCTGGTTACCGAGGCAACGTTCGGCCTGCCTGTTTTTCAACATCCCGACCCGCGTGTTGAAATTCAAAAATTATTGCAATCGGTCAATAACAATCCGGATCGCGCTCACCTGATTGGTGCCTATGCCCTTGGCAAGGGACAACGTGTTATCAAATTACTACGTGAGTCGGGTTACGATAAAACAATTTATTTGCATGGGGCGCAGCGTAAGTTATGTGATCTCTACCAAGCGCACGGGATTGATCTAGGCGTTCTTGAAAATGTCGGAAACCGTAAAAAAAGTGATTTTGCGGGGGAAATTATTGTTGCGCCTCCCAGTGCGATCAAGGATAGATGGTCCCGCCGTTTTCCCGACCCTGTCATTGCCATGGCCAGCGGATGGATGCAGGTTAAACAACGCGCTCGGCAAAAAGGTGTGGAATTGCCTTTAATCATTTCAGATCATTGCGATTGGAACGAGTTATTGCAAACCATTCAGGATACGGGGGCGAAAACGATCTGGGTCACGCATGGACGCGAAGATGCCCTTGTCCATTATTGTCAAACGCATCTAGGACTTGAGGCCGAACCCTTGTCGATACAGGGCTTGGGCGAGGGAGAAGACGAATGAAAGAATTTGCAATCTTGCTTGAAAAGCTTGCTCTGACGCCTTCCAGAAACAGGAAAATCGCCTTAATCAGTGATTATATGGCTGTTACGCCCGACCCCGATCGTGGATTAGCGTTAGCGATCCTGACAAATAATATGACATTTACGCATATCAAATCTGGAAAATTAAAAGATATTGCAAAAAATCATGTCGATGAATTTCTGTTCAAACTGTCCTACAATTATGTTGGGGACACGGCGGAGACAATCGCCCTTATATGGCCCTATTACGAGGAAGGATATGATTTACCGCCATTGCATCGGATAGTTGAAGAGTTTGAAAATACCCCGAAGTCTGACATTCCGAAAATGATTGAGAATTATTTGACCATTGCCACACCGAACGAGCGATGGGCGATGATCAAAATTGCAACCGGCGGCCTGAGAATTGGCGTATCGGAACGTCTTGCAAAAACCGCTTTGGCAAAATTCGGCAATAAGGATTTACAGGAAATAGAAGAGATATGGCATGGATTAAAACCACCCTATCTATCACTATTCGACTGGATTGAGGGCAAAGGCCCTAAACCGCATGTAAAATTTTCGGATGTGTTTCATCCCCTGATGCTTTCGACCCCCATCGACGAGGAAAAGGATTTCGAAAAACTTGATATTGCTGATTTTCAGGTCGAATGGAAATGGGACGGCATTCGCGTACAACTTGTAATGGACGGCGACAAACGCGCGCTATTTTCACGAACAGGTGACGATATTTCGGCCGCATTTCCCGACATTACCCAGAATGTCAACGGCTCTGCGGTTTTGGATGGCGAGCTTTTGGTGGGCAAAGATTTCATGCCGGATAGTTTCAATCATTTGCAACAGCGCCTGAACAGAAAGACCGTCACCCAAAAACAAATGAGCAGCCACCCCGCCTACATTTGTGTTTATGACATGCTGTTTGATAATGGGGAGGATATTCGCAATCTGCCGTTGATCCAACGACGTAAACGCCTTGAGGAATGGTTTGACAAAAACCCGCAAACACGCCTGACATTATCGGAAATATTAGAGTCGTCCACATGGGATAGCGTTACGTCAACCCGTCAAAAAGGTGCCGACGACCATGGTCATGAGGGAGTGATGATAAAACGCAAAGAAAGCGTTTACGTCCCCGGCCGTCCGCGCGGCGAATGGTTTAAATGGAAACGCAACCCGTTCTTTGTCGATGCCGTCATGATGTATGGGCAACGCGGGCATGGTAAACGGTCTTCCTATTATTCCGATTACACCTTTGGAGTGTGGGACGGCAACAATATCGTTCCCATAGGTAAAGCCTATTCCGGTTTTACAGATGAAGAACTTGTCCTCCTTGATAAATTTGTCCGCAACAACACCGTGTCGCGTTTCGGTCCCGTGCGTGAAGTCAAAAAAGAGCTGGTACTGGAAATTGCTTTTGACTCGATGCAGGAAAGTACACGGCATAAATCGGGAATAGCCTTACGGTTTCCGCGTATCCATCGAATCCGCTGGGACAAACCCGTTCAGGAGGTTCAATCGCTCAGCGAAATACGCCGAGAATTTTTAATTTAAAAACTTAAAAAAATAATGAACCTTTTTGATCGTGGTTTGTTAGCTATATAATAGCAGGGGCGCTGTTTATTTATAAATGGCTGAGACGCACCCTTTGAACCTGAAACGGGTAATGCCGTCGCAAGGAAGCTATTTCACGGAAACCCCTGCTTCTTTTGAAGTCTGGGGTTTCCTTTTTTTAAAAACACCTTAACTTTTTTTTAACTCCCGTAAGTAAAAATAAATTTAACTGTCAATCAAATTTTTTAAAACATAACTATGTATGACTCTCAAAAACTAGATATTTTTCTCAATCAATTTGGTGAAACAAAACATCAAATGTTATTGGAAGCCTATTCATCCAGCCTGGCTGAGCAACGGGAAGAATGTAAAAAAGCCCTTGCGAATAGCGACGTGCGTAAATTATATTTTTTGACACATGATATTAAATCCATTGCACTAGCAATCGGCGCCCACGATTTGGGTCATACGGCCCAATCCATCGAAAAAAATGCGAAAAACGATAATGATAAAGCTGCATTAACTGATGTTCCGCAGTTGATCGATTATATTGAGGACCTTAAGGCCGTTATCGATAATGCATTGGCCACAGGCCGATAACATTTAATTCATGTATTCCTTGATTTTATTATATAGAATTTCTGTTTTGACGGGTTTGGATAGATAATCGTTCATCCCAACTTCTATACATTGTTCTTTTTCCTCGGCCATTGCATTGGCTGTCATCGCAATAATAATATTCGTATGCGTAATTTTTCCTTCTGCCTCCAATTTGCGAATTGCCTTTGTTGCATCAAAACCATCCATAACGGGCATCATACAATCCATCAGAACAATATCGTAAGGCGGATTTGCCATACCGACTTTATCTATGGCTTCTTGTCCATTTTGCGCCAAATCCACCTTGCATTTCATTGATTCCAGCATATCGGTTGCAACCATTTGGTTAATGAATTCGTTTTCAACAAGCAATATCCGTGCATTTAAAACCCTTTTATCTTCGCCGGTTTTAGATTGTACGGCTTTTTTCGTAGTTGGAATAATTGCATCTTCAATAATATCGCATGGAATATTGAACGTGAAAGTCGTTCCCTCACCCACAACGCTTTTAACATCGATATTTCCGCCCATCATCTCCACCAATTTTTTACTGATGGCCAGTCCTAAACCGGTTCCGCCATATTTTTTCGTGGTTGTCGCATCCGCTTGTCCAAATTTATCGAAGATAGTTTCCAGTTTGTTTTGCGGGATTCCAATGCCCGTGTCTTCGACCTTTACGTTCAATACAAATTGGTCGGACCGGTTTGTTTCACCATCCAATAGAATACGGATATATCCCTGATCCACAAACTTTACGGCATTCCCCAACAGGTTGGTCATAATCTGGCTTAAACGAGTGCTATCAATATTGAGTGTGGGAATAGTATTTTTATAAATAAATTCCAACAAAATATTTTTGGCATTCGCACGCGGAAGGAAAATAGTTTTTATACGGTGCATGAAATCATGAATGTTAACCGGCTCCGGATGAATATCCATTTCACCCGCCTCAATTTTTGACAGATCCAAAATATCATTAATCAAAGATAATAATGTATCGCCCGAATTGGTAATCGCTTCCAGATATTTATCCTGTTTTTGTGTAATTTTGGTATTGCTTCTCAACAGGTCGGCCGCACCGATAACACCATTTAAGGGTGTCCTGATTTCATGGCTCATATTGGCAAGAAATTCCGACTTCATAATGTTGGCACGCGTGGCCTCTTCCCGCGCAATTTCCATTTGAGTGGTGTATAAATTACGTTCAATCTCAATTTCCTTGCGTTGGGTAATATCCTGAATTTGAGAGATAAAATAAATAATATCACCATCATCATCACGCACAGTTGATACGTTTAGTAAAGCCCAGACAATATGCCCGTCTTTATGATAATATCGTTTTTCCATTTGATAGGTTGATATGTCGCCTGCAAGAATTTTTTTAAGGCGTTTTAAATCCCCCTCCAAATCATCCGGATGTGTAATAGTTTGAAAATCAATATTCATCAATTCATCGCGTGTATAGCCAAGTATTTCAACCAAAGCGACATTGACCGTCAGCCATTTTCCTTCGGGCGAAACCAATGCCATCCCAATAGCCGAATTTTCCATCGCGGTTCTGAATTGCTGCTCACTGTTTTTAAGCTCGTTTGCTTTGATATGTAACAATCGGGTTTGTCTGCTTGCGGCCATGGCATAATAAATGGCAAACCCGATTAAAACAGACATAAACATTCCGCCTAACAATATAATCAGCGGTAAATAGGATTTTTGGGTTTCCATGAAGCGGGATGTAGGCCAAACCCGAACCGTCCATATACGGTTGAAAAATACGATGTCAGATTGTATCGCCATGCCCTCATGTCGAGCTGCATCTTCCCCTGTTTGTGTGTAAACGACTGCCTTCCCATCGCTGATTTCGATATTAAACATTTCCCGCGTTTCGGCAGAAAGACTGTTTTTAAAAAACAAATCCAGGTCATAAATTCCGGTGATAAATCCGTCAAAGCTTTGATTAGGGTAGAGCGGGATATAGCAAATAATCGCTTTATACCCCTGCACTAAGTTTATGGGAGGTGTCATGGTTATTGTGTCGGGTGTCATAGCCTCTTCTATTAATGTACGTCGTTCACCATTGAAGGTTACATCAAGGCCTATTATATTTTCATTCTTCTCCAACGGTTGAACCCAACGGACATGGAAATCCCTGTCAACCCATTGCAATGTCGTGAGGGCTTGCGTATCGTTTAATAAATTTAAGGCTTCCGCATTCCATTCATTTTCAGGAATACCATTGCGGCTTTGCCACCTTAGGGCCATTCGACGTTGCGCAATAATTGTATAGCGAATCGTATTATTAACGGCCTTTTTTACACTGTCCAATTCATCAGTTAACGATTTTACAACTAACGACTTTTCCTCCTGAGCCATCTGCACATATGTCAGACCTGCGATAGCAAATGTTAACATCCCTGCCATGACGGGAATAATATATAAAGCGGATTCGCCTTGCCCTCGCACATAAGATCGGCGTGCGTTTTCGGTGTTCGCGGAGATTATAAGCAGCATGGCACCGAGAAGACCAGAAAACATAAGCCCGACAATAAGGATATACCATAAGGACCAGTTATAGGATAAAGCGGATTTTGTATCATTTTGAATGAAATGCATTTCCCATTCATGTCCGGCAACAGAGACGTTTATTTTTGTCTGTATTCTGTTTTGCGATACAGGTGGATGATGGGGGTTTTCTTTGAAATCACTGCTACGTGTATCGTATAAAATATTATTTTGTTTGGCGCTTAAATCCTGCATCACCAAAATCATATTTTTTTGTTTTAAGAGATTGAAAACAGGCTCCATCATCTTGCGGACAATAAAGACACCCGCTGTGTAGCCGATCAGGTTTTCACGGCGGGCAATAACATCATTTAAGGTGGATGATATACCGTAGACGGGATTATAAAAAATAATACCGTACTCGTTTTCCGCCTGCACAAGAGATATTCGACTGGTAGCCATTACCGCGCTTTCATCGCGGGCACGATCGAGTGTTTTACTCCGAATATCCCCTGCTATCGCATCAATACTGTATGTATCATAGCCCAAGGCCGTCTGGTTATTATCGGAAGTCACTGTGTAAGTCACCGGAAAATAGACTGGCCTTTGGCCTGCCGCACCATTTTGGCCGTTTCCTAACCTTTCCCATATCTCGAAATTTGGAAACCCTTGTGTACGGATGTAATTTTCAAATTCCGCGCGTTGCGGTAGCATCACCTTTTGATTCCATGATAATGATTGAATACCAGGATATGTATCTAATAATTTACCCGAAAAATTACGAAATTCTTGGTCTGTTACTTCATCGGAAGACATAACGAATTGTGCGTTGGCAACAAGAATATCAAAATACCCTTGCAAATTTTTCTCGAACACATCGACAATTTCATTGGCGCTGTTTTTAAACTCATCCAGCCTTTTTTGCTCAACGGTATTTTTTGCACCGATAAACAGGAAAATGGCCATGGCAGCGAATAGGCTTAATGGAATAACGACAATGGTTTTTCGTAAAATACTAGATGTGGGGCTGGCTAAGATTAAAATGACCGGCGCAAAAAGCAAGACACCTATCGTATCCCCCACCCACCACGTAAACACGTTAATAGAAAATGCCTCAGGCGGAAGGACACCTGATAAATATAATACAGCCGGACCTATCGTTGCATTAATCAGGCATGAGACAACGCCGCCGAAAAACAAAAGGGCAAAGATATCTTTTTCCGATCTCAAAATGGTCGGATCATTCACTTTCACCTTTACCAACCTACCGCCGCAATAAGCTTGCAACATAGCACCGAAAGCGATTCCCACCGCCACGATAATGGATTTAAATTCAGTGATGTCCGCTCCGTTAGAAGAGGCAACGAAAAAATTGATAATCAATGATCCTGCAAACACGGCCGGCAACATCTTTCGGCCGCCCAATAAAACGCCGGCAAGGGCAACACCCGCCGCAGGCCATACCGGAGAGGCAAATCCCGGCGGAATTGCCAACATAAGGGACAAACGACCCACACAAGCATAAGCTGCCGCCAACATTAAGAATTTTAAAACGAATATTACAAATGTTCTCATGTATTTAGATGATCATATTTCCGCAAATCACAAACTCACTATTTCACGAATATAAAGTATGCCAGTAACGCCCGCGTCCGCCCAGCCAAAATTTTGCATGGCGTAGTAATGTGGTCATATACAATGATTGTCTGAATATGCTATCTGATATCAAAATTCGTTATAAGAGAAGGAAAGAACATGCCCGATGTCCTGAATATGAGTGAGATTATTGTCACTATTGCCGTATTGACGGGACTTATCATACTCCGCCTGTTTCTTGTCCGAATGATTAAACGCCGCAGCCCGATACTGGACAAGGCGCAACGGCGCTGGCTTAGCCGTATTAATAATACGACCATTATCCTTGCTTTTATCATTGTTGTTTTTATCTGGGCACCGCAACTTCATACATTTGCCCTTTCCTTGACGGCAGTCGCAGTGGCAATTGTCATTACCACAAAAGAAATTTTGATGTGTTTAACGGGCGGCTTTTTAAGGGCGGCGATGAAACCTTTCGAGATCGGCCACTGGATATCGATTGACGGCATGACGGGTGAGGTTATGAGTATCAATGCCCTTGGAACAGTGATTCAAGAGGTCGACACCCAAACCCGAACCTATCAATTCACAGGCCGCACGATCGAAATTCCCAACAGTAAGTTTCTGACGATGCATGTCGAAAACCTCAATTTTTTCAAACATTATATCTATCACGATATTGTCATCGCCGTGCAACAGGATAGCGTTGACGCCACTGTTTCACTCGATACATTACAAACCCTTGCAGATACATATTATCAGCCATTTCATAAAGATGCAGTAGCCTTTAATAAAAAAATAGAGAAGAAGACTGCGATTGATTTTGCCGATCCGGGGCCGCAAAGTTTCCTCAGAACAACCGATCTGGGACATTATGTTTTTACGGTGCAAATGTTGCTACCTACCTTGAAGGCTATCCAGATTGATACAGCGATCAAAAAAGATTTCTTATCCTTTGTGCATGAGCATAAGAAACAAAACAAGGCCGATGAAGCCGCAAAAGAAAACACTAAAAACGATTAAAAGCTTTTCGACATAAAGAATTTCATATTATGGTCGGCAGCACCGTCACTTATGCCAACAAGATACCCCGTTTCATAAGCCACCCCGTTACCAAGCTTGCCCTTCAGCACCGGTCCGAACGAATGGCCCTGGCTCTCAAAACCGTCTTGAGTGCGGAGATTGCCGAAATTGTTAAAGGTCTCCAGTCCCAAACGGTGATTATCCGCAATCGCATAAGTGGCCTGCGCACGAACACTGGCATTTAAACCCGATTCCGAATCCTCGCCAATTTCATGGCTTAAAAACTGGTTTGCCCGAATCTCCCATTTATCAAGGGGAAATAATTCGTAAAAACCGATGGTCAAATTATCCGGTTTTTGCGCGCCGTCTTTTAATGTGTAACTGCCACGCATTCCAAAATCGAAACCGATCTCATCAGCATCCAACAGATCGAAACGATTTTCAAAAGTCAGCCCTTCATATTCGAAACTGTCGCCTTTACGTTTGTCACCTTCAATAATCAGGCGGGCGGCATACATATCAGTGAAACCATAATCAATATGAACGCGTGAGCGGAAACGCTCATCCTGCGAGCTGCCATCATCATCAAGACTGAATCCGACGCGACCCTCAACGGATGTTGCGCCCTTGGTTACGTTCGGCGACCCGACAGAACTTATGGTTTGTGCAAACACAGGTGTTGAAGCAAAAGCCATTACCACCACCGCGATCATTTTCGAATAAGTTTTCATATCATACCCTATGTAATTGATTTCAATAAATTAAAGGTATAGATCACCAAGGTAAAGTATTTTTAGAAAAATAATCACTATATTACTAGCATCATTTATAAGTCAGGGTCGGCTTGTGAAAGTTGCATGCACGCTTTAATGGCCCGCTCAATATGACCGATTTCAACATATGGCACAAAACCTTGGCGGTCCCCCTGCTTCATGCGCTTACATATATTACAAAGTTCCTCATAATGTCCTAGACAGGCTTTAGCAGCAAGGATACTAATTGCCCAATTGCCCGGCATTGATAGCGGTAACTCGCTAACCTCTTGCAACTCTGCTTTCATATCACGCTGCTGCAATTGCTTAAAAACATTTTCGAAATCCGAGCGAACATCCGATAATTTTATATCTTCTGCCTCTAGAGTGGCGTCAATCATCACTATTTTTAAAGGGAAAAATTTTTCTTTTTCATCATTAATTATACTGACTGCTTCCAAATACCGTGCAGGAATAACATTTTCGCCCCAATATAAGGTCATTTTGTTTGATGATTTCCTTATACGCGGGGAGATTTCAAACACCTTGTCATCTTGCGAAAGAGTGGCAAAACGTGACCCGCCATCAGGATCACGGTGTAACATCCACCCCTTCTCTTTTAAAAAATTGAATACATCTTTGTTTGTTATGGTTTCCTCAAAGCGATCGTTAAGCTGGCTAAGCAATTTCTTAATATCTTTGGGGAGTCGTAAGGGCATACTACCCGTTTCACTGACATTCCAAAACCCAACTTTTTCTTTAAGCGCGGCATCAAGCGTTGCCCTCAACGCCTCCTCAGCGACTGACCATGAAAATTGCAGGTAAATGGCATGTTTTCCAATAACATATTCGGTAATACATGCCTCGTCCAAATCATCATCCTCATGCATATTGATTGCCGTATCGATCCCTCCGTCAATATGATTCATGGGCGGATATGTTTTCGATAACCAGGTATAGAATTTTTTTAAAGGAACTGTCGTTTGCGTTAATGATGAATAATCATTTTCCGTTTCATCCCACTGCACGAATCTTTTATACCATTCTAAAAATTCGGCATCATCAGAGGGCGTATACTGAGGGTCGAAAACCAGTAAATCAAAGCTCATTTTGTTACTCTCTTGGCTATATAGTGATAATTATACCGCTAAAATTATTGTTTATTTATGGATTATAACTCTTTAGAGTAGCCTTGTTTTGAAAAAACTATCGCACAGCATTATTTTAATCGCATTTTTCCTGCAGACTTTAATCCCTGTGGGATTTATGCCCGTTTTTGCAAGCGACGGTACAACCATTACAATCTGTTCCGGAATTACCGGCGAACCCAAACAAATACAGCTTGATGATGCTCCTGCCGACAACCATGAAGATAAAAGCGTTTCATATTGCTCCTATTTTGGCATAGGCACTTATACGTGCGTATCAACGTCTGTTTTGGTAAAGCTTGATCCATCATACGTACTCTCAAATACAGGTATAAGCGAAATATTTATTCAGCAATCTGTTTATCTATCTAACCAATCAAGAGGGCCTCCGCATTTTTCTCTGACTTAAAAATATTCAATTAAATTTTATTACGGAGAAATATTATGTGTAGATGGCACAAACTAGCGGCGAAAGAGGCTGCAACCAATCCTCATACAGGCGAATTCAATGTCGGTCATTATGCCGTGGCATTAACCGCCATGAGCCAATTCAGAGTAGAGCAGGATAAATGGGGACTTCCTCAATTATTTGCAATTGACGGGTTTAATCCGGAGGAAATTTTACCTGCCGACAAAATGCAGGCCTTTGAACAATCAGGTTTGAACAAGCCCGTTCATGATGCCCAGCGCGATTTACAAATCAACATTGCCATCATGCGTCATGCATTGGAGGAAACAGGATTCATGCATGACATGTCGGTCGACGCATTGAACATTCAGGATCGCATTACAAAAGATGGTTATAAAAAGACATGTTGCGCAACGCCCAATCCGCGGGATAACGGTCCGTTTCTGGATGCCGCAGTTGTCTATCTTGTTAAAGGATATGATGATGCCGAAAGATCGTATGCCAGTAAGGATTTAACACTTGTGTCCTCGCATGAGCTTGAGACCATGACTAGCGACACCACTGTTTCCGCAGACGACCGCAAACACCTCCCGCTGCTTCACGGTATTCGCAATGCTGTTGAATCCTTCTTGGAGCAACCGGGCGTACCCAAGGCTCTTGAACAGGCATTTGCAAACACAATACCTGTAATTTTTCAAATGGCGGAAAGTGATTTAAAAGCAGGGCGCGCCCTTACCGGTAAAAGCGATTGTATTATGTGCGAAGGCACAAAAGGCCGCCAACCTAACGCGTTCAAGTTAGGATAAATCATGGCCAAAGAGACTATAACCAGAAGCCCGTTAGTCGCGGGCTTCATGGCCGTTGCAATAGGATTGCAATCACCTGCGGGTCATGATGCCGTTTATCAGGGCTTATTACGTATTAGGTTTGCACCCCAATGGATCGTAGCCATGCGCCAGACAGGCGAACCGATGCGTTTTGAAACCTTCAAAAACAGTGATATGTTACAATTCTGGATATACGATCCAAATCCTGATGTTTTTCTAAATAACATGCGTTTGCTAAATGAAGATTTTTCATTTTGTTTGCCCTTTGTAAATAACACTGAAGACCAGCCAAAGGTGCCTCAAAATTTCTTTGCCTGCCATGCGCCTGCATTACGCGAGGAAAAACAAAAAAATAGAATGCGGCTTGCATTTAATTAACTGTGATATTATAACATAACAAAAATAAGGAGAAAAATTTATGAGAATTGCATTTTGCGGAAAAGGCGGAAGCGGAAAATCAACTGTGTCATCATTGATGGCAAAATATCTGGCATCAATGAATAAGGATGTTTTGGTCGTTGATGGCGATATTAATCAACATCTGGGTCAGGCGCTGGGATTTTCAGACGATGCGCTAAAAGAGCAACCCAAATTAGGCATGTCCCCGGAGGTTTTAAAAGAATTTGTAAAGGGCACAAACCCCCGCATTCCTGATGCATCTTATATTACGGAATCGTGCCCTGCAGGACGTGGTTCAGGATTAATTCATTTTAATGAAACCAACCCGGTTTTCGATCATTACCAGCTACAACAGGACGGCATCCGCTTCATGGCAATCGGCGGCCATGATGATAGTGATATCGGCACCACCTGTTATCACAAATTTACGGGAATTTTTGGTGTATTTCTAAATCATCTTATAGATGGCCAAAACCAATATCTGATCGGTGATATGTGTGCGGGCGCAGATCCGTTCGCATCATCAGGTTTGGCCTCGCGTTTTGATGCGGTTTTTCTGGTTGTTGAACCGACCGTGAAATCCACCAGTGTTTACAAACAATGCCGTGAGTATGCGGATATGTTTGACACAAAATTGTTTGTTATCGGCAACAAAATTGAAAATAAATCCGATATTCATTACATCCGTGAAAAAGTTGGTGACGATTTGATTGCTTGCCTATCCAAATCGGACTTTGTTCGTGATTTTGAAAAAGGTATCGCAAGACCGCTATCGGAATTAGAGACCGAAAACAAAGACGTGCTTGACCTGATCTTACAAAAGACGGATAGCCTGAAAAAAGATTGGAATAAATATCAGGAAATCGGCATGCGTTTTCATAAATCCGCCGCCGAAGGCTGGGGAAATGCGATGTACGGAATTGATATGATGGGATTTGTTGACCCTGAATTTTCTTACGAAGATGTCATCCAATCTAAATCAAAGAAGGCCGCTTAAGCGGCCTTTCTATTTATAAGCACTGCAAATATCAAGCTGTGTGTAATTCTCGTAGTGAATGGGCATACTCTTAACGTCAATATTTTTGAAACCAACGGCCTTTATCGCATTTTCCATCATTTCAGCTGTTGGTGATAAAGTTCCTTCAATCTTATATTGTTGCATTTCAATAATGTCGTCTGTTTCCCTGTCGTAAGGGCTAGAGACACTTAGGAAAAGGCCGTTTTCTTTTGTAAAATCATAAGCAGTTTGCATTGCGATTAATAATTCGTCATAGCTATCAACAACGGGTAACGACTCATTCGCCATCACGATATCATATTGCTTATCAGGCTTATCTTTCAAAAAATCAAAAACTTTTACTACATCTAGTTTTTCAATAAGCTGCTTCTCAATGAGTTCTGGTGATGCCGTTATAATATTATTGTCATACAAATAATTTATAAAAACAGGATACTTTTTAAGTAGATCACCTGTTTGCCAATTATTGATTGTATTTTTGAATAACTGAATAGCTTCTGAGCTAAGATCATAACAGGAATAGCTTTCAACACGTTCTATATAACCCATCGCCCAATAATGTCCAATTGCGTGCGATCCTAGATCGCATACAGTTCCATGATCAATGCGTTTAATAACATGCTTGATTACATCAGCAAAATATACCGGCATGTTTTCTTCGCTAAACGCAAATTTTTCATATTCTTCATGCATAATAAGCCTTTTTTGAACTTTACAAATAAAATGTTATGTTGTAACAGTATCGTTATACAGGAAAATTAGTATAATGAACGCTAAAATTAAAAAAACATCAAAAAATAACTTACAATCTGTGCCCTATCGGTTGCATCCCAAGATGCATCCTATGATAAGGGAGGTTATGGAACAAAAAGATTTTATTTTTTATTTGATGAAGAAATACGGATCACCTTTAAATCTGATTTTTCCGCAAATATTTCGCGAAAAATATGAATTATTCGATCAAATGCTGAGGGGTGAACATCTCAATTATCGCCTTTATTACACGTGCAAACCTAATCGTTCCAATGCCCTTTTGCGCGAGGCTGCCGAATTAGGCGCCTATGTTGATGTTAGCTCGCACGGTGAATTTCAGGCAGCGTTGCAAGTCGGAATTGAGCCTGAGAAAATCTCAGCGACAGGCCCAAAAAATAAAGTCTATATGGATATTATTATCGAGAATCAATCCATGTGTGTAATTGATAACTGGCATGAACTAGAATACATTTCAACCTATGCCCGATTAGGGCAACCTGTAATGGTGCGTTTATCAAAACCATTAATAAACAGTGCCGTATCCGATGATACTTTTGGCCTGCCCTACAATGAATTAAACCAAATAATTCAAACAATTAAGAACACTGCTACATTGGATTTTTATGGTTTTGCAGTTCATTACAATTACCGAACAGAAATAAATGTCGCACATATCGAAACTGTCGTGTCAGCAACCTTGCAAGCCTTTGAAGGCGGCTTGTCGCCAAAGGCTGTAAATATTGGTGGTGGGTATCTGGTTCGGTATGTTGATTGTAAAGATGACTGGAATGATTTTATAAATCACATAAAAGGGTCTTTAAAGGGTAACAATGAGCCGGTTACATGGGATGGGAACGGAATGGGGTTTCGTTTGCAAAACGGTACTGTTATTGGAACGGAAGGCTTTATGAATCATTGCGAGCCCGTGACATGCGAAAACCATCTTGAGAAAGTGTTGTACAGCACATTAGAGTGTTTGGACGGCACATCCCTATTAGATTTTATAAGAGATAGTGGTTTGGAAATATATGTTGAACCTGGACGTGCCTTAATGGATCAATGCGGCGTTACACTTGCCAATGTTGAATTTACCAAAAAATCATCCAAAGGGAACCTACTGGTTAATCTGGATATGCATTACGCCAATTTAAATGCACACACTTTTAAATATATGGCAGAACCTGTTTTAATCCATCGCAATGATAATCTGCCTCCCAATCAAGAAGGTGTATATTATTACGGCTCGCTGTGTTTTGCATCTGACCTGATTACCTTTCACAAAACATTTCCCGATTATTTGCCTGAGAATGGCGATATTGCCGCCTTCATCAATACCGCCGCTTATCGCATGGATTTTACCGAATCTGAAATGCTGCGTCATCCCAACGCCGTCAAGATATGCATCACGCAAAATGACAATCAGTGGATGGAAATAACCGACAATGATTACAAAAAGGATCAATCATGATTGTTGAGAAAATAACCGATCTCATCGGCAATACACCGATATTGAAAATCGCATCAGATGTGCATGGCTTGCCGAATATCAATCTATACGCAAAACTGGAAATGATGAATCCGTTCGGATCTGTTAAAGACCGTATTGCGTGGGAAATGCTCAAAGATGACTTGGGTGATATTGTTGCAAATAATAAATTGATTGTAGAAAATTCAAGTGGCAATACCTCTAAAGCAATGCAAGCCATAGCAGGAATATATGGTGTGAATTTTAAATTAATGTCTGCTATTGCAAAAGTTCCTGAGCCTATAGACATCATGCGCATAATGGGTGCCGATATTGAGGAGTTAACGCAAGCCGGATCCGATTGTTTTGACCCGAACGACCCGAACGATCCGCAATATCTTATTGAGAAATTTATTGAGCAATCCGAAAGACAGGTTTTTTTCACTTCTCAGTTTACCAACGAAAAAAACTTAAAAGCTCATAGAGAAACGACCGCACCGGAAATTTTAAATGATCTTGACTGCGTTGATTGGTTTGTAGGCGGCCTTGGAACGACCGGGTCATCCCGTGGCATAATCGAAACCATTAAGACACGCGACGCCCATATGAAAGCTATTGGAGTTTGTGGTGCCGCAGGTGAATTAATTCCAGGTATACGCGCTAGCGAACAATTGGTTGAAGCGGGCTTTTATGAACGGAAAATTTATGATGAAATGATTACACTTTATGCTAAAACAGCCGTTGATAATATGTTGGAATTAAATCATAAAAGCGGATTACTTTGCGGGCCGTCCACTGGCGCGCAATATGCCGCCATCAAACACTATTTCACTGACAACCCTGTATCGACCGAAACCAATGTGGTCTTCCTCGCCTGTGACCGAATGGAATGGTATATTTCCTACATCAAAAAATATCGCCCTGATATTTTCGGTTTGAAGGATAATACATCCGTCATGGCATATTTCATTAACAAACAACAAGCCAGTCAATGCCAGATAGCACCGGACGTTATAAATAAATGGATTGATCAGGAGCAACCTTTTATCGTTGATATGCGCACACCTGCATCACTGAAAATTTTGAGCTTTGAAGGGGCGATCAATATCCCTGAAAAAACGTTGGAAGATATGATTGAAAAACAGCAGCCTTTCCCTAAAGGGAAGAAGGTTTTATTCATCTGCGCGGTGGGACAGAAATCTTTAAAAATTGCGTCTTACCTTCGCGATAAAGATGTAGATGCATACTCTCTGGAGGGCGGTGTTGTGGCTTATCAAGATAATAAAAGGCGCGTGGCCTGATGCTTACCCTTGGTGCCATCCAATATGAAATCGGCGGCAAAACTATATTGAATGATGTGTCTTTGTCGTTGGGGGGAAATGATCGCCTTCTCATTCATGGACCGTCAGGATGCGGGAAATCGACGCTCATGCATATTATGGCGGGTTTATTAAAACCCACATCAGGAACAGTTGCTTTCAAAGGTCAGGAATATGGCGATTTGACAGGTGTGCAACTTGATACATTACGTGGCAATAACTTCGGTTTCGTATTTCAAAAAATGCACCTTATCAGCCATTTAACGGCCCGGCAGAACATTGCGCTTGCCGGGTCTCCGGACAGGGAGATTGCTCAAGATCTCGGCATTGTCAATCTTATGCACCAAAGGACATCATCTTTAAGTGTGGGGGAAAGTCAGCGTGTGGCGATTGCACGTGCGGTTGCCAATAATCCCTCCATTATTTTTGCCGATGAGCCGACCTCCGCACTTGATGCATATAATGCCGATAAGGTCATGACCATGCTTTTTGCCCAAGCTGAAAAACATGGCAGCGCCCTTGTGGTGACCAGCCATGATGAGCGCATTCAGGCTCGCTTTGATAATACATTGGGCCTAAATCATGAATAATTTCACCTATATACTCTCGTCCCTTAAAAGCCGTTTATTGGGAAGCATCTTGACCGTGCTGCTTACGGCCTTTGGTGTCGCAATGGTGTTGAGCGTTCTCCTTTTCAGCCACCATGTTCAAACACGTATGAACAAAGATTCGCAGAATGTTGATCTTGTTATCGGTGCGAAGGGCAGCCCCCTGCAAATCATTCTGTCATCCGTTTACCATATCGATATTCCAACCGGTAATATCCCATGGGATGATGCCCAACAGTGGATGAGCCATCCGCAAATAAAAACGGCAATCCCGCTTGCATTAGGTGATAATTGGAAGGGATATCGCATTGTCGGCACCACGCCCGATTATCTCACCTTCTATCAGGCATCTCTTAAAAAAGGTGAAATTTGGGATCATGCTTTCGAGGCCGTTATCGGTTCAAATATTGATCTAGATATAGGTGATGAGTTCATCGGCGCGCATGGATTGATGGATGGCGGGCATGTACATGACAATGAAAATTACAAAATTGTCGGACAGCTTGATAAAACGGGCACTGTTTTGGACCGATTGATTTTAACATCCCTCGATAGCGTTTTAAAAATTCATGGGCTGGAAGGGGTTGAGGACGGGCACAGCCACGATCATAACGATCATCATTACCATCACCACGCGCATGGAGAGGAGCATGACCATCATCATGAGACCGCAGGCGAACCCGAAATTACCGCTCTCCTCCTCCAAAAAAAAACGCCGCGTGCCAATATGCAACTACCCTATTTGATTAATCAGGATGGAGCATTACAGGCGGCCAACCCTGCCATGGAAATGGCACGTCTGACCTCGATGCTGGGCGTAGGCACAAAAACCTTAACGGCACTATCGACACTTCTTATGATCATTGCCTGTTTCAGCATATTTGCCGGAATTGCCGGCACATTGGAAAACAGAAAAACCGATCTTGCGGTGTTACGGGCACTAGGATATTCCCGCGCTCGAATATTCAGCATTATCGCGGGGGAGGGTCTTACACTTGTGTTCATAGGGGCCGTTACAGGTGGATTATTATCCGTCATCGGCTTTACTTTCCTGATAAAAACGATGCCGTCTTTATCGGCCAGCGGCGCAACATACCAGATTATACCCGAAATGCTGTATGTCTATGGTGGGGCACTGCTGGCAGGGGTAATTGCCGCAATCATTCCGGCTTATCGTGCTGCAAAAGTTGATGTTGCACGTCAACTCGCCTAAATTATGGATATGATAAAGATTCTACTCCTTGCCGTCGTTTTGGTTACATCCTCCCCTGCCCTTGCATTGGAGGAGGAACCACCATATTCGACGCAAACACTCACAGATGAGGAAATTGTCGGACAAATCCAAAATTTCACCTCGACACCCGAGGGAGGCGTTGATTGGAAGCTTTTTTCAGAAACCGAAGACGTGCCGTACAAGGTGGAGAGAGAGGGGCAAGAATGGGAGGGTGTGAAGCCAAAATTTTCCGCTGCTTTAGAAAATCTGGATGGGAAAACAATCAAGATGAGCGGATATATGTTTCCTCTGGACCAAACGGCTAAACAATCGCAATTCCTGTTCGGGCCGTTTCCTTTAAGCTGCCCTTATCATTATCACGCGCCGAACAGCCTGATTATCGAGGTTCATACTGACAAGCCGATATCGTTCAGTTACGAACCGATTACTCTACAGGGGACATTGGAATTGGTCCCCGAAGATTACGAATATAATACATTTTATAAATTACAAAGCGCCCGGATAGTTAAGTAATATTCATACATCATCGGGTATTTTATACGCCATAATTATAAAAAATTCAGAAGAGAAATGGTGCCGGCAGCAAGATTCGAACTCGCGACCTTTCGATTACAAATCGACTGCACTACCACTGTGCTATGCCGGCGTTTAATGTCGTTTTGACGAGACATCTTATAATCGATAACGTTTTCCTTTGTCAAACCCTATTCGACTTTGTTATACAATTTTATTAAAGTATAAAAAAATTAATAAACATTGAAGCATTTAAAGGGTAGTATAAATATATGTCTGGTGGCGGTGGCGGTGACAGTAATGACGGTTTATGGATGTTGTTTTTCATCTTCGCCTTTTTAGGCGGGGCTCTGTTTGCCATCTGGTTTTTCTTTACCCCGCAGGTTTTGCAAGGATATTTATGGTTGCGGCAGGGTGAGATGGCACTCGCATCACTATGGACCGACAATGATTACACGGTCGAGGTTATAACGCCGCGCGGTGTCCAGCCGATGACCTTTGCCGAGGCAAGAAATCTAGTCAACACTGCAACACCCGATCAATTGGAAAACCACCCGAATTTATTAAATATTATGCATGCCACGTCTTTGGCGGCGATGAAACCTATGCGCTATTTTTTCGGGCCCTTGTTTCTTTTAATGGGGATTTATGCGTTGTTTTACGGCCCGACCAGCCATAACCGCAGAAAATACAATTTGCAAAGCCTGATTCAAGCACAAGCGCAAAGCTTTCCGGCCATTGCCCCTATTGTTAATTTCAATCCCTTGACCGATACGAAGCACAGACCGCCTGGAGCCCTTGTTCCTGCCCAACTTCCTTTGTTTGCGGAGGCATTAAGCCCGGAGGAATGGGCGGCCTTTCATAAAATTCCTATGCCGGACGGTAAAGTTGATCGGGATGCAGCCGACGAAGCCTTTGCTTTGCAACTAGGTGAAAAATGGCGCGGGCCACAAAAATTAAAACCATATATGCAGGTGCTTTTGGCGGCCTTTGCCCTAAAAGCCGCACGAAAAAGACTGGAATCCGATCAAATGATGGGGCAATTGGCCCAATGCTGGAGCCATAATGGCGGATTGAAACTCGACGGCTCCCTCGTTTCAAAAGCACGAAAAATTCTTAAAAACAAGGATATTAGCGGTGAAACCCTGTCACGATGTAATCATCATGCCTACGTAACAACGGCTCTTCTCGGTGCGCTGGACCTTGCGCGATCCGAGGGCGGCGTTCTGGCGCCGGCGCAGTTTTTATGGCTGCGCGGACAGGACAGAACATTGTGGTATCCTCTTAATAACCTCGGCCGTCAATCATTTCATGCCGAAGCCATGGGGGCCATGAGCCATTATCGGGCGGAAAAACAAGTACAGCGCCCTATTCCGAAACCGATGTTAAATGATGCATATGATGTTATTTCCGCTTATCTTGAAGATAACAAAAAATCCATGCCGATCCCGCAGGTGGATTTCAGCATGATTAAAAATAAATCCGCGCCGAAGAAAAACAAAGGCGTTATGAAACCCGCAGGGACATAAAACAAATAAAACCAAACAGAAGAAGTAGGACTTATGACATTTTGTAACGCAAATAAACCTAAAGCACAATTATCGGGAAACAATCTGGTTTTATCCCTTCCTGATGCCATGACCCCTGTGGTGTGGATGATCGACACAAAAACAAGCGGCAGCTTTTTCGTGCGGATAGAGGAAGATGCAAACGGTCTTTTTATCCTTCAAAAAATTGAAGGGACGGGAAAAGAAATTAAAATAGAGGATATTGCCTACTACAAGAACAAGTATTCAGCCACACAAGCCATGAATAAAATCGGTAGAGTGCTCGACAGTGCCGACCGTCAACCGTCTGCAAAAGGGAAAATTTTTGCAACGGTTTTAATAACAACGATATTCTTGGTTTTATTGGCCTTGGCGGGACTATATGCGCTTGGAAAAGGGTGGATCAATCCGGGCCAACCTCTGACTGCACCGCAAAATACGGCGCAGCAAAGTGCACCGCCGCCTGTTATCGGAAATACACCTGACGCGGTTGGTGTCCCGTTATCCGCCGATGAGTATATGAATCAAAACAATTCAGGCGCTTTACCGTTTTAAGGGATAAAATTTATGGCATTGGACGAAAGTAAATATAGTTACGGTGTTGACCATTGGTTGCGCGATACGCGTCCTTTGGGCAAAAGACTGAAAGACTGGTTTAAAAAATCAGACAATGCCATGGTCTTTA
This sequence comes from Micavibrio sp. UBA1664, assembly GCA_002320485.1. Classification (GTDB taxonomy): domain Bacteria; phylum Pseudomonadota; class Alphaproteobacteria; order Micavibrionales; family UBA1664; genus UBA1664. The sequence continues at coordinate 37,295 of DCKW01000050.1, forward strand.
TCTATATGCTGGGATTTGCAGGAATATTCATGCAACAAAGCATTCCGTTTCTGGATATTCTTTTCTTTATTGCCTGCCTTTATTTTATTTGGCTGAAAACCCGTGATCGCCATTTAACGCACAAGCTGCCGGCGTGGAGCAAATACAAAAAAGATTCTAAAAATGTGGGCGGAGGCCGTAGCGGCAAACCGGAGGGTATTCTTTATCTCGGGAACACCTCAGATAACGGTGGCGAGGAAATATGGTTTACCAACAATGATATCCGAACTCACTTTCTCTATCTCGGAACGACGGGATCGGGGAAAACGGAAGGTTTGAAATCTCTGGTTACCAATGCGTTGACATGGGGATCGGGATTTGTCTATATCGACGGTAAAGCCGACACCGATCTATGGTCTTCCTTGTCATCATTGTGCCGCCGTTTCGGACGTGATGACGACTTGCTCGTCCTCAATTATATGACCGGAAACTCCGACGAACGGGCGCCGTCCAACTCCCTTAATCCTTTCTCCAGCGGATCAGCCTCATACCTGACCAACATGCTTGTATCCCTAATGCCCGAGGCCGGCGGTGATAACGCGATGTGGAAGGAACGCGCGGTATCATTGCTTAGCTCTGTTATGCCCGCTCTTACATGGTTGCGCGATCATATGGATGTACCTCTCTCCATTACGACCGTTCGACAATCATTGGGTTTTGCTGAAATTATCAAATTGTCACGCAACGAGGCATTACCTGAAAAATTGAGACTGGCGGTTGTGGATTATTTAAAAGAATTGCCCGGCTATGTCGATGCCGCCTTTGATGATGAAGGTAAGGAAAAACCGGTCGGCCCCGATGTCCCGCAAAGTGATGCTCAAGTTCCGATGCAACAGCACGGCTATTTGACCATGCAATTTACCCGTTCCCTGCAATCACTGGGCAGTGATTACGGTTATATTTTTGACGTGGAAAATGCTGATATCGATATGGTGGATGTTGTTTTGAACCGCCGTATTCTAGTTGTTCTTATCCCCGCCTTGGAAAAATCGGGCGACGAAACCGCCAACTTGGGTAAAATTATTTCCGCCACCCTAAAAGGGATGATGGGAACGACATTGGGGGCAAAGGTCGAAGGAGAAACCTCCAAAGTTATTGAAAACAAACCGACAAACTCCTCCACGCCGTTCATGACGGTTTTCGACGAGGTCGGATATTATGTAACCGACGGGATGGCCGTTATGGCGGCGCAGGCACGATCGCTCGGTTTCTCGCTTGTTTATGCCGCACAGGATCTGGCAGCGCTGGAAAAGCGCGTCAAGGAGGAAGCGCGTTCTATCACAGCCAACTGTAACATCAAGATATTTGGTAAGCTGTCCGATCCGGGCACCACAAAAAAATTCTTTGAGGATACGCTTGGGAAAGCATTAGCAACGCAAGTAGCCGGTTATCAATTAAATCCGGGGTCTATAACGGGGGCATTTGAAACACAAACGTCTGCCAGCATTACTTTTGTTGATAAAATTGATTATGGCTCCGCTCAAGAATTCAAGGAAGGGCAGGCTGCGCTTGCCTATTCCAATATTGTCGATGAAATAAAAGTATTCTATTGCAGTCCGGGCACGGCCAAGGCCATGCGCGTTCAAAAATTACTAGGATTTCATAAGGCCGATGATTATGTGATGCGCAATTTGAAAAACATTGCCGCTTTACGCGACCGTCTGGTTCATAAAACGTGGACGGCACATAAGGCAGATGTCCGCGCCGATGCGGAACCTGAATTGGATATTATTATCAGCGGTATAAAAGATGCGCAAACCCGGGGCTTGTCGGCCATTGAACTCGGCGCAATGGGTTTAGCGTCCTTATATGCAAATGAAAATTCCCATGTGGCTACACCGAATGAGGGAACCGCTACTGCCGAGCCGCTGGTTGCAGAAAAAAAGGCGGCGGATGAGATGTCGTGGGCTGATATTATGGGCGACGACGACACTACTGACGTCCAAGACGAGGACGATGAAACAGAAGCAGACAAAACCTCATCTTCCGGTGGCGTTAGCCCTGCTGTTGCCCGTGAAGACTATTCTGTTGAGGATGCAATTGCGCAAAAAGCGGAAAACGGCCTGACAATGTTACCTGAAAATTTGAGCGACGAAGTCAAGGAAATTTTAAAATCAGCCGCCGACACATTAACCGCCGGACTGTTCAATCCACCGACATTGGAACAATATGCTCAAGGCGGAGAAGGCGACAGCAAAGGCCTCAAGGCAAAAACGGTTACACCGGGGCAACAACCGGGTCGCAGAGGGTAATCCATGATAAAATTGATTTTTCTGGCCGGGAGTATCCGCAAACATTCCTACAACCGGAGACTGGCACAGTTAGCATGCCGCATAGCAACGGATAAGGGCGCTGAAGCAGAATTTATCGAATTGGCTGACTATGACATGCCGTTATTCAACGAAGACCTAGAACACGAACAGGGACTGCCTGAAACGGCGCGGCTTTTGAAATCAAAATTTGAACAATGTGACGGGTTTTTTATCGCCTCTCCCGAATATAACAGTTCGATCACCCCTCTTTTAAAAAATACAATCGACTGGATTTCCCGTAAGGAAAGTGATACCGAAAAACCGCTGTCCGCTTTCAAAGGGAAAGTGGCGGCATTGGGCAGCGCTTCCCCCGGTGCATTGGGCGGTCTACGCGCCCTTGTTGTTGTTCGTATGCTTTTGGGCAATATCGGCGTGCATGTGTGTCCGACACAAGTGGCCATTAGTAACGCTGCAGATGCCTTTAACGAAAACGGGGTGATCGTTTCAGGTCACCTTAAATTGTTGGATGCGACAATCGACGAATTAATTGCCACTACCAAGGCACATAATGCCTGAATTACCCGAGGTGGAAACCGTTAAACGCGGGCTTGAACCTGTTTTAAAACATGCTGTTATCCGCCGCCTGACACTTCACCGGCCTGATTTAAGAATTCCCTTCCCCGAACGTTTGAGCGAGCGATTAGAGGGTCGGTGTTGTTTAGGCTTACGCCGACGTGGGAAATACATATGGGCGGATTTTAATAACGGTGAAACGCTTGTCATTCATTTAGGCATGAGCGGAAGCTTTACTATCAACCCTCACAAATCACGTCCGCACGATCATCTTGTCATTGAAACAGAAAATGGCGATAAAATCGTTTACAATGATCCGCGCCGGTTCGGGATGTTTTTCATCGTAACAACAGGTCAGGAAGCCGCGCATTCCGCCTTTGCACGCATGGGACCCGAACCTTTGGGCAATGAATTCAACGCCCCATCCTTATTGCACGCGTTAAAAAATCGCCATACGCCCGTTAAAGTCGCCCTTCTGGATCAATCTGTTGTGGCCGGCATCGGCAATATATATGCGTGCGAGGCCCTTTATATGGCCGGCATAAGCCCTTTAACAAAAAGCAGCGCTATCACGGTTGAGCAAGCAAACACACTTGTCACGGCAATAAGAGAGGTTTTAAATCTCGCCATTGCCTCAGGCGGGTCCTCATTACGTGACCATATTCAAACAGACGGAACGATGGGATATTTTCAGCATTCCTTTAAAGTCTATGGCAGGGCCGGAGAAACATGCGGGGAAACAGGAGATATAATTCAAAAAATAATACAAGCTGGCCGATCAACGTTTTACTGTCCGGCTAAACAACGATAAACTGTCACGCATGAAAATGTTTTTTTTAATTGTATGCCTCTTTATTTCCCTGCCTGCTATGGCCCAAAGCAATACGATCCCTTTTTTTGATAGTACACCGGTAATGCCTGGATTCCGGCAAATGCATGACAGCCTGATGGTCTTTGATAAGCCGGAAGGCAAAATTGCGGAAATTTCGTTGATTTGTGATATGCGTTGCCCATCGCCGCAACAGGTATCCGCCTTTTATCGTTATCATTTGGTGGCACTGGGCTGGAACATGACCTCTGCAAATAATTTTCATAAAGGAACACAACAATTATCTATCACATATTCCGATAGTGACGATACAACGCCATCTGTTATTCTGACTTTTCATTCAAAGAGTTAGAAAACCGCAAGAAAAAATATTTTGAAATTTTATTGTGTTTTTCTTGACATGCGCCGCTCTTAGAGATACAACCACACAGTTATTTGAAGAAATGAAAGAGATTAAAACGAATGGCTAATCATAAATCCGCAAAAACAAGAATTCGTCGTAACGAGCGTCGCGCCGTCATTAACGGTGAACGTATGTCCCGTATCCGTACGTATATTAAAAAAGTTGTGATGGCTATTGAATCAGGTGATGCCAAGGCTGCTGACGAGGCATTGCGCGCGGCACAACCAGAACTGTTCCGTGGTGTGTCAAAAGGTATCATCAAAAAACAAACGGCCTCTCGTAAAATGTCCCGTTTGTCTGCCGGTGTTAAGGCGTTAAAAACAAAATCATAATCGCTTTTTCAAGCTATATTACAACCGTCAAAAATATTTATGTTTCTGGCGGGTTTTCTGCATGTATTTCAAAGACATAGGCAAGATAATTTCTTTTTTAAAAAACTTATTTTTTTCGCTTGAAATAATCCCCAATTATTTTTAAGGTCAAAAGATATCCAGTCATTCAAAAGCTGATTGAGATGAAGAAAAACGGTCTTGTAAAAATAAGACTTAATAACGACGTAAAAATTATAAAAAATCAGCTTTGAGGTCATTGCTCACGAGCATGGCAGGCATAAATTCACCTGAATTTGCGCCAAAGGATTTTTTTGCCCTGTTGACAGGGAGCAATGAATATACTTGGGAAGGAAAAATAACTGATGAATACAGAAGGGGGAAATGATATGCCATCGTCAAACGTCGTTGCCATGAAACAATTTAACGTCGAGCCATCCGCAGATATAATGGGCGCATGGCAGTCAGTCTATGGCAAAATGCGTGACGAATTCGGCGAAGGCGTTTACCGAAGCTGGCTTAAACCCATGCAGTTGCAGGCTTATTATGAAGGCACAATGGAAATTTCCGTCCCAACACGTTTCATGCGTGACTGGATTCAAAACCATTATCTGGACCAAATATTAAGAATGTTAAAGACGGAAAATGCCGAAATTGCGCGTCTGCAATTTGTCGTGTCGGTCCAAAATCAAATACAAACACCGGAAACAGACCACTTATCAGCAAAAACAAAACCGATAACAGCTGCCGCGAAATCCTCATCCAAAGTAGATGAAGAGCCGCTTTCCGCCCCTCTTGACCCCCGCTTTACTTTTGACACATTCGTTGTGGGCGAGCCCAATGCGTTTGCCCATGCCGCATGCCGCCGCGTTATCGAAGCCGAGGGCATGCCTTTCAATCCGCTATACATCTATGGGTCTGTCGGCCTGGGTAAAACCCACCTGATGCATGCGATGGCTCGCGCTTTACGTGAAAAAGGCAAAGGCGAGGTTGTGTATCTTTCTGCGGAAAAGTTTATGTATCAATTCGTTAAAGCCTTACGTGCCAACGATTCCATGTCATTCAAAGAAAAACTCCGTAATGTGGATATCCTGATGATTGATGATATTCAATTCATCGCGGGCAAGGAGTCCACACAAGAGGAATTTTTTCACACATTCAATGCTTTGGTTGATAATGGTAAGCAAATTATCATTGCCGGCGACCGCGCACCGATGGATCTGGAAGGTCTTGATGAACGCTTGAAATCCCGTATGGGATGGGGGCTGGTTGCCGATATTCGCCCCTCCACACTCGATTTGCGTTTAAATATCGTCAATCACAAGGCCGATATGATGGGATTGGAATTGCCGGAGGATGTTTCCGTCTTTCTGGCCAATAAAATTACATCCAACATTCGTGAACTGGAAGGGGCGCTTAACCGCTTAGCCGTTCAATCGGATATGAGCGGAAAAACCACTACATTAGACGCGGCGACAGATATCCTGTCCGACGTTTTAAGGTCTTACGAACGCCGTATTACGATTGATGAAATTCAGCGCAAAGTGGCGGAACATTATACTTTACGCCTGTCAGATATGCATTCAGCCCGCAGATCACGCAATGTTGCCCGCCCGCGTCAAATTGCAATGTATTTGTGCAAAAAACTGACACCGCGGTCATTGCCTGAAATCGGTCGCAAATTCGGCGGACGCGATCACACAACCGTCATGCATGCCGTTCGCAAAATCGAGGAAATGGTGGGCGAGGATATTTCTTTTGCCGATGAAGTAAAATTGATTACGCGTAAATTAAAGGGATAATCTGGCATACCCTTGCCGACGACCGCTTATACTCTCAAAAGCATTGATCGTCCCGGTCAATGCTTTTTTTAGTTTGCTTTTGGTTGCATTGGCCCTTACCGGATCAAGTTGCGGCATATGATCCCCATCGGCAGAGTTGTCGCGCATATAGGTATTATATTTTAATTCGATCATACAGGCCTCGACATTAGGCTGCGCCCCGTAATGACGGACAATATGCCCCCCTGAAAATTGCGGAAGACTTGCCAGAGTAAAACCTTGAGCATTGAAATCACGACTCAATTGATCTTTAAGGTCTGCGCCCTTATCACCATGTCGCCCAGCCCCAAGACAAATATCAGCCTCGGTTTCTACGGCAAAACTGTGCATGTCGAGAACATAGGCATGTCCAAAACGCTCTATTTTGGCATTTATAGTTTCTTGTAAGATTGCATGAAACGGCCGATAAAAATGAGCGATACGAAATTCCTCCCTTAAATCACATCCGGCGTCTTTTAAAATAGGGTCGCCCCATGTGTCTTTGGTGTAAATCAAGCTGCTGCGATAGCTTTGACCGCCGCTTAACTGCTCCAATCCTCGGTTCACATCAATAACATAACGGCTAAAATCAGCCTCGATTGTTGTGACACCCAACTCAGGTAAAAAATCGTAAATGTCTTGAAGGTGCCAATCGGTATTCCGTAAACGCGACAGATGGGTTTGGGTATAAAGACCCTTCAGTAAGGGCGGAATGTAGGTACCGCTATGCGGAATACTTGCCACAAACGGGGTTTCATATCCGTGTGGATGATGAACAGTAACAGGTGCTTTTGTGAATTCGGTTATCCTTTCCATATCGCTTCTTTTTTATCCACACTGGTAATTGATTTTTCCCGTCAAAGTCAAGCATTGTCTTGACGGAAAATCGTTTCTGGTTAATATCAATCCAAAGAATTGACCGGAAGACGAGAAGGACATACAAACAATGAAACTGACCATTGATCGCGCTGATCTTATGAGAGCGTTAAGCCACGTACAATCTGTTGTCGAGCGTAGAAATACCATACCTATTTTATCGAATGTGCGCCTTGACGCCATGGACGGCATATTGACATTGACAGCTACCGATATGGATCTGGAAATTAACGAGTCCGTTGCCGCATCAGTAGAGACCGAAGGTGCGACAACCGTTCCGGCCCATACCTTTCATGACATTGTCCGTAAACTGCCTGACGATGCCAAAGTTGAACTTGTTTTGGAACCCGGTGGCGGTATGATGACCGTTACGGCAGGCCGTTCCAAATTCAAGCTATCATGTTTACCTGTCGCAGATTTTCCGGAATTAGGATCAGGCGATATGGATGTGTCTTTCCAGATTGCCGCGGGTGACTTGCGCGAACTGGTTGACCGCACCCGTTTTGCCATGTCAAACGACGAAACACGCTATTATTTAAACGGGGCCTATTTCCATGCGGCGGATGCCAATGGTGTATCGGTATTGAGAACTGTTGCCACTGACGGACACCGTCTGGCACAACATGAAATGCCTTTGCCAGAAGGTGCGTCCAACATGCCGGGTGTTATTATTCCGCGTAAAGCCGTGGCCGAAATCCGCAAGCTTGCCGATGAAGCAGCCGCCCCGATTACAATTGAAATTTCCGAAAATAAAATTCGTTTTGCCTTTGACCATATTGTTATGACGTCGAAATTGATCGACGGGACGTTTCCTGATTACCAAAAGGTTATCCCGCAAGGCAACGACAAAATTGTTGAGGTGAATCCGAAAATCTTCACCAGCGCGATCGACCGTGTTTCCACGATCTCCAACGAAAAAACACGCGCGGTGAAGCTGGCGATTGACGGTAATACAATGACCTTGAGCGCACAAAGTCCGGATGCAGGATCGGCAACCGAAGATATCGAAATTTCAAACGATAACACCGCACTCGAAATCGGGTTTAATTCCCGTTACCTACTGGATATCACCGCACAAATCGGCAGCGAACGGTGCCGCATTACACTGGCGGATGCGGGCGGCCCGACAATTTTACAGGATATGGATGATACGTCCGCCCTGTATGTTCTGATGCCGTTACGCGTTTAATTGCACTGAAAAAAAATGAAATTGTTAATAGCCCCCTGCCCGTGCAGGGGGTATTCTTATAAAAATGACACATATCGCCTCCCTCACCCTGACTGCCTTTCGTAATTACGAGGCCACCTCTATTGATGGGTTAGAGAATAATTTTATCGTCCTGATCGGCGAAAACGGCGCAGGGAAAACAAATTGCATGGAGGCCATTTCAATCCTGTCACCCGGACGCGGTTTGCGCGGTGCCACTGTTATGGAATGCCAATCACAATCCGTTAAAACACCTTGGGCCGTGTCCGCATCGATTATCGACAAAGATGGTGATGCGACACGCCTTGGCGTGGGGCGCGATCCGCAAAAGCCTGATAAAAAGATCGTTCGGGCCGATGGAGATACACTTAAAAATCAACAGGAGCTGGGGGATGTATTACGCACAATCTGGCTGACACCCCAGATGGACGGTCTGTTTTTACAAGGCGGATCGGAACGGCGCCGCTTTTTCGACCGTCTGGTTGCCAGTTTTGATCCAGCGCATACAGGTCGTATGACCCGATACGAGAAAGCCATGCGTGACCGTTTAACCCTTCTTAAAGCCGAGGCCGAGGCAGGAAACACCGCTGACCCGACATGGTTGGCCGCATTGGAATCTATTATGGCGGAAACGTCCGTGGCCATCGCCGCTGCGCGTATTGAAACGCGAAACCGCCTGCAATATGTTATCAATCATGCAACTTTGAGCGAATTTCCCTCGGCAATTATCGATTTAAGCGGTGAGGTTGAAGAAGCCCTGAGCAAACGAACCGCCCTCAGTGTCGAGGACATGGTTCGTGATCGCCTGATAAATATTCGGAAGGCCGACGGGCATACAGGCCGCACCAATTTCGGCGTACAACGCACCGATATGGCTGTCACCTATAATGAAAAAAATGTCGGCGCCGCGCAATGTTCAACAGGGGAACAAAAGGCGTTGCTCACGACCATCATCCTTGCCCATGCCCGCATGGTGGCCGCGCGATACGGCGCCCCTCCTTTATTATTATTTGATGAGGTGGCCGCCCATTTTGATAAAAAACGTCGGGATGCTTTATTCGACGTGTTGAAAGCGTTTAAAACGCAGATATGGTTGTCAGGTCAGGACAGGGAACAATTTGCAAATCTGGATAACAGTCATATATTACATATTCATAACAATGTTATTTTATGATGAAATTTTTTCGACCCGCATTGTATATATCAATCCCATCGCTCCCTGTTTCACCTCACCATTTTTAACGGAGGCAAACACCTTGAAACTGATATCATTATCAGGAATACGATACTCATATTGCAAAGACCCCATCATATCGCTGATATTTTTTTTGATCGGGGTGATCTGTATTCCTTTAATTTGAGCAAAGCCCTTCATCGCCTGTTTGAATTCGGCCTCGACATCGGCAAAACGAAGTTGTTTATCACCAACGAACTGACAACTGCCGGCAGAAGGGTCAATTACCGCAACAAAATTGGCTTTGGTAAAATTGAATCCCCAAACCTTGCTTTCCGGTCCCGCTTCCAGATTTTTACGAAAGGCGACCGCCTCATTTTCCGGTAATTGCTTGAAGTTGGAGAGTAACTGCGCAACACGTTCGGGATTAGTTACACTACCCATACAGACATCATGGAAAATCCGCACCGATGCCATGGCAATTTCATTTTGATCATCAGCCTTTACGGGAAATGAAAATGAGAGAAAACCCATTAAAAACAAAAGAAAAAGGCGCATGACAATATTCTCCTACCCTTTTATTATAAACTTTTATTAGAATTTTTGAAAGCCCTTGTGAATAACCGTTAAAAAATGACAAAAAGCCTAGGTTTAGCGCACCTTGCAAGGTATAATCCGGTATTCAATTCAAGAGGAAATATTTATGGCTGACAATACGGCAGAAGAGCTCCCAGCAAACACGGCAAATACTGTCGAATATGGCGCGGATTCAATCAAGGTTTTAAAAGGGCTCGACGCCGTTCGCAAACGCCCGGGCATGTATATCGGCGATACCGATGACGGTACGGGCCTCCACCACATGGTGTTCGAGGTGTCGGACAATGCCATCGACGAAGCCTTGGCCGGTCACTGCGACCTGGTGCTGATCGAGCTCAATTCCGATGGCTCCGTCAGCGTGGAAGACAATGGCCGCGGCATTCCGGTCGACATGCACAAGGGCGAAGGCGTCTCCGCCGCAGAGGTCATCATGACCCAGCTGCACGCGGGCGGCAAGTTCGAGAACACCAGCGACGACAATGCCTACAAGGTATCGGGCGGCCTGCACGGCGTGGGCGTTTCGGTCGTCAACGCGCTGTCCGAATGGCTGGAACTGGTCATCTGGCGCGATGGCAAGGAACACTGGATGCGCTTCGAACATGGCGATGCCGTGGAGAGCCTGCGCGTCGTGGGCGATGCCCCGCCAGTCGAATCGAATGGCGACGATAACGGCCTCAAGAAAGGCACGCGCGTCACCTTCAAGGCATCGGAAGATACCTTCAAGAACGTGACCGAGTTCGATTTCGACAAGCTGGAACACCGCTATCGCGAACTGGCCTTCCTCAATTCGGGCGTGCACATCCTGCTGCGCGACAAGCGTCACGAAGAACCGCTGGAACACGATCTGTTCTATGAAGGCGGCATCGCGGCCTTCGTGAAATATCTGGATCGCAACAAGCAGGCGCTGGTCGCCGAACCGATCTCGGTCAGCGCGGAGAAGGAAGGCATCGGCATCGATGTCGCGCTGGAATGGAACGATTCCTATTACGAGAACGTGCTGTGCTTCACCAACAACATCCCGCAGCGTGACGGCGGCACCCATCTGGCCGCCTTCCGCGCGGCGCTGACGCGCACGCTCAACAATTATGCCACTTCGTCGGGCCTGATGAAGAAGGAAAAGGTTTCGCTTTCGGGCGAGGATATGCGCGAAGGCCTGACCGCCATCGTTTCGGTCAAGCTGCCCGATCCCAAGTTCGGATCACAGACCAAGGACAAGCTGGTTTCTTCCGAAGTGCGCCAGCCGCTGGAATCGCTCATGGGCGAAAAGATGGGCGAATGGCTGGAAGAAAATCCCAATGACGCCAAGCAGATCATCCAGAAGGTGATCGATGCCGCCGCCGCCCGCGAAGCCGCGCGCCGCGCCCGCGAGATGAGCCGCAAGGGCGCGATGAGC
>DCKW01000060.1 GCA_002320485.1 Micavibrio sp. UBA1664
CCAACTTGTGCTGACGGGATACAGAGACACTTGCATTAAGTATTAACGCTGCCCTGCTATCGCCTAAACACATATTTGGCCAAACGTCTATACAACGGTTTCACACAAACATGAAAGTTGCCATGGCAACATACGAAGCCGATCACAACAGAGAACGTGTTAATGATCGCATGATGTCACGGCTGAATAATGGCTATTGGACATTTCACTTACCACCAGGCTATGTGTATCAAAAAGATAAAGGGGGAGGAAAGATTGCTATTTTAGATGAAACAAATGCGCCTTATATCAAAGAGGCTTTAGAAGGATTTGCGAGTGGTCGTTTTACAACTCAAAAAGAGGTTGCTAATTTTTTATCACAAAAAGGTATGTATCAAGGTCGCACGCATCCATCGACAGCTAAAAGGATCCTTGAGAATATATTCTATACAGGCAATTTAGTTTGGCCAAAATGGGGAGTGCCACTAACACCTGGGAAACACCCTGCGTTAATTTCTATGGCAACATACGAAAAAAATATAAAACGCTTAAACAAAACTGGAATAGTTCACTCAAACAAAAACATTGATGAAGATTTTCCTCTACGGGGATTTGCTCTTTGCCAATCATGCGGCGGAAAGCTAACGGCTAGTTGGTCGAAAGGTAGAATGAGCTTACATCCATATTACCGCTGTCATGCAAAGGGTTGTGAAATGAGTGGCAAGTCATTAAAGCGCGATGATCTACACTTAAATTTTCAAAAATTGCTTTCTAACGTGTCACCAAATGCCAATACCATAAATTTAATGAAAGTCATAATGGAGGAAACCCACAGAGAGAAGCTTAAAGAGTTTCGTTCGATGCTATCGTTAACGAAAAAGCAGTTACGAACACAGCTAGATAGGAAGCAACGTTTAATAGACAATATTGTTCAAACGACAGACACAATGCTTAGAGAAGTATATGAGGAAGAGCTTAGAAAGCTTTTGCCAGAAATATCTAATACTGAATTAAAGATATCACAAATGTCTGATACTGACAGTAGCCTGCTTGACGCAGTTGGAACCGCCATTGAATTTATCTCAAACCCTTTGAAAATATGGGATGAGGGAGGATTAGAACACAAAAAGCTTGTACTTACCCTAGTCTTTGCCAAGCCGATAAAATACGACAAGAATAGTGGATTTGGAACCGCCTCTATGACGCTTCCATTCAAGGTTTTAACGGATATAGGTAATCAAAAATCTAAAGTGGTGGAGGAGGCTGGATTTGAACCAACGTAGACCGAAGTCGTCTGAGTTACAGTCAGATGCATTTGACCGCTCTGCCACTCCTCCACAATGTCCTTAATAACGCGTCATTAAAAACATGTACAAAAAACAATTTTTGACGATGAAAGTCAAGACGGATTTTTACTATTTTTTCAAATGATTGATCAAAGCAGAAACTTTACCGCCATTGCGCTGAATAATGCTGGCAAATTCCGAACGTTGGGTCACGGACATGCTGACGCCCTCGACAATCACGTCAATAACCTTACCGCGACGCACACGCCAGTCCACACGGATTGGTTGTCCTTGTCCTTGAGACGTAATCAATGAATTAACAATTACATCATTCCCTGCCGGCTTTGAACCCGTCACATTGAATTTCTGATTGGTATATTCGGAAAATCGCTTCGTATAGACATCGACGACCATTTGATTAAAAAGGGATTTATATTCTGTTTTTTCGGCTTCAGTTGCGGTCCCCCAGTAACGTCCCATGGCAAAGCGCGCAATTGTGGCCGTATCAAAACTTGTATTTAATATTCTTTTGAATTCATCGCGTCGCGCCGATTGGTCGGATTTGGTACGATCAAGTGCGGAAATTGCCTCATCACCCAGAGAGCGGATGAAAGCCTCCGCCTGTTTAGCGTCGGTGGAGGAATTCGCCTGCGCCAGCGCAAGAGTGGGTAAAATCATTAAAAAGGCAAAAAGCATATATTTCATTAAGTGTTTCTCCATGGATTTAATATAATGTGTATATAAGTCATTTTAGTGGCGGAGAAAAGGCCGAATTATTTTCCGATGCCAACCCACCCATTGCCGTCACAAAATTGATAGCGGTCGGTTTGATAGCGGAGCGCGCCTTCGGGGGTGCAACCGCCTGTCCCGCTTGCAGGTGTTGCCATGTTAACAGGCGCATTCAAGGCTTGACACCACTGCATCACATCGCCGGCAAAATTATAATAATATTTTCCAGGTCCAGTACAATTTGCCAAGGTTTCAATTTCAGCAAGAGTAATTCCGCGATTATATAGTCGCACATCGTCCAACTGACCATTAAAAAAGCTGTTACTGCTTCCGCGCCTCCCGATTTGAAGCGGTGCTGTTCCATCGCCCATCGCACTGCCAAAAAACGAACCATTCGCTATCTGTGTCCCATCCTGATAAATCCTGAAATAATTACCATGGTTCATAATACCGACATAATGATGCCATTGGCCATCATTAAAGGTTCCGCTTGTCTGGGCAATAACAGTAGGTGCCCCGCCTAAACCCTGAAATCCGCTTAAGCAGACAAGGTTGTTTCTATCAAATTCGAAACCCCATTCCCAACCTCCACCGGTACCTTTTGCAATAGGGTAGGCCCCATCCCCCGTGCAAGCACCTTGGCCCGTTGCTAAGGCGTCAGGCATGATTTTTGCCCAAAAGCTAACACTGACTACATTGTTAAGGGGACTGAACGCGGCCTGATCGCTAATCGTTATCGCGTCATTAATCCCGTCAAACATCAGTGATTTATTCATAACACCTGTCGTGGAGCTTGCATCAAATGTTGTCCCGGCCAGAGTACCGCCAAACCCGTTTATCGAGCTGTCCGCTACGGATGTACCACTCGTTTCATCCATTTTCCAATGGCCGATCAAACCGTCAGACGGATTGGAATTTGAATAAATATTGGCTACTTGCGCATCTGTTAAAGTGGCTGAATAGATACGGAAATCATCAAGATAGCCGTCATAAGCTTGCCTAATATTAACATTATTATAGGCACCAATAAATATATCATAGTCACCGAAACCGTAAAATGTATCGGTGACAGTTTGTTGTAAAACACCGTTTAAATAAAGTTTATACGATGTCCCGTTATATGTAACCGCATAATGCGTCCATACACCCGTAGACACGGGGCCAACGGTTACTGTTTGTGTGGTCGTACCATTATTATACCAAAAAATAGCATTGCCGTTTTCCACAGCAATGATGAAAGCACTCGAATTGGAGTCACCTGACCTGCGCGGACTGAAAATACGGTCTGTAAGACTGGTTGTCGTAATCGTATCCGGATTGATCCATACCGATACACTCCAGTTTGTATCGTTAGGAAATACATCTTTGCCGAGATTACTTGCAACCAGAACATCGGCGGTTCCGTCAAAATGCAAGGCTGTCCCGATTTTTCCCGGGCCGTTATCCGAGCCGACCAACCCCTGATCCATGGTAAGATCGTAATTGTTTCCGGAACTGTCATAGGCGGTTGTGCCGCTCGTTTCGTCCATTTTCCAATGCGCGGTCATACTTCCCGACGGAATGGTTATGTCAGTTGAAGGCTGACCCATTGTAATCCAGTTTGTATTGTCACAGTAGCGTAACAATTGTGATGTCGGGAAATACTCGATCTCACCGGCTTGCCCCGGCGTCCCTTTCACATTATTGGAACATGCGGCCTGAGAAGGCGTAGGAAGAAAAACCGCAACAAATATCATAACTACGATAATAAAAAACATATGCTTTTTTCGTAAGCTGGAGCAGGCAGTCAAACATTTCATAGTATTAGACCCTGCGGCGCACAACTGTAAATGTTATAAATGATCCGATAATACCCATCAGTAACACCATCATCCAGTTTGCGTACGATGCGTCGCGTGTTCCATATCCCGTCTGTGCCTTAAGGCCGTTCACATCCGTTTTCAACGCATTCATTTGCGCTAAAACAGCTGTTTGATCCGCCTTGATAGCGGCAAGGTCGGCTTTCAGATTGTCATTTTCAGCTTTAAGAGCTTTGGTCGCTTCGATCATTGGCGCTATCAAACCCATATAATTCACGGATTTCGTTCCCATCTCGTCAGGGGCGGTGTGTACCAGCTCAGGGAAAATCACTTCCAGTTCCTGCGCCATCACACCCATTTCCATACGGCCTTCAGGATCATCCTTCATTTTGAATGAGTAAGTGTTGATGCGCGATAGCCGGTCAACCAGATCCGCCTGATCCAGTGAATGAATATCGGTTTTCAAACGACGGTCGGAGATATCGGTTAAAGTTCCCGTATATTCAATATCCCCTGTTATCCTAACTATTCCTGCGGATGTTATGATCATTCTTTCAGTACCCGCAGTATCAAAACGAATTGTATCGTCATCCGCGGTTTCCTCGACTTGGATTTTTGTGTCGTTGTCGGCATCAACCACTGTGGCGGCGGATGACGCGGAAGTAGCGAAAGATCTCCACGCCGTGCCGTTATAATAATCATGTGTATTTGTGGTTGTGTTATAAACCTGCAAACCTGTTGCAGGAGATGCAATGGCATCACGTTGCGCAGTTGTCATGCGCGGCGCGAGAAAGCCTAGTGTAGTTGATGTCATATCTAGCAAAGCCGTGGCATTTGGAGTGTCTGTATTAAACCCGATATTACCGTTAGAGGCATCAATCACTATATCATTACTGGATGATGGCAACCCTCGTGTCAGTCTGATTTTACCGCCATCATTATATGACAATGATGCCCTGGTGTTCCCATACGAATCTGTATCGAAGGCCAGCCACCCTGTAGTACCCGTTTGATTGTTATTTAAATCCGTCGCAATAGTAATTTTTCTCTGATGACCATTATCCCAAAATAAGGCATTTCCTTGTGCATCAATAGATTCACGGGGATTAGTTGTTCCCAAACCCAAGCGACTGGCAATTTCAACATATCCATTATCTTTGATAACCATGCGTTGTGTACCTGCCGTATCAAAGCGGATAATATCTTCATCAGATGTTTCTTCGACCTGTATTTGCGTATCACCATCATCATCAATGATTTTTTTGGACTGATCGGCAAATGATGCATTTCCGGCATTTCCGGCAACCCAATTTGTGCCATCAAAAACAATCGTCTGACCGTTTGTGACGCCGGTCACATCGACATCGCCGATATCATCCAGATGATCAACGCCTGAAGGGGTGTCAATCGGCTGCCATGTTGTATTACAAAATTCCACCCTGTTACTACTGCCATTATATTGAATGGCCCCTTCAGGAGAGCAAGAGCCCGACCCGACATCGCCCAAGGCAACATAACTTCCCGCTGTAATTGAGGATCCCGCTACGAACGATCCTGTGACCTCACCACTCCCTGCAACATCCAATGCCTTTGTCGGCGTTTTATTGATCCCGACAAAATCATTTGCGGAGTCGACAACCAGTGTGTCACCATCAACTGTCAGGTCCTCATTGACTGTTAAATTTGTTCCGACAAGCGCGGACGTCCCGATCGTTGCGGAGGATCCCACATCAAGTGTCGTGCCGGCAGTAATGGATGTTCCGACATCCAATGATCCTGAAAAAATGCCGCTTCCTGTAACGTCGAGTTCCGATGTCGGATTGGCCTTGTTAATACCGACAAATCCACTAGAAACATCCACAACCAGTTTATCCGTACCGACGGTTAAATCATCGCCGAACGAGGCTGTACCTACGCCTGTCACATTGCCGCCTACACCGACATTGCCTGATACTCCCAAATTATTGGCAATGGCGACCGCCCCTGAGGAATCAATGACAACGCGGTCAGTACCGTTTGTCCGCATGACGATTTCGTTAGTATTGGTATTGGTTGTGCCGGCAACGGTAATATAGGTATCGGCACCGTGATCTTCATCAATAATGCGCCACTGGTCACCCGCAGTTGCCAACGGCACATAACTGCTTCCGTTACAAACCTCGACAGTTCCGCTGCCATAACGGATAACGCCCGTGTTGCCTGCGTCACAAGCACTATAAGCATTATCAAGCTTTAACCCTGTCGCCAACTGGACCGATGCACCTGTTTTGGAATTTATCCAATCAACATCTATCTTTGGTAAGGATCCGGTGTCAGAGATCGTATCAAATGAAAATCCGCCGGCACCGCCAACATTCCCCACTTCCAGCTTTTTATCAATTATCGCTGTGTCCGGGTCGCCGCCTTTAATGGACCATAATCCGCCCGCACCGGCCATGGCAGCAGTATAGGTTTCGGTTTTTAATAAATCGTCACTGCCCGCCGCCTCAATAACGCCGCCGACACCTGCGGCTGTTACATCTTGACATGTTGTTTGGAACACGCGGTCAGGACCTGCGGTAATAATGGCTATCACCGGCTCCGACGTGTCGGCTATCCCTTGCAACATTCCCGCCGCACCCGTGGTTGTACCGTGATCCCACACACAATATCCGTACGGTGTTCCCCACGGATCGGTTTGAATCGCGCCTATATCTTGCGGTAAGCATCCGCCATTCGTCGGTTTATTTCCACATGTTGAATCGTTGCGCATTTGAGCAGGTTCAATATAATTATCGCTATCGCTGTCGCCAAGCACAGCCCCGTTCAAAACGACAATTTTTGCGTTTGTCATCAAATCGGTTTCGGCAATATTTTGCTGGGTCACTTTCGTGATTGTGCGCACAGGCCCCGACACGGTTTGCATACCGACCACGCCCAATACACCCGTCATTGCAACCGCGGCAAAGAGCAGCGCAAATACATTTCCTTTTGATTTATTATTAAATGTCGATCTGACCATAAGTTGCGATTCATCACCCTGAAATGATTCTATAATAGTCTATCATAGCAATTTTAGCTTAACAAAGGCTTAAATTTACGGTTGAATAAATGCACTGCCTAAACTAAAGGATTTTTCATGACCGCCCCTTTATGGACCCCAAAATCACCGAAACAAACACTTCTTTATAAATTTATGAGTGAAATGTCGCATGAAAATATGGATTTCACGTCATTTTGGCAGTGGTCTTGTGACAATATCGAGGATTTTTGGTCAAACTTATGGAATTTTCTTAAAATTAAAGGGCATAAAGGTAAAAAAACCATTGAATATGCCGAGAAAATGCGTGATTGCCGCTTTTTTCCTGAGGCAAAATTAAACTATGCTGAAAATTGTTTGATCAAAAGAAACGATACCGATGCGGTTGTGTTCTGGGGCGAAGACAAGATCAAACGGCGATTAAATTGGAACGAACTATACAATGCGGTTTCAATATTCCAACAATTTTTAGCGGAAAAAGGGGTTGAAAAGGGCGACCGCGTTGCAGGTTTTGTTGCCAATACTCCTGAGGCCCTTATTGCCATGCTTGCCACCGCATCACTCGGGGCCATATGGTCGTCCGCTTCTCCTGACTTTGGAGTACAAGGGGTTCTGGATAGATTTGGACAGATCGAACCGAAAATATTAATTGCGTCCGAAGGCTATTACTATAACGGCAAAACCATCGATTGCATGCCCAAGGTCAAGGAAATATTAACGCAACTGCCCTCTGTCAAAGCAACCGTTATTGCAGAATATGCAAACACTGATCCCGATATAGATGAAGTCATGTATAAATGGTCTGATATACAGGCATCCTATACTCCGAAAGCAATAAAATTTAAACAAGTAGAGTTTGACCATCCGTTATTCATCATGTTTTCATCAGGAACAACGGGCATCCCGAAATGTATCGTCCACTCGCAAGGCGGTGTGCTGCTAACTCATATGAAAGAACATCAATTACATTGTGATATTTGGCCTGGCGACCGCGTATTTTATTTTACGACATGTGGATGGATGATGTGGAACTGGCAAGTGACTGCTTTGGCAAGCGGCGCAACCCTGATGTTATATGACGGTTCCCCATTATATCCAAGTGACGCCATATTATGGGATTATGCCGATGCGGAAGGTATAACCCTATTTGGGACATCGGCAAAATATATCGATGCGTTACATAAAAACGGTATCCATCCTGCTCAGACACATAAACTTGATACTGTACGCACCTTGACATCAACCGGATCACCGCTCTCCCATGAAAGTTTTGATTATGTGTATGCCTCTATCAAATCCGATATTCATCTGGCATCAATATCCGGAGGAACGGATATTGTGTCCTGCTTTGTATTGGGTAATCCCATATCACCTGTCTATAGAGGGGAAATACAAGGTGCCGGACTAGGGTATGCCATGGATGCCTTTGACGAAAACGGCCATTCCGTCGCTCAAGGTGTCAAAGGTGAATTTGTATGTACAAAACCGTTTCCGTCCATGCCTGTATGTTTCTGGAATGACAAGGACGGTACGCGTTATCATAACGCATACTTTGATCGTTTCGACAATATATGGTGCCATGGCGATTTTGTGGAAAAAACATCGCATGGTGGCTGGATTATTCACGGTCGCTCCGACGCTACCCTCAATCCCGGTGGCGTACGTATCGGCACGGCGGAAATTTACCGACAGGTTGAGAAAATACCGCAAGTTAAGGAATCGATTGCCATCGGACAGGAATGGGAAGACGATGTACGTGTGGTTCTTTTCGTGACAATGCAATCGGGGGAGGTTCTCACCGATTCTATCATAGGTGCGATTAAAAAACAGGTGCGGTCAGGGGCATCACCCCGCCATGTTCCCGCAAAAATTATCGCTGTGACCGATATTCCCCGTACTAAAAGCGGAAAGATAACGGAGATTGCCGTCCGTGATATTGTTCACGGTAAAGAAGTCAAAAATCAGGAAGCATTGGCCAATCCTGAATCGCTTGCTTTATATAAAGATGTCCCCGAACTGGCAGTATAATGGCCTAGGTGCTTTTTAAAAACGGATAATCCGTATATCCTTCTGCGCCGCCGCCATAATAAGTATCAGTGCGGTCAGGGTTAAAGGCTGCGCCGGTTTTTAAACGGTAGGGCAAATCAGGATTGGCGATAAAAGGCTTACCGAACGCTATTGCATCGGCAAAGCCGCTATTCACGGCGACTGTTGCATCAATCAAATTATAATCGCCGTTTGCAATGTAAAAGCCGTCCCATTTCTCCCGCAAGACCATCACTGCGTGTTCATCTTCATTCCGTAACGCCGCATGCGAGAATTTCTCTACAAAATGCATATAGGCAAGGGAGTAATTATTCAATTTATCGATAATATAGGTATAATCCTCCAACGGGTTTGTTGCCTTCAGATCATTGGTGCCCTGTACCATCGGTGAAAAACGAATGCCGACCTTATCGGCGGGCATGACACCGGTCACTGCATCCAATATCTCAAATAGGAAACGCGCCCGATTTTCGATATTTCCACCATATTGATCAGTTCGTTTATTTGTTTGATCCGATAAAAATTGCTGGATCAGATAACCGTTGGCGGCGTGGACTTCCACCCCGTCAAACCCGGCCGTAATACAATTTTGAACGGCCGTTTTATAATCTGAAATTGTGGATTTTATATCGTCTTCTGTCATTTCCACAGGATCCGAACACGACTCAAAACCGTTTTCGGTAAAGGTCTCTGCCTTAGCCTTCACAGCAGAGGGGGCATGCGGTCTTGCATTGTCAGGAAGTAGAGACGTATGACTGATACGCCCGACATGCCATAATTGCAAAACGATCTTCCCGCCTTCCTCATGAACTGCATCAACGATTTTTTTCCATTGTGCCGTTTGCTCTTGAGTATAGATGCCAGGTGCGGCGAAATATCCCTTTCCCATCGGGCTGATTTGTGTCGCCTCGGTAATGATAAGACCAGCCGAAGCCCGTTGCCGGTAATAGTCAATGGCCATATCAGGCAAAATATCCGTTTGATTATCAGCGCGGTTGCGTGTAAGCGGCGCCATAAAAATTCGGTTTTTTACATCGATAGAGCCAAGTGTTGCGGCTTCAAATAATTTGGTCATCATGAAATCTCATCCTTTTTGTTTCTATGTTAGATATAACGACCCCAAAAAACATCAATACCATGGTGAACGCCACATACAAAAAACCCCGCCTTTTACAAGGCGGGGTTTCAACAATACGTATAATCGCATTGTTTATAAGATTAACGCATGTCGTTATTCATTGGTCTGTCGGTATCAACTTCATACTCTTCAGTGACTGTACGCTCGTTCATTGCGCCTTCAGGATTAATACGTGTTTCGCGCTCAACATTTACAGAGTCTCCGTCTGATTCACGTGTTACCGTAGTTTCAACAGTTGTGCCGTTTGGCATTGTACGTTCTGTCGTTTGCTCGGTTTGGTTGTCACAAGCGGCAACGCCCAGTGTCATAACAGCCGCAGCGGCCAATAATGTAAATTTATTCATAATATACTTCCTTTGTTAATAAGTTTTGGTTTTTGTAGTCGTTGATTTGTTAAACAAGCCTTCGGGATCCCGTGTTGTTTCGGTTGTTTTGACAGCCTTTTTCTCACCGTCGCTACCGTAATAAACATTGGTATCTGTCGTTTGTTTTACGTTAGTGCCGTCAGCATCTCTCATTTCAGTTGTTTTTGAATACTCGCCCGGCGGTAAATCTGTCGGGGAATTGGCATGACATGCGCCTAAGGCCAATGTTACAACTGCCGCTCCGACAATAAAAGCTGATTTTTTCATAGTGGTTATCGTTCTCCAAATATTTCCGATGCAGGGCTAACACTATGAAATTTATTTGGTTCCATGAAAAAACCCGCTTTTTTACAAGCGGGTTTTAAAATTAATTTCTAACGGTGATTATTTTTTGTCATCACCCAGAGCGGCGCCCAAAATGTCACCAAGAGAAGCACCGGATTCAGTCGAACCGTATTCTTCCATGGCTTTCTTGTTTTGCTCTTGCTCGTATGCTTTGATAGACAGACTTAATTCACGTGTTTTTGAATCGATCTTCATTACTTTCGCGTCAACTTTTTCACCAACCGCAAAACGGTCAGGGCGTTGCTCGGAACGTTCGGCAGACAAATCTGCCTTCTTGATGTAACCGTTCAGTGCCTCGTTAACAGATACTTTCACACCACCGTTTTCAGTTTCAGTGACCGTACATGTAACAACGGCACCCTTGGCAACACCGCTTAAAGCACCCTTGAACGGGTCTTCGCTCAATTGCTTGATGCCCAAGGCAACGCGTTCTTTGTCAGCATCCATTTCAAGGATTTTGGCCTTAACCTTGTCACCCTTGTTGAATTGCTTCAAAACATCTTCGCTTTGGTCTTCCCAAGAAATATCGGAAATGTGAACCATACCGTCGATATCATCAGTCAGGCCGACAAACAAACCGAATTCCGTAATATTGCGGACTTCACCTTCGATTTCGTCACCGACTTTTTTGCTGTCGATGTAATCGGCCCAAGGATTGGGCTGAGTTTGTTTGATACCCAAAGAAATACGACGTTTTTCAAGGTCGACATCCAATACCATCACATCAACTTCCTGAGATGTTGAAACGATTTTACCTGGGTGTACGTTTTTCTTGGTCCATGACATTTCTGAAACATGCACCAGACCTTCGATACCATCATCCAATTCAACGAAAGCACCGTAATCTGTAATGTTGGAGATGCGACCTTTGTAGGTTGCGCCAACAGGGTACAATGTTTCTGCATTTTCCCAAGGATCATCTTCAAGTTGTTTCATACCAAGTGATACACGGCCGTTATCTTCATTAAAGCGAATAACCATGACATCAATCTGTTGACCCACTTTCAGGGCTTCAGACGGGTGGTTGATACGTTTCCATGAAATGTCGGTAACGTGCAACAAGCCGTCAATACCGCCCAAATCAACGAAAGCACCGTAATCAGTGATGTTTTTAACGATACCGGTCAGAATTTTACCTTCTTCCATTGTATCCATCAGGTCTGATCTGGCTTCCTCGCGGCTTTCCTCAAGGATAGCACGGCGTGAAACCACGATATTTCCACGGGCACGGTCCATTTTCAAAATCTGGAACGGTTGCGGAACACCCATCAATGCAGATACGTCACGGATCGGACGGACGTCAACTTGTGAGCCGGGCAGGAATGCAACGGCACCGTTCAGGTCAACCGTAAATCCGCCTTTAACCTTACCGAACATAACGCCGGTAACATTTTCACCTTTTTCATGCAGGGCCTCAAGATCGGTCCATGCTTCTTCACGGCGGGCCTTTTCACGGGATAGAACGGCTTCACCGTTTCTGTCTTCCAGACGGTCAACATACACCTCGACAGGGTCGCCGATATTCAATTCGGCGCGCTGTCCGGCCAGACCGAATTCCTTCAACGGAATACGCCCTTCGGATTTCAACCCGACATCAACCGTCACATGATCGGAGCTCAACGCCACAATCGTTCCTGTAACGACCTCACCTTCAAAATTTTCGTTTTCGCCAAGTGTTTCACCAAGAAGAGCGGCGAAATCCTTGCTCTCTTCTCTGTCTTCTAGTTTTGCTGCAATACCAGCCATAGTAATAGTCTCTCTTTCGAAATAAATATATTACCCGCATAGAGCTTGCACGGGGTCGCCCCCAGCCTGTGGATAACAGGGGTGTTTTAACCCGTATGCCATGCAATTGCAAGGGTTAGTTGAGATTTTCTAAAACGGTGTGCAGCGCCTGCGCTGCATCAAGATCTGACGTATCGATAACTATTGCATCGGAAGCGGGTTTTAAGGGGCTTGCTTCGCGCTCTCGATCGCGTTTATCGCGCTGGTCCATCTCTGCCAAAACCTGCCGGTAATCCGCCTCGATCCCGCGTGACATTAATTCTTCATAACGGCGGCGGGCGCGAACCTCCGTATTGGCAGTGATAAAAAATTTGTTTGTGGCATCAGGGCAGATCACGGTTCCGCAATCGCGCCCGTCCAACACCGACCCTGCACCTCCGTTGGGCGGGTTGTTGGCCAATGTGCGTTGCAAGTTTTGCAGGGCATCGCGCACTTTCGGCAAGGCCGCCACACGTGATGCCATTTGCCCTACGCTGTCACTGCGTAATTTGGAATTATTCATCATGTCGGTTGTAAAACTTGTCGCAAGGGTGTCAGCAACCATAACAGCCGTATCTTCATCATCCTCAGGCGAAATCTCGCGGTCAAGCAAGGACAGGGCGACAAGGCGATAAATCGCGCCGGTATCAAGATAAAAATAGCCAAGGTGCTCGGCGAGTGCCCGTGCCAATGTCCCTTTTCCGCTTGCCGCAGGGCCGTCAATCGTTATAATTTTTGTCATGCAATTGATATAGAGAGGTTAATTAAAAAAATCCAGTTTACCGCTATATTCAGTCGCAAATTTACGGAATTTCGCATCCGGAATAGGGGGGGAATAACGGTATCCCTGCCCGATATCGCATACTTCTTTAATGAGAATGTCTTCTTCCGCGCTTGTTTCAACACCTTCGGCAACCACTTTCAATCCCATTGTCTTACACAAGGCAATGATGGTTTTGGTTAAAACAAGATTATCATGCTGTGTATCAATATGACGGACAAAAGCGCGGTCAATTTTTAATTTATCCATGGGAAACCGTTGTAAATAGGATAATGATGAATATCCAGTCCCGAAATCGTCAATCGCGATCGGCACACCCATAGCCTGAATATCCTTTAAAATTTTTATCGAATAATCCGTATCTTCCATAAAGACAGATTCCGTTACCTCAACCTCAAGCTGTTTCGGTTTAATACCCGTATCAGCAATAATTTTTTCAATCTTGCTTACAAAACCTTTTTCCAGAAACTGGTGCCCGGATACGTTTACCGCAATCGAAAGTTCACCAAGGCCATCATCGGCCCACGCCTTTGCGGTTTCGCAAGCCTTGCGCATGATCCAATCTCCCAAGGGCAGGATCAGGCCCGACTGCTCGGCAATAGGGATAAAATCGACAGGCGAAATAAAACCGCCACCTGTGCCGTTTTCTCCGATTTTCCACCATCGGATAAGGGCTTCCGCACCGACCAGTTTTCCTGTTTTGAAATCTATTTGTGGTTGATAGAACAATTCCAGATCCTCATTATCCAGCGCAACACGCAAATCGCGCAAAATCTGAAATCTTTTTTGAATATCCTCGACATAGGTACCGTCATAGCGTTTGGCCCGGTCACGCCCTTCGCTTTTAGCACGGTTAAGGGCGATATCGGCACATTTCAACACATCCTCGGGGATGTCGCCATCCTCAGGCGAAATTGCCACACCGATGGAGCATCGAACCTGAAAATTTTCATCCATAATACGGATTGATTCCGACCGGAAAGCCTCGATAATCTCTTCGGCACGCTCTTCCGCCTCGTCAATACTGTTATTTAACGGCAGCATCACGGCGAATTCATCCTCGCCCGATCTGGCGACAATAGCGTTATGCGGGGCGACATCATGCAACCGTTTGGCAAATGCCTTTAGCACCTCGTCGCCGACAGAATGCCCCATTGTATCATTAATATCCTTGAAGTGATCGACATCCATCGTCAACACCGCATAGCGATCCATAAAATGATTTTCCGATTCAGCCAATGTTTCCTTTAATGTTTTCAAAAAGGATGTACGATTTGGCAATCCGGTTAACGTATCGTAATAGGCCAGTCGATTCACTTCGCTTTCCGCCATTGCCTTGATACGGCGGATCGAATCCGCATTGTTGGTCATCAGGATATCTGCCGCCTCAATAGCACGACCAATTTCCGTTTTATCATGAAAATCCTTATCGGCCTTGGGAGGGTTTTCAGGATTACGGGTTGCCTCCGTCAGGCGGTTATACAGATAAATGATCGGATCCAGAAACCATCGTGACAAAGCGATAATCAAAACAAGTGTTACAAAACTGGAAAGCAACAAAACAATAATAATTTCAAGTTTGATTTGGCGCGCCATCTCAACCCTGATTCTGCTAACATCTATTTGTGCTATAATTGTATGCGATATCCCCAGATCGTCGGGATTATAAACAATTTCATAAATACCATCCGCCTCATCATAGAAGGCGTGCGGCTGGTCTACCGCCGGTGTAAGAGTGGTTTTTGCGCCGATCTGCCCCACAAGCTGATTGTTGATATTATAATAACTTAATCCTGTAACCGGCGTATCACGTAGTAATTTTGCGGCCGCACGTTCCGCGATAGGGGATTGTGTCTGATCAAAAACCGCATCGGTTAATAAAGGTAACAGGCTATAACGGCCCAATTCCTCAATATCATATAGCCGGTCTTTTTGATATTGTGAAATCGACATGGCCGAAAACAGCGCGTTCACCGCCAAAATAACGATGAAGAGGGCAATTGCCACCCGCCATACAAGACGACTACGCCATAAATTATTTAAAGATACCTGCTGCCCCACCATTCTTAGTAGTGTGACTTATTTTATTTAAAAAAGAAATAACAAGACGTTAAAATTTTCTAAATATCTAATAATCAATACTGACAAGCGATAATCCGCTTGCGGGGGCGGTCATCCCCGCCATCGTCCGGTCGCGGGCATCCAGTATGTCCTTTACTTGCAAGGGGTCAATGCGTCCCTTTCCCACCTTTACCAATGTCCCGACAATATTACGGCATTGATGATGTAAGAAGCTTTGAGCCTCCAATTCAAACCAAATATGTTTACCGCCGAACTGATCATAAGGCTCTTCAAAAATATCGATACGATCCAGAGTGCGCACAGGTGATTTTGCCTGACACTGGCTGTCGCGAAACGACGTAAAATCATGATGTCCGACAAGATGCTTCGCACCCTCACGCATCGCCGCAATATCAAGATTATAGCGGAAATGCCATACAAAATCCGCATCCATCACGGGTGGTGCCGAGCGAACAACCATACGATAGCGATATAATTTATTTTTGGCGTCAAAACGCGCATTAAATTTTTCATCCACGGCTTCGGCATGAAGGATCGTAACCGGTTTGGGACGCAAATGAGCGTTGATGGCCTTGGCAAGATCAAATCCTGTTAATCGTCGATCACCATAGTCCAGATCGAAATGCGCCACCTGTCCATGCGCATGGACGCCGGAATCTGTGCGTCCCGCAACCGTAATACGAATATTTTGTCCGCAAAATTTATAGATTGCGGCTTCTATATCTTCCTGGACCGTCGGCATACCGTCAGGTTGTAATTGCCATCCGCAATAATCGGTACCGTTATATTGAATGGTCAGTTTCCAGCGTGTGACCGCCATCTACAAATATCCGCCGTTTTTAGCCGAAATCAAATCCATTGGCTTTTTACCTTCTGGTTGAACCTTATCATAAACAAGTTCGCTGCCCTCCAGATGCGCCGACAGAATTTTGACACGCCCCTTGTGCCCATGAATGTAGGTTCCGGGCCATGGATTTAATCCTCTGATCTGGCAATGGATGTCACGAGCAAGGGCGGTCGGCTTAATCTCGCCATCGGTTTTTTTCAACAGCGGCGCATAGGTTGACACACTTTCATCCTGCACCTCACCCTCAACACGACCTAATCTGTCTATTTGCGACAATGCCCGCAAAATCAAACGCCCACCCATAAGAGACAGATTATCGTGCAGTTGTTGAGCATCTGTATCCAATGTGATCGGCGTTTCCTCTTTCAACAGCATCGGGCCCGTATCAAGGCCCTCCTCCATCTGCATAATTGTGACACCACTGACATCATCCCCTTTCCAGATGGCGTGTTGAATCGGTGATGCGCCGCGCCAGCGCGGCAATAAAGACGCATGTATATTCAGGCATCCGTATTTCGGGGCCTCCAACACAGCTTTGGGTAAAATGAGCCCGTAAGCGGCGACGACCGCTATATCGGCATTATAATCGGCAAAAATTTTCTGCTCGTCCTCGCTTTTTTTCAGGGACACAGGATGATGCACCGGAATATTATATCGCGCGGCCAGTTGATGAACGGGGGATTGATGCACCTCCATCCCGCGTCCTTTGGGGCGGGGTGGTTGCGTATAAACGGCAAGAACGTCATGCGGGGAATCGATAATGGCTTGCAGAGCGGGAACGGCAAAATCAGGCGTTCCCATGAATATTATTTTCATGATTTAAAGCAATCCTTCGGATTTTTTGTATTTTTCCAGCTTACGAACAAGTGTGTTTCTTTTGAGGCGGGACAGGTAATCAATGAACAAAATGCCATTCAAATGGTCCAGTTCATGTTGTATGCAGTGGGAAACCAGCCCCGCGGCCTCCATCTCCTGCTTCTCACCATTCAAATCGATATAGGAGACAACCACACGGGCGGGTCGCTCCACATCGCCATATTGCTGCGGCAGGGACAAACATCCTTCAAGGCACACTGATTTTTGTTCGGATTCCCTGATGATTTCGGGATTAATCATTATAACGGCGTGAGAATCCTCCGATGGTGCTTCCCTATGAACGGATTCTACCTCTAATATGCGTGCGTTATCGTTTTTATATTCCCAACTTGCCGGATCGACATCCATCACAAATACGCGATTGGTCAGATTAACCTGATTGGCAGCAAGGCCGATACCTTTGGCCGCATACATGGTATCCAGCATTTTAGCGCCCTGACGTTTAATCGTCTCGTCAATCGAACCGACAGGCGCCGAAACCTGTTTCAAGACAGGATCGGGATGAAGAATAATATCGTAAATATCGGTCATGGTATTGTTATCCTGCTTTTTCAATGCGTTCGCGTGCCTGTTTATCGACCTCTTGCGGTGATGTCAATTGATCGCTTGAATGCACGGCCTGCAATTCCTCGAATTTACGGGCCTTTGACAGCACGTTTCTTTCAAGCGACCCCATTGCATCGTTATACGCGCCGACGGAGCGGTTTAAATTGGTGCCGATTTTATCAAGATGCCCACCGAACACCGACAGGCTTTTATAAAGATCGCGGCCCGTTTCGGCAATTTTTTGCGCATTTTCAGCCAGTTCGCCCTGCCGCCAGCTTAGATGCACCACACGCAACAGGGACAGCATCAATGACGGTGAGGCCAGCACGATATTATTGTCGGCGGCATAATCAATCAGTTCCGGATCACCGGCAATCGCCAATGAAAACAGATGTTCGCCCGGTAAAAACAATACGGTGAAGTCAACCTGAGATCCCAAAGCCTCCTGATATGATTTTGCCCCAAGCGCGCGAATGTGGGCGCGCACCTGAGTTGCCAACCTTGTCCGTATGGCATCTTGCGCCTCGGGATTATCCATATCGTCCAGAATATCCTGAATGGGTGCCTTGGCATCAATCGCAATTTTAAAACCGTCTTGTAGCGATATCACAATATCGGGGCGAAGGCGGGTTCCGCTTTCCCCCTGAAATGTCGATTGAGTGTTATAATGAACGCCACGAACCATTCCCGCCTTTTCCAACAAACGATCCAGTAACATTTCACCCCAACGTCCGCGCATCGCAGGATTATTCATTGCGCCCGCCAGTTTTAATGTGTTTTTTGACAGCATTTGCAGATCCTCGCGCACCAGTGCGCTCGTTCCTTTCAACTCACTCACCGCCCCGCTAAGATGTGTTAAATTTTCCTGCATCGGTTTTACCAGTTCGGAGATGGCAAACTGGCGTTTTTCCAAATCGCCCTTGTTGGCTTGTTCCCAAGATTTAAACCGTTCCTGCGCTATCGTCATAAAACTCTCATTCGAACTTTGCAGGGCCTCGGCAGACAAAACCTTGAACTGGTTCAGCAGGTCGTTGCGCGTCTCCGTTTCAGTCTTTAGTTTTGCACGCGTTACCGCGGCATACACAATGCTCACGAAAAACAACGCCCAACCGACGGCGGCAATAATGACTATATGTTCGATTTCCATGATGATATACTATGACCCATGAGAAAAAATTGCAAAGGCAATGTCCTTGTCTATATTTTGATGGCTGTAGCCTTGTTAGCCGCCTTGACCTATATGATCAGCCGCGATGGCGGTGGTCAACAAACAAATCAGTTGAGTGAGGCTGAGGCAAATCTTCGCGCCAGTGAGATTATCTCTCTTGCCGCCAGCGTACGTATGGCGGTGGATCAAATGAACCAATGGGGTGTCAAATATGAAGATATTCGATTCGATGAACCAAGTGATAGCGGTTATACCACAAACACATCACGCCAAATTATGCATCCTGCGGGAGGCGGCATCACACTCCCTGTCGAGAACGAAAGATATTTCAAATTAAGTGATACTGGTGAGCAGGCCTATGGGTGGACATGGAAAAATACAACAAATGTTGAATGGTCTAAATCGTCTGCAAATGACGTTATTTTTTCGGCAGGCAATTTAAGACCTGATGTATGCACCGCTATAAATAAACAACTAACAGGATCAAACACTTTACCGATACTTCATAATAATTTTCAATTTCGGGAACATTTCTCACACAGATCATCCAGTAATATTGATTTTATGATTTCAGAATGTTCTGAGTGTGATAAGCGTGATGCTTTATGTATGTATCGTCCTGAACGTGATTGGCATCAGTTTTACAGCCTTGCGGGTTCCCGTTGATTTTTGATTATATAAAGTGATATACCCTGCCTATGACACATACCCATCCGCCCCGTATTGCCCTTATCGGCCGCCCGAATGTCGGTAAATCGACCCTCTTCAATCGCATGGCGGGAAAGAAGCTGGCCATTGTTAATGATACCCCCGGTGTAACTCGTGACTGGCGCGAAGCCGAGGCCATCTTACTGGGTAAAACAATTACAATTATTGATACGGCAGGTTTGGAAGAAAATTTTGATGATTCCATTCAGGGGCGTATGCGCCGCCAAACGGAACAGGCCATCGATAATTGCGATGTCGCCATTTTCATGATTGACGGACGGGCGGGCGTAACGCCTATGGATGCGCATTTCGCGCAATTTATGCGTAAGCGCAACGTCCCTTTGCTTCTTGTTATTAACAAATGCGAAGGCAAAGCAGGTCAGGATACTATCGGGGAATCGTATGCGCTTGGAATGGGTGAACCGATTTTAATGTCTGCAGAACATAATGAGGGCGTGACCTCCCTGTATGATAAAATCCTTGAAACCTGCAAAGATAAATTTATTGGCGATATATCCCTAGAGGACGCTCACGACCACGATGATTTTGCCGATATCGAGGAAGGTGATGAAGAGTTTGAACTGTCTGATGCCGAAGATGAAACAAAACCGATCAAAGTTGCGATTGTAGGCCGCCCTAATGCAGGGAAATCAACCCTCGTCAATACATTGTTAGGGCAGGACCGCGTCATGGTCGGGCCGGAAGCCGGCATCACCCGCGACGCCATTGCCGTGGACTGGGAATATGAAGGCCGCGCTTTTAAATTGGTTGATACGGCAGGGTTGCGGCGAAAATCACGCGTTACCCATGACATTGAAAGCGCAAGTACGGACGACACATACAGAGCCATACGCCTCGCTCAGATTGTCGTGCTTGTTCTTGACGGAACCTTGTCACTCGACAAACAGGATCTTCTGATCGCATCACATGTTATTGAGGAAGGCCGCGCGCTTGTCATTGCCATTAACAAATGGGACATACAGGATAATAAGGATGAATCCTTGAAAGCCTTCCGCGACCGTATTGAACGCTCGCTCGGTCAATTGCCCGATGTTCCGGTCATTACATTATCAGCCCTGAAAGGGAAGAAAATCGATAAGTTGATGGATTGGATGATGCGTGCGCACAGCAACTGGAACAAACGTATTTCTACAGGAAAATTAAATCGCTGGATCGAGGCCATTGAAAGTCAGCATCCAGCGCCTTTAACACAAAACCGTCCGAACCGTCTGCGTTTTATTGCACAAATCAAGTCGCGCCCACCGACTTTTGCCTTGTGGCTGTCTAAGCCGTCGGCCCTGCCTGGCTCTTACAAACGCTATATCATTAAAAACCTGCGGGAGGATTTCGATATACGCCATGTGCCGATACGATTGATGTTGCGAACATCAAAAAATCCTTATGTCGATGACTAGGTTATTTTCCCTACGCGTTAAAATCTTTACCCTCGCCTGTCTTTATGTTATGTCTAAAATAAAAAAGCAGGGATTTTATCTATGGGATTTCAGATAACACGACAAAGTGAGTGCTTGCAGTCTATGCAGGCGTTTCGTCAGACAATTACAGATGAATTGGGATTTAACGATGATTTTTATACCCATAAAGATTGGCGGGCAGCCTTGTTTGAAACCCGTAACCGTTTAATGGAGTATACAACTGTGAAAGTGACTTTATGTCTGGACGATCACGGTATCCCATGCGATTTGAGCTATGATCTGGGTGCACGGGTCGAACGGGGACGGGCAATAACGGGAATTAACCTGCCCCGCGGCATGGCCCGTTTCACACTTTAATCGAGCAAATCAACAATCTGCGCGGCGACGTCTTTAGGTTGTGTCAGCTTTGATTGATCCTGCCCGGGATGCGATGCCGCCCACATTTTTGTCGCAACACTCCCTGGGTTAAACAACTTTACTGAAATATTCGTATTGGCGACCTCTTCTTTATAGGAGTTTGCCATTGCTTCCAATGCCGCTTTTGACGCGGCATAGGCGCCCCAATAGGCGCGGTGGTCGGTTGCCACATTGGAGGTTAAAAAAACAACATTTCCGTTCGGCGCCGCCTGCAATAAAGGATGCAACGTACGAATGAAATGTACATTGGCGGTAACATTCACGGCAAAAACGCGATCCCATTGCGCGGGATCAGCCTGATGCAATGGTGACAAGGTATTTATTGCGCCCGCGTTGCCAATAAAGTTATCCAGACGACCGAATTTTTCAAACAGCATCGGACCCAAGGCCTCCAAAGCATTACCGTCCGTGACATCCTGCGGAATGAGCGTGATATTGTCATCCCCGACCTCATCCGCCAGCTCCTCCAGCGCACCTATTGTTCTTGCCAGTGCAATGACGTGATGTCCGCAATTGACCAATTCCACAGCGGTCGCGCGGCCGATTCCTCGAGATGCGCCCGTAACCAGCGTGACCGGCTTATTCATTATCGGCTCCATTGGGTGTTGTTTCGGGGTCTTTCTCCCGTTTACGCATCATGTCCTTGATACGGTCCTGATTTTCAATCAAGGCATCAATCGCCTGACGTTCCATTTCATCATAACCTACGGTCGATTTATCTTCCGTCACCCCTTCTGCCGCATCTTCATCTGTGCCTGCAGAGGATTTCTCATCATTTTCGCCCGTTAAATCCTTTAGAGGATCAATGTTGTCCTCGTCTTCGGTGGAGCGTGTCCATGATTCAGGCATTAGCCCAACCATCATTTCCGAGCTATATTCTACATATGATACAGTATGTGAATTGCCGAACCATTCCTGTTTTTCCTCGTCGCTCATCAACAGATGGAAAGGGAGATATAATAAACCCAACAGGATAAATCCGCGCGCGATACCGAATATCACCCCCAATGAACGATCGACAGGACCCAAACCGATTGCATGCACCGATTTTGCCACATAATGGGAAATAATGGATAAAACAATCAAAGTAATAATAAATAAGCCCAAATAGGCAATCGCCGCAGACGCTACATCATAGGGAATATAGCCCCACAACCGCGCATCGGCCAATTCATCCGCGGGGATGTCGGCGGTCAGCCAATCCTGAATGCCTGGGCTCAATACCGGACCTGCTGTCAGGGCGACAAGTGATGCCCCGACAAGCCCGACAATAGTTAAAACCTCCCGTACGAACCCGCGCAAAAACGCCACGGCCGCAGATACAAAGACAATTACAAGGACCACAATGTCCATAATTAATGCAAAATCCATGTCTTTATTGATAATTCATACAGCCCGTTAGAACAAGGATATTTTCTCTTTCCCGCCGAGTGCAAATGTTCTACATTTGTTTCATGGCAAAAGCGGCAAAAGCAAATTATATCTGTCAATCCTGCGGCAGCGTTTATCCACGATGGATCGGGAAATGCGAGTCGTGCGGCGAATGGAATACAATCACCGAGGAGCGGGTTGAGGCCGCACCGAAAGGCTTGGGAACAGCCAAAAAAGGCAATGTGATCCGCTTTGAGGATTTAAAGGCCGAAAGCCCCGACTTACCTCGGGCTGTATCAGGCATTGGTGAGTTTGACCGCGTAACTGGCGGCGGACTTGTTCCCGGATCAGCCGTGTTAATTGGCGGTGACCCGGGCATCGGTAAGTCAACGATCCTGCTACAACTCGTCTGTACGCTTGCCAATAAAAATACAAAATGCGCCTATATTTCCGGTGAGGAAGCAGTTGATCAGGTGAGAATGCGTGCCAAGCGCCTCGGGCTGGCTAACTCCCCTGTCGATCTGGCCTCTGCCACAAATGTTCGTGATATTGTAACCTCCATGAGCGATGCTATGGGCAGCAAAGCCTATGATGTGATGGTGATCGATTCAATCCAGACAATGTATGTCGATACGGTCGATTCAGCCCCAGGAACGGTAACGCAAGTGCGTACCGCAACACAGGAATTAATCCGCAATGCCAAACGCCTTGGCGTAACATTATTGATCGTTGGGCACGTTACAAAAGAAGGGGCCATTGCAGGGCCGCGCGTTCTTGAACATATGGTGGATACGGTGCTTTATTTTGAAGGCGACCGCGGACATCAATTCCGTATTTTACGCGGTGTAAAAAACCGGTTTGGCCCCACGGACGAAATCGGAGTGTTCGAAATGGCGGGCGCAGGTCTGATAGAGGTTCAAAATCCGTCGGCTTTATTCCTGTCCGAGCGGGCGGATAATGTCCCGGGCTCCGCCGTATTGGCAGGTCTGGAAGGGTCCCGCCCCGTACTGGTCGAGATTCAGGCGCTGGTCGCCCCGACATCCTATTCCACGCCCAAACGTGCTGTTGTCGGATGGGATTCCAACCGCCTGTCCATGATTTTGGCAGTGTTAGAAGCGCGATGCGGGGTAATGATGAGCGGGCAGGACGTATATTTGAATGTTGCAGGCGGCCTTCGCATTACCGAGCCGGCCGCCGATTTGGCGGTAGCCACGGCATTAATCAGCGCGTTAAGTGGTGATCCCGTTCCCAAAGATACGGTTATTATGGGCGAAATCGGATTGGCAGGGGAAATCCGCCATGTACCGCAACCCGATCTGCGTTTGAAAGAGGCCGCCAAACTCGGCTTTAAATCGGCCTTTGTTCCTAAACCGGCAAAATCCAAAAATAACAAGGGTGCAAGCGATCATGGCATGACAGTCGAACATTTTGAACGATTGGAACAGGTCACGCGTTTATTCAAAAAAACGCCGTCACGTCATGAATATGAAGAGTGATATTTTTTTTCAAAAGGAAAGAGCAATGAATTTTAAAACAATCGAGAAAGCGGTCATATGGGTTGTCGGCTTTCTGGCAGTATCCGCTTTCATCGGTCAGGTTACTTCTGCCAATATGGAGTGGTATGACACATTGCCCAAATCACCATTAAATCCACCGAAATGGGCGTTTCCGATTGCATGGACAAGCCTTTATATCCTTCTGGCCATCGCCGCGTCGCGCTTTTGGATGCAAAGAAACGATCCATATGGCAAAAATCATTTAACGCTATTTGTAATTTACATGCTGTTTAACTGGGCGTGGAGTTTTATTTTCTTTACTGGTCATCTGGTAACGCCGGGATTTATTTGGATTGTTATTTCGGATATTATACTCACCACTCTTATAATAATTTTATGGCGGCATGATAGGCGCATCGAAACCGCGTTAATCATCCCGACGTTGCTGTGGAGTTTTTTTGCGGCCTATCTCAACGGTTATATTGCTTTTAATTTATGATTTATCGTAAGACAGAGGCCACAAAGTCGTCTTTATATAAATCCTCAACCGATAAAAATTCATAAGCCGTCCAGCCGAAGTCATTCGCACCCTGTACGACGGCAGGTGTGTCATCGAACAAAATTGGCGGGGGGTTTGGATTACCCAATAATCCATGAACATTTACGAAA
>DCKW01000045.1:0-12713 GCA_002320485.1 Micavibrio sp. UBA1664
CCCAATTGTTGTACGTATCCTCAAGTTGGGCGGCTGATTGGCTCAGCAATTCCGCATCCATGCTTGAAGATGTCATCTTAGCATCTTTGGACGGAGTATCGGGGGCGGGCTCCTTGCCATCCTGTTCGTAATTTATCAAATCATGAACCAGTTTTAATGCCTTGTAGTACGTGCCTTGCAGAATTTGAATGCTGATATCATTGAGGAAATTTGAAATATGTGGCGCCATTTTTTGAATTGCCTCCAAACGATTAAAATAATCGTCAAATTTTTCGGGCGCATTTTCAGGCTTTGCCAAGTACATTTCCTGAATTGTCAGATAAAGTTTTTTAGATGGGGTCGTGGCCTGTTCCGGGGTCAATGTATCCTTTTCACGAAGGATAGGGGCGTCACCCTCAATCCTGAGGCGTGTCCGCTGTTTGTCATTGGTAATGGTCGAGGAACCAATAATGACTTTTTCGTTGGGTTTCAAGTCGATAACAAGAGCCATGGCTCAATATGCCATGCTCTCGCACCTTAAACAAGGTATGTTATGCGATCTATACGATCATATTTACATGCCGTTGTCCTGTCACAGGATCGACAATTATTGTCATTTCACCCTTCACGGCAATCATATCGGCGTCTGCCATATCATTGGCGGCTTGTCCCTGTTTTTGTCCGAAGTTTTCAGATTGTGAATTGCGATTGTTATCCGCCATGTTGCCTGAATCCTGTGACAAACTGAAGGATAAATCCTGTTGGGTCATATTTTCAAAGCCGGCATCCTGCATGGCCTTAAGCAAAACATGCATATCACGTTGTAATAATCCCAGTGCTTCGGGTTTTTCAGCCTTGATTAAAGCTTTCAGTTGCCCTGTTTTTTCAATAACATCCATTTCAATGTCGATCCGTCCCATTTCAGGCGGGTCGAGTTTCAGGCGATAGGATTGACTGCCTTCCCCGTTGGCGGTTTTGCCCGCCATTTTTGTCATAGACAGGGCCACCATTTGTGTTGTCGGATGCGACTGGGCCGCACTTTGTTGTGCGGTCAACGGATTTGCCGCCTGAGAGGCAGTTTTGAAACCCGCCTCGAACGGCACAATGTAGTCACCATCTACACTTGTCATTGTATCCGGATTGGCGCCAGACATCAGGGCGGAAAACGCCGCCGCATTTGATTGACCGACATTTTGCCCTTGTGCAGGATTAACAATATTTGCCAGACGGTCGGCGATAGATTGCGGCGCCTCCCCCTTGCTGTTTGCTGTTGTTTGTTGCAAGGCGCGTTCAAGGCCGACTGCGTCATCAGAAGATATATTTGAAGACCCGTCAGGGCGATCCATAATATTGCGCCCTTTCAGGGCAAACGGCGTTCCGCTTTGCCCGACGGGGGTCGCTTCCTGTGGAGCGGGGTTTGCACGCGCAATTTGTTGTTGAACAAATGTCAGGTTTACAGGCTGTTTTAATACTTGGTTTTCAATCGGAACCAGTCTGAATCCCGCATCGGCATAGCTGTCGATATAGCCATCGCGGATCAGCTTATCCAAAAATTCATGTACGGGCGCACCTTCATCTACTTTGAACGTTATTGTGTTGGCGATATCGCCCTTGTTCTGATTTAAAATGGCATTTATGACCCCCGCCAGTTGCGGCGTGTCGATTGTTTCGGTTGTAGTATTCTTAAGGGCATTGTCAAGTTGTGTGCTCAATTTCGGATCACGTAAAACGGTAATCAGATCGTTGGTTCCGAAAAGCTGTTGCAATTCGTCAATCACATCTTGGGGAATACCTTTTTCGGACAGATTTAAAACAATGGCATTTTCACTGTCGACGGACGCCTGTTGCCGTATAAATTGCCACACTGCGGCCGAGGAAAATTCCCCATCCGAAAGGGAGGCCAGCTTCTCTATATCGCTTTGTGTTAATTGAGGGGCGGCCTGCCCTGAATTTGCGGGTACGGCTATTTTGGTTGCAAATCCGCTACCGATAAGGGATTGAAAAGACGATGCCTTTTGTCCGTTTGTCATGACATTATCGGCGGAATTTGTGCGTAAGAGCGATGGATTAACGCCGCCGCTTAATACGGCCATGAACTGGGATATAGATGATGCGGTGCTCATAATATGTGACTGCCTTCTTTAATAAACTTCATTGAGTTGTGACGGATTAATGGGGCCGCGATGGCGATGTTCGACAAGTTGGCCTTTGGCGTTATAATGGCGGCCGGTACTGCCGACGGCTTCGCGAGCCTTGGTCAACAAACGATTGATCAAACGAGAAACGGCCCCTTTTCCGGCCTGAATCGCGGTCATATTGTCTTTCAATACCGTTTCAAATTCCCCCATGAGAGATATGAGTTGTTTTTGAATGTCCGTATCCGCCTGTTTGAGGACATCAGGATTTTTATGCAGCTCAGATGCGATATTTTGATAGGTCAATAATAAACGGGTTTTTTCCTCGCTCATTTTACCTGCAACATCACGGTTATGGGATTTTAGTGCCAGCGTTTCCTGTGACATACATTCAATCAGCGATTTCAGCAGTTTCTGAATTTTTAACGCGGTGTCGGCGCCACGCGTATTCGGTTTTGCGTTATCCATTTATTCACCTTCTCCTTGTAAATTTGCCTGCATCTGCAACATTTCGGCTTTTACCGCGCTGCCGATACCAATGCCGCCATTTGCGGCAATTAATTTCCCGTATTCTTCCAACATCATTGATTTATAAATATTTTCCGCGCTGCCGCCGCCGAACATGCCGTCCGTCTCAATTCCTTCAAACATGGGGGTGAGCATCTGGCTTATAAAGACGGCCTCAAATTC
Source organism: Micavibrio sp. UBA1664 (assembly GCA_002320485.1). GTDB lineage: Bacteria > Pseudomonadota > Alphaproteobacteria > Micavibrionales > UBA1664 > UBA1664. The sequence goes on from DCKW01000045.1 coordinate 2,805, forward strand.
TTTGGCTGCATTTGCGGCTTTACTGTCATCCATCGTGGTGGACGGTTTGTTAAATTTACCGGCCTGATATTGCTGGATTGTTTGATCGACTATCGCATTAACATCACTCATAATTACATGACCTCAATTTCAGCCTGCAATGCGCCTGCCGCTTTAATGGCTTGTAAAATTGTAATAACATCGCGCGGTGCAATACCTAAGGCGTTCAAGGAGGTCACCAGATCCTGCAAAGTAATACCTTCCTGTAAAATCGCCATTTCGCCTTCACCTGTTTCGTTGATCGCGACATTTGTACGCGGGACGACAACTGTTTCGCCATTTTCCGAAAATGCGTTAGGTTGTGAGACTTGTGGTTCTTCCTCGATTTTAACTGTCAGGTCACCTTGAGCCACGGCAACGGTGCTGATTTTAACGTCCTTACCGATGACGATCACACCTGATCTTTCGTCAATAACAATCCGTGCAGGTTGATCCGGTAAGACTTCCAATTGTTCAAGGTCTGTTAAAAGCTCGACAATCGATGTATTGGCGTACTCGCCAGTTTTATTCACACGGATGCTGGCAGGGTTTTCGGCAACGGCAGTGCCCGCGCCAAATCTTGCGTTAATACGTTGGGCCACACGACGTGCGGTCGTGAAATCAGGATTACGTAAGGATAAGCGGATATTATTCAACTGGGCCAGTTCAAAATCTATTTCCTTTTCAACAATAGCGCCATTCGGAATACGGGCGGATGTCGGAATGTTTTGCGTGATCGAGCCGGCTTGTCCTTCAGCGGAGATTGCCGAGGTAATTAAGGCCCCTTGCGCTACGGCATAGACGTTTCCATCCGCGCCCATCAACGGGGTTACAAGGAGTGTCCCGCCTTGCAGAGATGTCGTATCGCCCATGGTGGCAATATTGACATCAATTTCTGTACCCTGATTTTTGAAGGGGGGCAGGGTGGCAGTCACCATTACGGCGGCAATGTTACCTGTATTCAGGTTTTCGCCGCGAATATTAACGCCCAGACGTTCAAGCATGGCCGTTAGCGATTGTTCAGTGAACGGGGACTTCCTCAAAGAATCCCCCGTACCGTTCAGCCCCACAACTAAACCGTATCCGATTAACATGTTGTCACGAACGCCCTCGATATCGGTGATATCCTTAATCCGCGTGGTTGCGGCGTTGGCAGTCCCGGTAGTCAGTACAAGGACCGACAGCATCGACAGCCACATAAAAAGAATTGTCAGTATGATTTGGCGGTTCGTAACCATTTGTATTCCTCTTTCTCTCGTTTATAGAGTGATCCGTAATGGATATTGCGAGAAGCGTGCCAACCGGAAAAAAATAAGACAACGCGGAATAAATCATGTTATTCTTTAATCATGAAGATCGACGGTCCCAAATCATCATCAGACGTCCAGAAGAAAAAGGATGCCAAAAAATCCTCTTCGGGAAACGGTGTATTTCAATCACTAATGGGCGGAGGTCACACCGGCGAGGCCTCTAAAAGCGGAGGTTCGGCCTTAACGGCAGGAATTGCCTCTATTGATGCACTCTTGGCTGCGCAAACGGCGGAAGACCCTGCCGAGGGTAAGGCACGCAAACGCATGCAGGCGCGTGCGGAAGATATTCTCGATAAATTGAATGACCTAAAGGTCGGCATGGTGACCGGAGGTGTGACCGTAGGGCACATGATATCTATTGCCGATGTGGTGGCAACCCACCGCGAGAAGGTAAGTGATCCTCAGTTAACATCTATTCTCGACGAGATTGATTTGCGCGCGCATGTCGAGCTTGCCAAATTGCAAATGGCGGCCAAGCGTATTTAATCTTTCCTTAATCCGTTGTGTATAAACTGTTTATCGCATTTGCTTGACTTTGTGGCAGGCGTGTATTATCTCAACATCAATTTATAAGTGCGCGATAAAAAGGAAATTTAAACCATGGCATCATCAACGTCTTCCGTAAATTTACCACCCGAGTACACCCCGATGGATGACAAGGGCGAATTTATGAACCCTGTTATGCTGGAGTATTTCCGCCAGAAATTACTCGCATGGAGGTCGGAGCTGTTAAGGGAATCATCCGAAACAATCAAAAATTCATTGCAGGGTGAGCAATTGCAAAAACCGGATCTGACCGATCGTGCTTCTGCTGAAACGGATCATGCATTGGAATTGCGTACCCGTGATCGTGAACGGAAACTGGTTAAAAAAATCAATCAGGCTCTCGAACGTGTAGAAGAGGGAGAATACGGGTATTGCGAAGAAACGGGAGAGCCTATTTCCGTGGCACGACTGGATGCACGCCCAGTCGCAACACTTTCTTTGGAAGCGCAGGAACGTCACGAGCGTAAAGAAAAAGTCCACCGCGATGAGTAATCTGAATTAAAAACCCCGCTTGATGCGGGGTTTTTAATGATATATCAAATTTTAATACGGTAGCAAAATGTCGAAAATCTGCTGGCCGTAACGTGGTTGCTGGACGTCGCTGATAAACCCTTTTCCGCCATATCCTATACGCGCTTCGGCGATTTTATCATAGGGAATAGAGTTTTCGATTGTAATATCTTCAGGCCGAATAACGCCGGCAATTTCCAATACGCGTTTTTCATAGTTCACACGAACTTCTTGGCGGCCTGAAATCACCATATTTCCATTCGGTAAAATTTGCGAAACCACTGCGGCAATACGTAATTCCAGATCGTCTTCGCTTTCTGTCGATCCTGTGTTGCTTGTGCTGCCCGTGCTGTTTACGCCGGCAAGAGTGGCAGGGTCGCCACCATCAGGTAATAATTTGGCGTCAAGATAGTTTTCAAATCCTCCGAGAGCGCTAATTCCCGCGTTTTCGCCTGCGGCTCTGGATCGTGCGGAAGTGCTTTCAAACTCCGCGCTATTGCTCATGTCAATGACGACGGTCAGGATGTCGCCAACAGTGTCGGCACGCTGGTCTTCGAAAAAGGCTTGTCGATTGGAAGACCACAATGAATTCATTTGTGTGATTTCAACCTCCGGTTCCGGCATCGGCATGGTAACGGGTTTGTAGTCCGATCTGTCCACCGGGTTTTCTATTGCCGAAAATTCCGGCGCTTCGCCGACGCGGGACAGACGCTCAAGTGAGGAACATGCACTTAACGATAAAATAACTGCGGTTGATAATAATAAATTTTTCATCTTTATTTCCGGTCGGGGTTAATCTTTATTGCCAAATTTTTGCGAAAACCGTGCCAACCACGGCTTTCATCATTTTAGTTGAATATACGCGCCTCACGCATTCCTGTAACTTGTGCTTCAAGGCTGCGTTTACTGTCGACATTCATTAAACGAATAATGTCGCCTTTTGTGCCGTTTTCCATGGCTTTGGCAATTGCTGTAATGGCGATAGGGCCGTTTTTAAGCTCCATTGTGACAAGGTCGCCCCGCTTCACCATCATAGGCTTGTCAAGATCGCTTAAAGTAATTGCCGCATTGGCACGAACGACGCGCCGCGGTGTCATGCCTATTAAGTCTTCAGCCTGGACTATCATGTCATCCGTGACATAATCCTCACGGATACTTGTTGTGCCGACCATGTTTTTTGTAATGACGTCACCGCGAGCAAGGGGTGTTTTCAAAACCGGTATTGTGACGAGTGGATTGGCCACGCCGGTAAATTGCTTTACCTTGTTATCTGGAGTCCTGACAGTTGCTGAAAATGTTTTACGCGAGGCATTAAACGAGGCTGATTGGATTTCTACCGAGGGTTCTATGTCGTGAGGCAAAATGATTTCCGGTTTTGCGCCGACAAAATCGAGGTCATAAGCACCCGTTAAACCCTGATCGCGTAAGTGGGCGGCAATGGCCTTTTTCAACATGTCTTCACTGACCAGTGAGGCAAGCCGACGTATGTGGATCTGATCGGTGGCTGTGGCCCTCCATGGCAGGTCAAAAGCGCGGGCGACACGGTTCAAAGTTGCTGCATCCCACGTCAAAACAGTGTCCGGACGCGGGGCGGGGGCCAGAACAAAATCCCTGTTTTTGGTGACGCCGTCAAAGACATCGCCAAGTGTTATATTTTCACCGGTGATGGTGACATCCCGAATAGGGGTGGCTGAATTTGCCTGATTGATATTGGCGATAAACATGGCCATGGATACAATCATTATTGTCATCGCCAATAAAATTTTTGCCATATTGGGCAGGAATTTGATTACGCGTTCTGTCATGGTTTACCTCGCTATTTAACTTTATACTCTGATATTTGCAAAGGCTGTGCCAATTTTAAAAATTTTCATAAAAACAATGCATTGGGAAGAAAAAAAGGCCCGTTTTGTTTTTGAAACGGGCCTTAAGGTTCAAGGGTTTAAAAGATGCTATCGAATATTCGATACCGTTCCCATCATTTCATCTGAAGTCTGAATTACCTTTGAATTCATTTCATAAGCGCGTTGCGCCGTAATCAAACGGGTGATTTCTTCCACTACATCGACATTGGAGTTTTCTAAAATGCCCTGTTCAAGCTTTCCGAAAACATCTTCGTTAGGGTTGCCGGTAATCGGTGCGCCCGATGATTCTGTTTCCATGAATAAATTGTCTCCCATCGCTTCCAATCCTCCTTCGTTAGGGAAGACCGCCAACTGAATTTGCCCGACATTGGAGTAGCTGACCTGACCGGGCTGCTTAACCAAAACCTCGCCTGACGGATTAATAACAGTGTCCAATGCATCATCAGGTATACTAATATTCGGCTCCAACAAATATCCCTGATCGGTCACCAGATCACCGTCGGCATTGAGCCCGAAATTCCCTGCACGGGTGTAGGCCGTTTCACCATTGGGTGTCTGGATCTGAAAAAAGCCTCGTCCTGCAATCGCAATATCATATTCATTTGTTGTAACCTCGAAAGAGCCTTGTTCCATAATACGGTAAACGGCACCCGGTTTTACACCAAGTCCGACCTGAATACCCGAAGGTACAAGCGTCCCGATGTCGGAAGATGTCGCACCCGGACGTTCCTTGTTTTGATAAATCAAATCCTGAAATTCAGGACGCTGACGTTTAAAACCTGCCGTTGTCATGTTGGCAATGTTGTTGGAAATCACATTCACATGTAATTGCTGGGCCAGCATACCTGTTGCGCCAATATCCAATGATAACATAATATTAATCTCCTTTATTAATCTTTATATTTAATTGACTTCGCTCAGTTTTTGTATGGTAGAGCGTTGTAATTCATGTTCGTTTTGTAGGGCCCGCTGATTGGATTGATACTGACGTGAAATTTCAATCAGATCCGTCATTTCCAAAACGGCTTTCACATTCGATCCCTCAAGCATATGTTGTTTCATCACTGTTCTTTGGGCAGGGGCGGAGACCTCTCCACCCTCGACACGGTAATATCCGTCACCGGTCGATTTCAACACCTGCGCATTGCCAAACTCCACAATCCCGATCTGTCCCACGGCGCCTTGATCTGTAACGATTTCGCCTGTGCCTGTGATGACTATTTCCTTGGCACCTTCGGGAATGGTGATTTGTCCTTCGCCATTATTCAAAACAGCATTGCCTGCAGGTGTGACCAGAATTCCTTCGTTATTGATTGTAAAATTACCGGCGCGCGTATATTTCGTGCCTTCAGGTGTTTCAACCATCATGTATCCGGGGCCGTCAAGTGCGACATCCAGAGGATTTCCTGTATGCGTCATAGGGCCGGTCGCTGTATCCTTGAACTGCCCATAATCCAGAACCATGGAAATTTTTTCCTGGTTTTCCGTATTTGTTTTGTAAACATATTCTTCAAACAGCATTTTGTCGGCGCGATAACCGGGGGTATTAACGTTGGCAATATTGTTGGCCACCAGATCCATTTTTTTCTGGAGGGCCATTTGCCGTGATAATCCGATATATAAACCGTTTTCCATGTAATTTTTCCTAAGCTTTAATCTGTCTCGGAAATCATCATTGCACGAGGCGTGCCAAATAACGGAATTATTGGAATGCCTGGTATGGCGTAGCCTTATCCGTTGCAACATGTGAATGGTTTCAGTAAACTTTTAAAAACCGCCACGATTTGCATGAGGGGAATAACATGGCCAAAGATGACGTGAATGAAGCCGAAGATGGTGCCTTAGAAGGTGAGGAGGGTGCCGAAGAAGGCAAGAAAAAAGGAATGAATAAAAAGCTGTTGCTGGTAATCATTCCTTTATTGCTTTTGACGATTGGCGGCGGATTGTATTTCAGCGGTATAATAGGCGGCGGATCCGATGCCGAACATGCCGCAGAGGACGGCGAACATGCTGAAGGCGGGGATGAGCATGGTGAGGATGCCGGCGAGCATGGTCCTAATCCGAATGCGGCTTTTTATGCCTTGCCGGATCTGATCGTGAATTTATCCTCCGGTAGCGGTTCCCGCTATTTAAAATTAAAAGTTCAACTCGAGCTGGAAAACGAGGCTGATCTGGCCGCGATCGAGGCGGTAACTCCACGTGTTATCGACCAGTTCCAGACATATTTGCGTGAAATGCGCGTCGAGGATTTGCGCGGGTCGGCGGGGATCTACCGTTTACGGCAGGAATTGCTATATCGTGTTAATATTGCCGCACACCCCGTCAAAGTCGATGATGTTTTATTTCAGGAAATGCTTATCCAGTAAGGGGGAAGCGTTTTCAAACCATTTGATGAAGTTTGCTTCATAATATGGTACGCTAATTGCAAGGATGGCTCATAATTAAACAAATAAGGAAAACCCTTTTAAATGGCTGATGATGTCCAAGAAATGAATGCTGAAGAAGCTGCCATGATGGAAGAATGGGAGAATATGGCATCCGATGACCCCGCAAATAAGGGTCAGGAAGAAGATGATGCGTCTGACGCGCGGATTCTTAATCAGGATGAAATCGACTCCTTGTTAGGGTTTGACGACCGCGAGGACGGATCGCAAAAATCGGGTGTGATGGCCCTGATCAATTCGGCACTTGTTAATTATGAGCGTTTGCCGATGCTGGATATCGTGTTTGACCGTCTGGTCAGGTTAATGTCCACGTCATTAAGAAATCTGACATCTGATAATGTCGAAGTATCGCTGGATCAGGTATCCACGGTTCGCTTCGGCGATTATATGAATTCAATTCCGCTGCCCGCCATGTTGGCCATGTTCAAGGCCGAGGAATGGGATAATAACGGTTTAATGGTTATCGATTCCGCGCTTATTTATTCTGTCGTGGATGTTCTTCTTGGTGGGCGGAAAGGCACGCCTGCCATTCGGGTGGAAGGGCGCCCCTATACCACAATTGAAACGCGCCTTCTTGAGCGCATGTCGACAACCGTTTTAAGTGATTTATCATCTGCTTTTGATCCTCTCTCTCCTGTCAGTTTCGGTTTGGACCGGATGGAAACCAATCCGCGTTTTGCGGCAATTACGCAGGCATCGAACGCTTGTGTTCTGGCAAGGCTGCGTGTGGATATGGGGGATCGCGGCGGACGGGTTGAAATTGTGATACCGTATGCCACGCTTGAGCCTATCCGCGAATTACTGCTTCAAATGTTTATGGGGGAAAAATTCGGGCGCGACTCGATTTGGGAAACCCACCTGACTAATGAGCTTTATGAAACCGATGTTGCATTGTCCGCGATGTTGGGTGAAAAGGTTCTGCCTTTGGATGATATTTTGAACTGGAAACCCGGAACAACGGTTGTTTTTAATACGCGCCCCAGTGATCGTGTGGAGGTCAGATGTGGCGATTTCCCGATGTTCAAGGCCACCATGGGGCAAAAGCAGGATAATCTGGCGATGAAGATCAATACCTATATCCGCCCTAAAATCAATGAAAGTTCCTGATAACCGGAGAGAAGGGCAGACAGTTAATTTGATTTTTACCACCGCTCCTATACACTTAAAATAATGATAGAAAATTTATCCTTGGGCATGATGCTTGATATTGTGATTTTGGTACTGCTTTTGGCGACCATAATTTATGCCGTAAGGTTGACCGCTTATTTGAAAAAATTTAAGGACAGCCGATCCGATCTGGAGGGTGTAATAAAGGATTTGTCAGTTCATGTGAATAAGGCGGAAAAGGCAATGGCCGATCTGAATGATGCGGTCGACATATCCTCCCATGATTTAAAAGACCGTATGAACAGTGCAAATAAAATGTTTGATGAACTGGAAATGGTTATACAAACAGGCGATGCCTTGGCTAACCGTCTTGAAAGTCTTGCGGTTCGTAATCGTAAAATTATCGAGGGCGGCGAGGGGGATGTGGCCGACTTGATGCGGCATAATTTGCAAAAACTGCCATCTTATGAAACACGCTTGGAAAATATTGTAAAAACGGTTGATGCTGTCGAGGAGCCCGAAGGTGCCGCCCGACCTGTTTTCAGTATTCGCGACCCTGAGATAGAACGCGGCGAGCCTTCACTTGATGCCGGTTTTACCATGGAGGATGACGATATTTTGAGTGATGCTGAAAGGGATTTGTATGAGGCTTTGAAAAATAATAAAAAAACAAGCAAAGGGCGATAGAGAATTATGAACAGTTTAAAAGTTTTACCGCTACTGGTTATCGTCGCCCTGCTGTCTTTTGCCATTCGTTTCGGCGAATTTGCCGCGGATGTGAAAACGCGCGAACAATTTCTTAATCCTGCCTCCATTGCGGCAGAAGAGGCGCATGGCGGATCTGGCGAAGAGGGAGACACCAAAGCGGAAAGCATACCCGTTCCAGCAGGATTGCCTGATAGTGAACCCGCGCCCATGCCTGAAAATGCCTGGGCCGATCCTGCGACGATTGATATGCAGTTTTCGGAGACGCAAACAACTGTTTTAAAAGAACTGAAAGAGCGTCGCGATGCTTTGGATGCGCGTGAAGGCCGCATCAACCAACGCGAAGCCTTGTTAAAAGTGACTGAGCAACGTGTAGAAGAAAAAATTACCGAGTTGGACCAGATCAGGGGTGAGATCAAAGACTTATTGGGACAGCAATCCGAGGAAGAGGAGGCGCGGCTATTAAGTCTCGTTAAAATCTATGAAGGCATGAAGCCTAAAGAGGCCGCCGCAATTTTTGACAATTTGAATATGGACATTTTGTTACAGGTTGTGGGGAGAATGTCCGAACGCCGCTCCGCGCCGATCATTGCATCAATGAACGTACAAAAAGCGCAGGAATTAACAACGCTTTTGGCGGAGCAGAAAAAACTGCCTGAATTGCCTGAGGAGTAAATATGATAGAGGAGGCGGCATTGTGAGTATGCAACAGCCTGTCAGACAACGCCATAAAAATGGACGCATTACAGAGGATAGTGGGGGTGCGATAGGCGGATCAACGCTTTTAAGTTTGTCCCTTTTTATTATCCTGCTTGCTTTCTTTATTGTATTAAACGGTATATCCACTTATTCGCAACCAAAGATGCAGCAAGCATTTTCATCGCTGGATATCACTTTTTCCAGCGATATTCCTCCTTCACCGTTTGAACAATCTTCCGCTGACGAGAGGGAACGTCAAAACGGTAAAGGCGAGGGTGAAAGTATGGAGGAAATGCAGGAATTGCTGCAATCGCTTTTACCCGGTTTGAGTGTTATTTTAACAGAAGGGGGCGTGGCGGGAAATGTTATGGCGGTAAGAATGGAAAAAAACCGCTTTGATCGCCTGACTCCGCAACTTATTCCCTTATTTATCAGAATATTGAACGTAAAAGATGGAGCACAGGATTATGAATTAACAATAACATCCTATGTGCGCGACCCGTTGGATGTATCAGCGCGGCTAAGTTTTCAAAATTTGCAAAAATATCGCGACTTGCTGATGGATAAAGGGCTGGCTGCCGACCGTATTTCTTTGGCAGTTGATGTGGGAAACCCTGCTTTTATGATGTTTCAATTCGATAAAAGGCGTTCGGGCGATGACTGATCTTGAGGAAAAGCAATTTTATCTTCTTAATGTACGGCGGG
>DCKW01000045.1:13019-18727 GCA_002320485.1 Micavibrio sp. UBA1664
TTTTATCTTCTTAATGTGCGGCGGGATAATTCTGTATTAAGTGAATCTTCATCATCCCCGCCGATATGGTTGATTTCATTCACAGATGTCATCGCATTGATGCTGACATTTTTCGTCTTGTTATATTCCATGTCCGATCCAAACCCTGAAAAGTTCGAACGTAAAATCGGTGTCACGATTTTCGGGGAAGCACAATTTACAGGGCCGGATAACAGCGGGGGAAATGATGAGGGTGATAATATTGACAGGCTTAATTTCAATCAGGCCGAAGATCTGAAATATATCGCCACAATTATTACCCAAACAATCATTTCCCGTAATATGGAGGACCAATTCAAACTGCAGCAACAGGGTGATTTACTGATGATTTATATGCACCCCGATATGCAGATAAACAACCGCGATTTTTTATTATTTTTAAATAATATAGAGCCTGTTTTTCAGAGTTTGGATAACCGTATTGAACTGGTTGGAGATCCGGAGTCAGCCAGTATTTTTGATGATTTGCAAACGCTAGGTCGTGTTTTGAAAAGCTATGGCTATCGTCACGCTGTATCGATTGCCGCCCGTGATTTGCAAGGGTCGGGCATGCAATCGCGAATGGCTATCGGTATTCGTTCAAATGACGGCCGGCGTATTATTGATGTCGAGTAATGAAATAAAACAAGGGATAAATTCCAAATACATTATGATCATCTCTGGTTGATTCTATCGTGCGGGTGTATAAATAATAATGCGTTTCATGTTGCCAATTCTTGCCGTTTTAAGTGCCACGCCTGCGGCGGCTGCCGATGTCGCCATTTACCAACGCGATATGTATGACCGTCTGACTTTTGAAAATGTTCCTGCGGGGGATGTGGTTGTTAACGGCAATACTCTCGTTCTTCCGTTCACTGATTCGATGAGTGATGATGAAAGGCAACAGCTTATATCCAAGGCGCGCAGCCTAAGTAAGGCCGCTCTCAATAATGATCGCTTGACGCTAACCTTTAATTCAGCCGTATCTGACAGTCGTAATTTCCGCATCGGTAATAAAGTAATTGTCGATGTTTTTATGGATATGGATAAACTGGCCTCAGTCAATAACACGCCAATGTCTCCCGCAATACCATCTGCGGAAGACAATCCTCGGTTAGAACAAGAACCTCTTGTTGAGGAAACCGAAGTAACCGCCACGCCTTCGATTGATAACATTAAAACAGATGTTCAGCCTCTTGATAACGAAACACCTCCCCCCGCACCAGAGGCGACAACGCTAACGCTTCGTGAAGTCGCCAATGAAACCGCACCCGAAATGACAGCGGCTCAGACCTTGCCGGCTTTGGCCGAGCCGACGATTATTTCCGTGTCCTCGACGTCACCGTTCGGACTGGCGGTATTTGAACGGCTTGGCCGTCTGTTTATTGTGACGGATCAGGCGTCGATGGCCATTCCGCCGCAAGTATCAGGAAACGGGGGCGAGCTGGGCTGGGTCATGACGCAAATCCCGATGCAGGGCGGAAAGGCATGGATGATGCCGATACCTGAAGGCAGTTATTTAAGGCCTGAGGGCCGCGGCCTCGTATGGAGGGTCGTTATGTCCGACATCGACCCGAAACTCGATACCGCCGATATTCGCCGCCGTATGGCGGGAACCGCGACACCGCAAATTGATATCCTGTTTGATGCGCCATCTACTTTATTGCGGCTGACCGATCCCGATTATGGGGACGATCTGGCGGTGGTGACGGTCAATAAAGCCACGGCGCGCATGAACAAAGCGTATGATTTCGTGGATTTTGATATCCTGCCTGCTGCTATCGGGGCGGTTGTAAAGCCGAAATCCGACGGGTTGAGGCTTCAAACGGCATCACAATATGTAACAATTGGCAATGCAAACGGCCTGACGATAGCGCAGGAGTCACAGGCCGAAATTGTTAAAAGTTATCTGCGGGATCAGGGTAAAGTGACAGACCAGCTGAAAAAGCCTGTCACCACGCTTGACCGTGTATTTTATTTCTCTGATTGGGGCGGCACTATTCAACCGCAGGAATATATACAAAAACGTAAGGACCTGGATAATTTTCTGGCGCTTGCGGAAGAGGGGAACAAACTCAGTGTCATTCTTGATCTTGTCAAATTGACACTGGCGCAAGGCATGGGGCATGAGGCATTAGGTTACCTCAATCTGGCAAAAGCCGTTAACCCGCAAATTGAACAGGCTTCGGAATATCTTGCATTGAAAGGTGCCGCCCATTTTCTGGCACATCAATTTGATTTGGCGGAACCGTACTTTGCCGATAATGATCTAAAAACAATTGCCGAGGCGCAATTATGGTTGGCCGCAACGCAGGCGGCATCGGGAGACGAAAAAACCGCCTTGCAGACCTATAATGATAACGCATTATTAACCGGTATTTACCCCTATCATATTCGTAAGCAAGTGCTGGCGCCGCTTACCCTTGCCTATTTAAATCAGGATCAGGGCGAAGGGGCGTTGCCGCTGATCGATATGTTGGAAGAAGGTCAACGCAACATGTCGCAAGAAGATAAGGCAACCGTTGCCTATCTGAAAGGGCGTGCACAATCAGTGACAGGCCGTCCTGATGAAGGGATTTCAAATCTATATAAAGCTTCAACAGGTGATAAGCTCGGCCCCTATGGTATTCGGAGCGAACTGCTGCTTATTCAGGATGAATTGGCGCGGAATGTCATTAAGCCAGACGAAGCGATAAAACGGATGGAACGGTTACGTTTTTCCTGGCGTGGTGACGCGCTTGAAACCGAAATTCAAATTGCGCTGGGTAATTTGTATATTGAAAACGACCAACCGCGCAAAGGCCTAAGTATTCTGAAACGCGCTGCCACCAATACCGATTCCGCGCAGGAACGCCGTGACATTGTCCGTAAAATGTCCGATGCCTATAAATCCATTTTCATCAGTGATGATTTTAAAACGCTTGATCCGTTGATTGCGGTTGCCGTCTATGATGAATTCAAGGAATTGACGCCGGTAGGGGATGAAGGAAACCGCCTTATTGACTCGCTTGCCGATAAGCTGATGAGCATCAATTTGATGTCACGGGCCGCCACTGTTTTGAAAGATAAAATGAATCGCCTCGGCGGCGGTGAGAATGCCATTAAAAGCGGTCTGAGGATTGCCTCGATCGAATTGTTGGATCGTGAACCGGAAAAGGCGTTGGAGACCTTAAAAACAGTTGATACGATGATGGCGCAATATCGTGGTGATGATAAAAGTGATTTAAATAACCAGATTATTTTGCGAAAGGCCAAAGCCTATTCGGAGTTGGGGGAGCCTGAACGCGCATTATTTATGACGGAAGGATTAAGCGATACCGACGATGTGACAAGGTTGCGTGTCGATACGGCATGGCGGTCAGGCCAATGGGTGGCGGTGACTGATAATTTGTCAAAACTTCTTGCACGGCAAAATATTACACCCGCAACACCACCGACCGAACAACAGGCGCAACTGATCTTAAATCAGGCTGTGGCATTAAGCCTTTCCAATCAGTATGATTCTTTACAAAGATTTGCCCAGCAATATGATACGGTAATGAAGCAAACTCCTATCTATAAACAGTTTTTGGTGGTGACAAGGCCCCAGAATATTTCCAATCTCGCCGATCGTGAAACTTTACTGGATGTCACATCCGAAGTTGATTTATTCCAAGGCGTGTTGCAGCGAAGCGGAAGCGAGCAGGATAGTACCCCTTCGGCAGAACCTGAATCCGCCGCGGCGCAGTAAAGATATAAAAAATTTATTGAACGTCGGGGAGAGGCAGGCTTTGGTCAAAACTTTTGATCAGCGATCCTGCCACCAGATACCAGCCGTCGACCATCACAAAAAAGATGATTTTAAACGGCAGGGATATCATCACCGGGGGTAACATCATCATCCCCATCGACATCAGGATAGAGGCCGTGACCATGTCAATAATCAAAAACGGTAAGAACAACATGAATCCGATTTCAAACGCGCGCCGTAATTCCGAAATCATAAAAGACGGAATAACGACAGTCATAGATAAATCCATGGGCGCCTCGACTTGCGGAGCCTCAATGATTTCCTGAAATAACTGTAAATCTTTCGGACGTGTATGCGACAGCATAAACGCTTTAAATGGTTCGACACCACGCTCGAAGGCTTCCATTTCCTCAATTTCCTGATTAAGAAGCGGTTTGAGGGCGGTATTATAAGCGGCATTAAAGGTCGGTGCCATAATGAAAAATGTCAAAAACAATGCCAGAGATATCATGACCGTATTGGGCGGCGTTTGCTGTACACCCATCGCGGTTCGCAGGAAAGACAACACAATGATGATCCGGGTGAAGCTAGTCATCATGATCAGGATTGAGGGGGCTAATGATAATATGGTTAGCAATCCGAGGAGTTGCACCACGCGGCCTGTCAAGGTTTCCTGACCGCCGGTTTCGCCCGTATCAACACCTTCCGGTGACCCCAGATCCAGAGTAATTGATTGCGCAAAGGCGCTGTGAGAGGCGATGAATGTTAGTGCACCCAGAATAACAGGAGCCAATATCCACCATTTTGAAACCAGACCGCTTTTGCGTGGGGCGGTGGTGCGGACGGCCTGTAAATTAAAACCCTTCAACGACTTTTTCCTTTTTATAGTCTTCCTTCGGTGCGGTCATGCCTGACTGCACTATAACAGTGTTGCCGTTTTGGGAAACAATGACAAGATGATCTTTGGTATCGCATCGCACGATCACGGCCTTATGCTTGGTATCGATCATCCGCTGTTCAACGATTTTCAGGCGGTTTGACTTGCCGGTCATGCCCGATTGAAACGCATTCATTTTCTTGAGGATAATTGAGAGAATACCCATAAGCGCCATGACCAGAATAAAAGCAAAGGCAAGCTGCAAGTACTGGTTGGTTTCCATTTTATTCGTCGTCTCCTGATAAAATTGCGTTAAACGGATCCGGTTGTCCATTTGCACGATACACATAGGAAAGGATTTCCGCAATGGCCATCAGGGCCTCGGTCGGAACGGGGGAGTCCAGTTCCAGCTCAGCCAGCATTTCAGCCAAATCGGCGTCCGTTCGTACTTTAATATCGTTTTCAAAAGCGATTTGCAGGATTTTATCGGCCAATGCACCACGCGCGGCGGCCTTAATTAAAGGTGCACGGGCGGGATCGCCGCTATCCTTGATGGCGACGGCAACGGATCGTTTCTTCTTATCTATAGGCTGAAAATTAGGTTTATTTTCACTTTCGTCGCCGAAATCGGTCATTTGGCACACTTTCTGCAATGCTTGATACAGGTTTAGAATAGCAATTATCGGGTTAGGATAAAAGATGTTAGAAAATATTGGGTTAATGAAAGGGATCGGCGGCAAAATGAACTGGTTGAACCAGCGCAGTGTCGTGCTATCCGAAAATATAGCCAATGCAGATACACCGCGTTATCGCCCTTCGGACTTGAAAGAAATTGATTTTGGCTCCGTTATGTCAGCCGCGCAAAACAAACCGCGTATCAATCAGGTCGCAACAGATAGCGCGCATATCGGCGCCAATCCAAAAGTCGGTGAGTCGAAATCAGCCAGATTAAAGGATGTTTACGAAATCGCACCGGCCGAAAACTCTGTTATTCTTGAACAACAATTATTCAAGGCTCAAGAAATAATGGCCGATTACAATATGATGACCAATTTATATCGTAAAAATATCGGTATGATTAAA
>DCKW01000013.1:0-208 GCA_002320485.1 Micavibrio sp. UBA1664
TTTATTTCTTAATAATATCTCTTTTCTCATGGAAACACCTGCCGAATCTTGCTATCACTTGAAGCATGGCAGAAACAGCACAAAAACAGGAAGAGTATCGCGTTCTTGCGCGAAAATACCGCCCGCAGAATTTTGACGAACTGATCGGTCAGGACGCGCTGGTTCGCACACTTAAAAACGCGATTGAAAGCGGACGAATCGCCCATGC
>DCKW01000013.1:535-817 GCA_002320485.1 Micavibrio sp. UBA1664
TTCATGTTGACAGGGATCCGCGGTACGGGGAAAACCACCACCGCGCGGATTATTGCAAAGGCATTGAATTACACTGGCGCCGACGGGAATGCCGACCCGACAACGGGTGATATGTCAGATTGTGAAACCTGCAAGGCGATTGCTGAGGACCGCCATCCCGATGTCATGGAAATGGATGCCGCTTCCCGTACAGGCGTAGATGATATTCGTGAAATTCTCGACGGTGTCCGTTATGCACCGGTTTCAGTGCGGTATAAGGTTTATATTATTGACGAAGTGCAC
>DCKW01000013.1:1117-7381 GCA_002320485.1 Micavibrio sp. UBA1664
AAATATAAAATTTATATTATTGACGAAGTGCACATGTTATCGAAGCAAGCATTTAATGCTTTGTTAAAAACGCTTGAAGAGCCGCCATCCCATGTCAAATTTATTTTTGCTACAACGGAAATCCGCAAGGTTCCGGTAACTATACTCTCGCGCTGTCAAAGATTTGATCTGAAACGTGTCGAGGTTCCGACACTGACTGCGCATTTCGATATGATTTGTCAAAAGGAAAATGTGAAAGCGGAAGACAAGGCCTTACATCTTATTGCACAAGCTGCGGACGGGTCTGTGCGAGACGGTCTATCCCTTTTGGATCAAGCAATGGCTTTGGGGGAGGCGGGTAAGATTACCGCTGACGAGGTTTCTTCCATGTTGGGCGCAACCGACCGCGTTAAAATTCTGGACTTAATAGAAGCGGCCTTAAGCGGGGAGGCAAAGAAATCACTGGATATTATGCATGACCTGTACCGTATCGGCGCCGACCCGCGCGCAGTTTTACAGGATATGATGGATATGGTGCACGGATTGTCCCTGTTAACTGTAAACAAAGATGCCGTTTTGGAGGCTCTGCCTCATGCGGGACTGGACAAGGCGCGCTCGCTTGCAACGCAATTGACAACACCGCAACTGCAAAAGGCGTGGCAGGTTCTTTTAAAGGGATTGGGCGAGCTGTATAATGCTCCTAATACTCAAAAAGCGGCCGAAATGATTATTTTGCGTCTGATTTACGCAGCCGACCTGCCCGACCCTGCCGACCTTTTAAAGCGTATTAAAGAAGGCAAAGTGACAATCGCACCAACATCAGGGTCGCAATCGGCTGATGATGGAGGATCGCAACCGCGTTTGAAAGCGATTGCCGGCGGTGGCGCAATAGCGTCAGCAGTGGCGGAGCCGCAAACATTCGACGTTCAGTCACCCGATACTTTGGAGGCCATGATACAATTATTTGCAGATCATGGGGAAATGCTGATTTCCGACCATTTATATCGCGATATTGCCTGTGTCAGCCTGAAAAAAGGGCATTTCGAATTTATTCCTTATGAATCAGCGCCGGCCGATTTGGCGGGACGGGTGAGAACCTGCCTGAAAAACTGGACCGGTGATGCGTGGATGGTATCAGTTGCGCGGAAACAAGACGGATTTTTATCGCTGGCGGAACAGAAACAGGCGGCAAACGATGCGGAAATAAATAAAGTAAAGGAAACGCCTGCCATAAAGGCGGTTTTAGATGTTTTTCCCGACGCAGAAATAGTTAAAATTTATAAACGAGAAGACGAGGAGTAAGTCCGATGATGGATATGATGAAAATGATGAAACAGGCCAAGGAGATGCAGGATAAAATGCAATCCATGCAAGGCGAAATGGAAAATATCGAAGTCAACGGAACGTCCGGTGGCGGTATGGTGACTGTGACGATGACATGTAAAGGCACCATGCGCGGAATTGAAATCGCCTCTGATGCCATTGACCCTGCGGAGCCTGAAATGTTGCAAGACCTGATTATTGCCGCCGTTAATGATGCCAAGGCAAAGGCCGATCAGACAATGGCCGATCGTACCAAGGAAATGATGTCCTCTATGGGGTTGCCTGCCGATATCAAGATGCCGTTTTAATAAAGAGGGACGTCAAGAATTCTCTTGACTTGGGGTGTATAATCCTTATAAATGCGCCATTAAATACGAATTCGAGAGGATAATACCATGGCTAAAAAAGGTCCAAATCAAAAGGTGAAGCTGGTTTCCACTGAGGGAACAGGTTACTGCTATTACACACGTCGTACAAAAAACCTGACTGAAAAAATCGTCAAGCGCAAGTATGATCCTGTAGTAAAAAAACATGTTGATTTTAAAGAAGACAAAATCAAATCATAATTTTTAAAAAATAATAAAAAATTGTTCTTGCTATTTATTTAAGAACAGTAGATATATACGGTCTCCCTGTTAAAACTCCACCAGCAATGGTGGAGTTTTTCTTTTTAAATTTATATTTAAAGTTGTGGCAACGGCAGAATAATATCCAGCACTTCTTTTGTGCCGGTAATGAGGGGCCCGTTTCTATAGGCAGCGAATGTTTTTCCATAGGATAGTCGCTGCCCGCTTTTGTAATCAATAATATCGCCGCCTGTTTGCAACAGCATGGCATGTGCGGCGCATGTATCCCATTCACAGGTGGGAACGAATCGCGGATAAAGATGCGCGGTGCCGTCGGCAATCAGGCAAAATTTCAATCCCGATCCGCGCGTTGTAAATTTTTGAATTGGATGACCTTTAAGGATCGCCTCTCTTCTTTTCCCTTTGTCGGGGTCCGGGTGGGTGCCGCTACCAATAATAATCAGGCCTTCATCACGGTGATAGGGGGATGGCACCATAGGACGATGATTGAGAAACGCCCCAATGCCCTCACCCCCATAATAGATATCGCGAGTGGCGGGGAGATAGACAAGGCCGAATACAGGTGTGCCGTTCTCAATCAATCCGATATTAATTGTAAAATCATTTGTACCCTTGATGAATTCTTTGGTTCCGTCCAACGGGTCGACCAGCCAATACATGGAATGCCCTTGGATATCAGGGGAAAACCCTGCTTCCGCTTGCTCTTCTGCGACAATCGGAATATCGGGCGCGATTGATTTCAGGCCAGCCAAAACAATGTCTTCTGAGGCCTGATCGGCAAGAGTGACGGGCGATCCGTCGGATTTCTCGGTAATATTATGCCCCCGGGCATGATGAAACATGATCGCATCCGCCGCCCGGGTTGCAATCTCGATAAGGTCATTTAAATGGTCGGATGCATGAAACACGTTATGGTTTTAACATTCCCGTAACGCTGCCGCCATGAAAAATATTAGAGTTTATATTTAGAGGCTGTGCCGCAGAGAGTATTCATAGCTTTATAAGCTTGGAATTCATTTAAAAAAAAGCGTGTCATGTCCTTTCCGTTTTCTTGTATGTCATCGGAACGTGTTAAGGGTGCAGCTTTTAAACTGAAAATAGCAAAAGGCGTTTTAGGCGCACTTAGAGTTACTACAAACGGGGTTTTGTTCTCGATAATCATGCAACTGTCTATCACCTCCAATGGTGGTGTTGGGACAGTTGCGGCAGGAGTGGTTGTATCCGCAGCAGCGGCACTAGCGGAAAAAGCCAATGCGGCAAGACTATGAACAATAGGGTTTGATAACATTTGATCTTTTTTCATCATTAAATATAAGTATTGTTTTTAGCTTATGTCAACGTGTTTGTTTGTTTTGCTTTTTCTTATGCTTGGGTGTCGTGGTTTTCCTTTTCTTTTTGGAGGAAGAATTATCCGTCCGTTTTCCTTTGTGGGAGGGTTTTGGGGCATTTGATCTGCGATGTGGCTTTTCATTCGTTGTGGTGATTTCAGACCCTACATATCCGGGAATATCCGCGCCGTTTTGCGCATAGACAAGTTCTAAAATACAAGAGCCGGTTAAACGATCCGCCTCACGTATGACAACCCGCACAGGCGCACATAATCTGAAAACACGTCCTGTTCGTCTTCCTATCAGGGCGTGGGCCTTTTCTTCGTGAATATAATAATCATCGGGGAGGGAGCGAATGGGCACAAGCCCGTCTGCGCCATTTTCGGTCAATCGGACAAACAGGCCGAAATTCGTAACCCCCGAAATCCGCCCGTTAAATTCCACCCCGTGACGCGTTTCCAGATAAGATGCGGTAAAACGGTCAACGGCGGACCGTTCGGCCTCCATCGAGTTGCGCTCTGTTTTGGAAATATGATCGGCAATGGCGTCGAGAGTAACGGCCTCTTCTTTTGTCAGCCCGCCTTCACCCAGTTTATAAGCGGTAATCAATGAGCGATGGACAATCAAATCCGCGTAACGGCGGATTGGTGACGTAAAATGGGCATATTTTTCAAGCGCTAGGCCGTAATGGCCGATATTATCGGCGCTATATACCGCTTGCGACTGCGATCGTAAGATCACCTCGTTTACCAGATGCGCGTGGTCTTGGCCTTCCACTTTTTTCAAAATCGAATTAAGGACGGTCGGTTTCGGGACATTTCCGCGAGCCAGATTAAGCCCAAACCCCTCCAGAAATGTACTGGCATTATCAATACGGTTGCTATCAGGTTGATCGTGAATACGATAAATGCAAGGCGCGTTTTTGGCTTCCAGTGCCTCCGCCGCCGCAACGTTGGCGAGGATCATAAATTCCTCGATCAGTTTATGGGCATCATAGCGTTCGCGTAAGGCCACGCCCGTCATCGTGCCGGTCTCGTCGATAATAATTTTGCTTTCGGGCATATCAATATCGAGTGCACCGCGTTTTTCGCGTGCCTTTTCCAAAACGACGAATGCCTCGCGCAGCGGTTTTAACACGTCGTCAAGCAGGGTATCAGTCACATTATCGGTCACGCCGTCAAAGGCGGCCTGAACCTGTTCATAAGTCAGGCGGGCGATAGATTTCATTAATCCGCGAAAGACCTTCCATTTGATCAATTTACCTTGGCCGTCAATATACAGGTGAAACCCCATACAGGCGCGTTCCTCCTTGGGGCGAAGCGAGCATAAATCGTTTGATAATGCCTCGGGTAACATCGGCACGACACGGTCAGGAAAATAGGTGGAATTGCCGCGCCGATATGCCTCCTTGCCGAGAGCAGAATTTATACTCACATAATGCGCGACATCGGCAATGGCGACGATAATATGAAATCCGCCATCTTCGGTTTTTTCGGCGAATACCGCATCGTCGAAATCGCGGGCATCCGCCCCGTCAATGGTGACAAGCGGAACACCGCGCAAATCCTCGCGTTTACCCAAAGGCGGCACTTTCATACCCTTTGTCTCCGCAATAACTGAATCCGGAAATTCGGGGGTCAGACCCTTTTCAAACATGGCGATCAGGGATATTGCCTTCGGATCATTATCATGCCCGATAATCGATTTCAGGCGGGCGATTTGTTTTTTCATTGCGCCGCGCCCCGTTTCTTTTTCAAGGCTGACCTCGACCAGATGCCCGTCGACAAGATCGGCAGGTGCGTCTGTCAATTGATAGGTGTCACGGTCCGACTTGTTGACCGGTTCAATGATCCACCCTTTTTTCGTCTGTACGGCACGTCCGGCAATGGTTTTGGTGATTGTTTCACCCAAATTGCGCATCATATTACCGGTCACTGACCCGTTTTGATGCAGCTTTAATTTAACAAGAATGCGGTCCTTTTCATCCGCAGTTTTTTTGCCGCGCACTTCGATAAGGATTGGGTCGGCAAGTTGTTTTTCCAGATCAGGATTTCCAATAGGGCGTGCATAAGTCTCTCCATCCAGTGTGACATGCGTAACCTCGAACACCGCAACGGCGGGCAGGCCGCCTGCCTCTGCGAGGACATAGGCTTTACTGGCCGTTTTCTGAATTTGTCCGCTGTCCATCAATTCACGGATAGCCTGTTTCAGGGCGATACGGTCACTCCCTTTCGCGCCGAATGTGCGGGCCAGGTCTTTTTTACTGTGCGGTGTATTGGTCTCCTGAAAATATTGCAGAAGGGCTTCCGGTGTGATAATCATTTTAGACATATATTAATATATTTCTGCTTTTATAGTGTCAGAGGAATTTTGATGGATCATACCTATCAGCATACACATGATTTCGCAAAACATTTACAAGAAATTGTCGATGAGAGGCAATACGGCCAATTGCTGGATAATTTATGCGATCATGATAATTTTCCCGATATGCATTCCATGCCGCATGGTTCCCGTTATTTTTTAGTCAGGCAAATCGCCGATAATTTTCATACCTTGAGTGAGGGGGACCAAACTAAAGCTGATGAGGCAATGACTTTTTTATTAATGAGTGTGCCTTACGAGCCTTTATGTCCAAATGAGAGGGAAACAGCGGCCGAAATTGCGAAAATCTTAGGAGTTTTAAAAGATGAAGATTCCCCATTAGATAAGGCATCCCTAACCAGCATCTGTAAGGATGTTGCCACACTTTATTGTGAAATAAACGGCCTAAAAGATCGCCCGGGCATTGCCCGATTCTGGTTGCCGGAAAACCCGTCTGAGGAAGCACAAGAATATTACAAAAGAGCAAGGGCATGCTTTACAACGTCCCCTGCGGGTGATTTTGAAGAGCAGAAAGGTCTGTTAACGGATGCACGACCGGACACTGTTAATAATATTTTCATCAGACAAAGTGATTTTGAACAAAGCCCGCCCTTGGAGGTTGTCGGAAGCGTTTTGCATGAAATCAGACATCATCATCAAGACATCAGCGGTGGCGTTGAGAT
>DCKW01000128.1:0-10576 GCA_002320485.1 Micavibrio sp. UBA1664
AGACATCAGCGGTGGCGTTGAGATCATGGCGCAGAGTGAGTGGGGGTTAAGTAAAGCAATTCAATCGGGTATCGGAAAAACGTCATATCCTGCCCTGATGGAAGAGCGACAGACCTTTGCTTACATGGAATGGGCAAAGAGCGGAATTTATAAAAAACCGCTAATTCCTTCTGAAATCGAAACCACAAATATTAATATTATGACGGCAGGCATGTCGCGAAAAGCAACAATGGCGATGCTGCAGTTTAATTATGATTATAACCGCCTTGCAGCAAAAGTTCCTTTTAAACGAGGGGGCTCAGATAGCGTTATTGCACCATCATCCCATGACAATGGCATAGAACGCCCGCGCCCGTGGTAGGATATTTTTCTTGTAAAAATCGGCGATGTCTTTTTTGCGCTCAATAAAATCAGGGTTTTCCGATTTTTCGATAACCTCCATCTGCTTTTGCAAGGCAATATGACCTGCAATCACACCGAATAAATTTAAAAACGGTGTGGCAACATACGCGGCCTGTTCCTGATCCAAATTGGCAAGATGTCTTGCGGCTTGTTTCAAAAGATTGATGCCTTCATAAACCTCATGAGCCTCGATCCAGATATTGAGGGTATGCCCCTCATCACGCAATATTTTGCGGAAAACCAGATCCATGGCCTGAATACCATTCGTTCCCTCATAAATAGGCAGAATGCGTGCATCGCGGTAATATTGCGCCGCGCCGGTTTCCTCAACAAATCCCATACCGCCATGAACCTGAACCCCAAGTGAGGCGACCTCAACCGCATTATCGGTGCACCATGACTTGACGACGGGGGTGAGTAAATTGACAAACCCTTCCATCATCGCATCACCGGTACGAGCTATATCAAGGTAATTGGCGGCCTGCAATGTCATGGCGCGGCCGGCTTGTGTCAACGCTTCCATGGTTTTGAGCATACGAATAACATCAGGGTGATTATCGATGGTGGTTCCGCCACCTTGTACACGCTCTGCCGCATAAGCCGTGGCATGCTGGAGCGCTCGTTCTGAAATGGCGACCCCTTGCAACCCGACCGACAGGCGGGCGTTATTCATCATGGTAAACATGTATTTTAATCCCTGATGCGCTTCCCCGACCAGATATCCGACAGCACCACCATCATCCCCGAATTGCATGGTACATGTGGGGGAGGCATGGATGCCGAGTTTATGTTCGATACCTGTGCATATAACATCATTGCGTGTTCCGTCTTCCAAAAATTTCGGAACGATAAACAGGGATATGCCTTTCACCCCTTCCGGCGCATCGGGCAGGCGGGCTAATACAAGGTGAATAATGTTTTCAGCAAGATCATGCTCACCATAAGTAATATATATTTTTTGTCCCGATATACGGTAGGTTCCGTCATCCGCAGGGATAGCCTTTGTTTTGACGGCGGCAAGGTCCGATCCCGCCTGCGGCTCGGTCAAATTCATTGTTCCCGTCCATACACCGCTGATCAAATTCGACAGGTAATAATCTTTTTGCGCTTGTGAGCCGTGCGCTTCAATCGCTTCGACCGCACCCTGATTGAGAAGGGGGCAAAGCCCGAAACTCATATTTGCACCTTGCCACATTTCCTGCACACAAAAAGCGATGGTCCACGGCAGGCCTTGTCCGCCATGTTCAGGGTCGAACGGAACCGCATTCCATCCCCCGTCGCGATAGGCGTTATAGGCCTCTTTCCATCCTTTTGCCGTTGTGACGGAGCCGTCATCCTTGCGGGTTGTTCCTTCGGTGTCGCCTGTTTTATTCAGGGGGGCGAGAACATCGCGCGCCAATTTTCCCGCTTCCTCCAATACCGCATCGATTAAATCGCCGTCCAGTTCCGATTGATTGGGCAGGGATTGTAAAGACTCGAGACCGATAACATGATTTATAATGAATTTTTGATCGTCGATAGGGGGTGTGTATGTCATGAATATAAAAATATCATAACTTTTTTAATAGAACTATATTTTAAGTGTTTTTCCAGAGATTGGATAAAGTGACAAAAGAGGAGAACATTCTGCTTTAATTTCTGGAATCGAGGTATTATATCTTTCAATTGAATTTATTAATTCTATAAATAAATCCCTAAAATTTTCTTTATCTTCAAAAAGTGCACGTAGATTTTCATCTTCTTCCACTGTAAACCCACTTCTATCGAATATATCTCTCCATCTTTGTATCAAATCATTAAACGTTTCAGGAAAACTATCCAATTTCATAACCTCTTGACTATCTTCGAAGATATAATACGAGCCATCAGATTTTTTGATTGATATGTCAGCAACTTTTTCAATGTCGCACATAATCTCTTCAGGCCTTCTAACTGAATCAGGGGCTGCGTTGACAGAAGACATACTTGTAAAAGCTGCCACAATAGTTGGAATTAAAATTTTGCGCATAAAAATAAATAAAACATATAAAATGATATGTCAATAAATATTTTGGCACGGGAATTGCAAAGTTATTTCGCATGAGTTTAGGAATAACCAGTAATGTTGCCGGGGCCTCGCAGGATGTCTTGCGTGCAATCGAAACCGCATCCAAGAAAACGGGTGTGGATTTTGATTATCTGGTCAATCAGGCGCGGACCGAAAGTTCGTTCCGCCCTGACGTTAAGGCATCGACGAGCAGTGCGACGGGCCTTTACCAATTTATTGACCAGACATGGCTTGCCACTGTCTCGGAACATGGTTCAAAACATGGGTTATCCGATATTTCCTCGCAAATTCAAAAAGATTTTCAAGGGCGCTATTTCGTTACTGATAGCGCGGTCAAAAAACAGATTCTGGAACTGCGCAAAGACCCAGCAATTGCATCGCTGATGGCGGCTGAATTTGCATCCGATAATGGTGATTATCTGAAGTCACAAACGGGAAAAGAGGCCAATGCAACGGATTTATATATGGCACATTTTCTGGGCGCGGGTGGTGCGTCCCAATTTATAAAGGCTTTGCAGGAAACGCCATACAGGCCTGCGGCCTACCTGCTTCCTGCGGCGGCGGGTGCAAATAAGGGCATCTTTTATAATGCCGACGGTTCACCAAAATCATTTGATGCAATTTATAAGTCATTCGAACAGAAATTCGGGGAGGTCACAAAGGTTCAAGCAGCCCACAATGAACCGATATTGCCATCTTCCACTTTATCTGCAGAGCGTGAGGGCGGATATACGCGGGATATTGCATTTGAGAGAATGTACGGTGACAAGGTTGCCGAATATGTGCGGGCATTGCCATCTGTAAAAGGGTTTGAAAGCGGCAGTTTTTTTGAAGGTCTGTACGGAAATAACGTGGCATCCGCCGCACGCGAACAGGCCGCTCAAAACTCGCTATTCTTAACGCTGACGATGCTGGATTTGCCTAAATAATTTTGCAACTCGTTTTTGAGCCAACCACCCGCGGCTTTATCATCTTTCAAATAATAATCCCACCATGCAAGAGCCATAATTTTAATCTGGCTTTTATTGGCTTCCATGCCATCATAATCCTCAAGTTGCCCACGCGAGCCATTGAAAACCATATGATCGGCCTTGTCGAGTATGACCTGATACTGCATTGCCCCATTAGGACCTGCATATTCAATAATCTCATCGCGCAAATGCTGGATCGGTCCGTCAATCGGACTGTAATCTTCGCTTCCTGAAAGATGCAATAACGGCAGGGTGATATCGCCGTAAACTTGCGAGGCAGGCACATCTTCGGGGCGTAACCTTTGGTTAGGAACAGGGCTGTAAGCTATGCCTGCAACGAAAGCGTTGCTTTTTAAAGAAATTGGCTTTTCTTTTCCCGTTAGTTGCCCTGCCATTATCTGCGTGGTAAGCGCACCGAAGCTATGGCCGCTCATGCCGATTTTCGTCATATCGGGTGTGACAGGCAAATCTTCCTTTGCAATCATCTCGAGCGTAAACGGGACATCTTTATAACGGTTGATAACATCTTCCCATGGGATAGTCGCTTTCCGGATGTTGTCCCAAGGATGGCCGTCTTTCCCGCGCCAAAGGGAATCATTCGTTCCCTCGTGACCGATATTAACATGAATATATCCATGGGATGCCAGAAACCTTGCGATAAATCCCGCCCCGTCCTGTGTGCCGCCAAGGCCGTGCGACCAGATAATCACGGGTAAAGATTCATAGCTTTCTATATCTGGGTAATAGATTTTGTATTTAACAGGGCGATTGTCACGGTTGTGATCAACCCATTCTCCGCGTTTGATTAAAACGCGAACAGGTTCGACATCAGGGTCGATCTTGTCTCTCCAAAAATCGGACATGGAAGTTTACTCAGTCTTTTTTGCGGAATTGATCCAGAGAGACAACTTCGCCTTTTTCCTTGGGCTTTGACGATTTTTCGTTTTCTTCAGCCAATTCGGCAATAGCCTCGGCAATGCCGTCGGGATCGTCATCATACCCGCCTTCGCCGTCCAGAGGCTGGAATTGTAGAGCAAAATTAACGCTCGGGTCGGCGAAAATGGTAATAGCGGCCAACGGCACGACAAGCTTTTCAGGAATATTATTAAAGCTGAGTGTAACTTTTAACAATTTGTCATCAACACTTAAATCGTAAAACTGGTATTGTAATACGATTGTCATTTCACCGGGATAACGTTCACGCAGATAATCGGGGATTTGTACACCCTCATAATCAGTCAGAAATGTAATGTAAAAATGATGGTCGCCGGGAAGTCCGGTCTCCATAACCTCTTCTATGGCTTGCTTTGCAACGCCACGCAGGGCCTTTTCAACCATACGGTCATAACGAAGAGTATTTTCATCAATATTTTTATTCATGGTCCCATCCTAAGAGTAACTTTATCCTTGCACAAGGGGTAATTAACGATACAGTAAACACCATGGAGATTTTGGCAACCGGCTGTGTGGTAATTGCTTTACTGGCCCTTTTATGGATGGGCTGGATTGATCTCAAACTATGGATTTTACCTGATGAACTGGTCATTTTGTTTGCCGCCCCTGCCTTAATATTTCATTATGCTATCGATTGGTATTATGGCGGATGGCTACTCTATATAGTGGGGGCTGTTTTAGGGGGCGGGACGCTTTATTCCATCCGCGAGGCCGCCAACAGATTTTATAAAATGGATACAATGGGTCTGGGAGACATTAAATTAATGGCCGCCGCCGGATTGTGGCTGGGGCCTCAGGCGATTTTGCTGGCGTTGAGCGTCGGCGCTGTTTGCGGGGTTATTCATGCCATCACTCTTGCTGTTTTGCAAAAAAAGTCCATTCAGGCAATGATGCTTCCTGCCGGACCGGGATTTATAGCGGGAATTATTCTCGTATTTTTGTGGACGTATAAGGACTTGGTTTTATGACATTTCATCTACCCGATATCAATTCTTTAACTGATGACGCACTCCACGCGATTTTAGATAAGGCGCGGTTTTATGCCGAAGGGAATAATGACAAAAGTTTGAATGACAAAATCATATTTAATATTTTTATGGAGGACAGCACACGCACACGTATGTCTTTTGAAGTGGCGGCCAAACGACTGGGGGCTGAGGTGATCAATTTTACGGCCAAAACATCGTCTTTGAATAAAAATGAAAGCCATGCCGACACTTTTGCTACGTTGAACGCCTATCATCCTGATGCAGTCGTATTACGGTCGGCGGAATATAATGCGCCGCGATTTGCCATGACAATGTTTGATTGTCCTGTTATCAATGCGGGAGATTCATTTCGCGCCCATCCGACCCAGGCATTGCTGGATGCCCTGACATTACAAAACCATTTCGGCGATGTGACAGGTAAAACCATTGCCATTTGTGGCGATATTGCACACAGCCGCGTTGCCCGCTCCGCCTATGATGTGTTTGATCGTCTGGGCATGAATGTTCACATCATTGCGCCCGAATTACTGATGCCTAAGGCGAGCGAGTTTGAAAAAGCCCGTCGTTTTACGGACATGGACAGCGGATTGAAAAATATCGACGCGGTAATGATGCTGCGTATTCAAAAAGAGCGCATGACCGAGGGTGTCATAGGGACCGATATTGACTTTTTTATTGAGTATGGCCTGACGCAAGACAGGTTGAAAATATGTTATCCTGATGCTGTTGTGTTACACCCTGGACCAATGAATCGCGGTGTTGAAATTGCCGACGATGTGGCTGACGATCCATATAAGTCCCTGATTTTAAAACAGGTTGAAAATGGTGTGCCGATACGCATGGCGGTTCTGGATTATGCCGTCACTCGATAAACGAATCGTTTTTGGTTGCATTTCTGTCTCATCTTGTGCTTTATATGACTGGATCAACAAGATGTCATAAGGAGGGTCAAATGGCAAAGGTCGGCGTGCAACGTGCAACGGAATTGACAGGTAAATCTAAATCCACAATACAGCGTGCGATGAAAAGCGGCAAATTATCATATGATGTGGATAATAACCGTAAACTAATCGATGTGTCGGAACTGGAACGTGTTTTCGGTGTTGAAATGACCAAGATTGATGCGGCACCTGCAGTTCAGAAACCGTCTTATGAAGCGGAATTGCAACAGGCCCGCCATGCACTGGAAGTGGACCGTCTGGAACTTAAGGTAAAAATGCTGGAAGATCAGCTTGATGCGGCCAATACACATGTTCAGGATTTGAAAGCACAACGTGATAGCTGGCAGAAACAGGCGCAACAGGTCTTGTTAACAACACAATATTCACAAGAACAATCCGATGCTCGTATTAAGGAACTGCAAAATCGTGAAGAGGCCCGCGCCCGCGCGATTCAAGCGAAACGTCAGGAAGAATTGAAGCGTCAGCGCGATCTGGCGGCGAGTAATCAAAACAGCTCTTTTATCAATTCCCTATTTACAAAGAACAAGAAAAAAGCATCCTAATAATTACCAGATAAAATCCCCTCCTGAGGGGATTTTACATCTTTAACAATTATATTTATAAAAAATTTCAGTGGGATATATATGTACGACGTTCTATTTATACTTATCGGCCTGATTGGCGGCTATTGTCTGGGATCTATTCCCTTCGGGTTAATTTTCGGAAATATGGCAGGGCTTGGCGATATCAGAAAAATCGGTTCGGGTAATATCGGGGCGACCAATGTATTACGAACAGGGCGTAAGGATTTGGCTCTTCTAACCCTTATCTGCGATAGTGGAAAGGGGGCATTATCCGTTGCCTTGATGTTGATGTTAAGCCCTTATGCCGCGATTGGCGCAGCTATCGGAAGCGTCGCGGGACATATGTTCCCCGTTTGGTTGAAATTTCAAGGGGGCAAAGGCGTTGCGACAACGCTTGGCGTATTACTCGTCCTGATCCCGTTCGTTGGTATTTTAACCTGTGCAACATGGCTGGTGACGGCACTTGTGTTTCGTTTTTCATCGCTGGCGGCGCTGGTCGCCGTTTTGGTATCGCCACTCTATGCAGGAATGATGTATAACAGTCCGGTCTATTCTCTAGTCACACTTATACTGGCCATTTTGATTGTCTATAAACATCGTGCCAATATTGATCGCCTGATGCATGGGGCAGAGCCGAAAATCGGCGACAAGAAAAAGTAACAACATACATGGAAATTTTACCGGAATCAGAACGTCTTGCCAGATTGCGCCTGTTTCGCAGCGAGACGGTCGGGCCGGTCACATTTTACAAACTGCTGGTCAGATTTGGTTCAGCGCAAAAGGCGTTAGAGGCCATACCCCTTATGGCGCAACGCTCTGGACGTAAATCTCTGCCGCGGATCATGACGGTTCATGAGGCATCAAATGAATTGAAAATGCTTGATAATTATGGCGGACGCATGATTGTCTATGGCGACCCAGATTATCCGGATTGGTTATCGACTATTGATGATGCGCCGCCTGTATTGAGCATCATGGGTAACGCAGATTATTTGTCCGCATCTTCTGTCGCCATTGTGGGGGCCCGAAACGCCTCTGCCAATGGGAAGCGTTTTACGCGTAAGCTGGCGGAGTCATTGGGCGGAAGCGGTCAGGTTATCGTTTCCGGTCTGGCGCGCGGCATTGATACTGCGGCCCATGAGGCATCAATCGAAACCGGTACTGTTGCTGTATTGGCAGGGGGGATTGACCGGATTTATCCGATGGAAAATACGGATTTATATAAACAAATTTGTGAAAAAGGTTGCGTGGTGAGCGAAATGCCGTTCGGCGTGGCCCCGACGGCGCATCATTTTCCGCGACGCAACCGTATTGTCAGCGGATTGTCAAAGGGGGTTGTGGTTGTGGAAGCGTCCGTGCGTTCAGGGTCATTGATTACTGCCCGGCTGGCGGCAGAGCAGGGGCGGGAAGTGTTCGCCGTACCAGGCTTTCCCGGCGACCCGCGTGCAGAAGGGCCGAACATGCTGATCCAGAATGGCGCCAAACTTGTCCGCAATGCCGATGATATTCTTGAAGAGCTGGCATCTATGCATGATAAAAAAATCCAGCCGCAAACGCATCTTTTTGACAGTATTGCGGAGGATTACACTGCTTTTGATTTTAGTGAGAACGAGAATGCGGCGCCTGTCGAAGGCCATGATATTATTCTACAAAATTTGGGGCAAACACCAACAGAGGTTGACGAGTTGTGCCGTTCATGTCAAATCTCTATTAAGGATATACAAGCCGTATTGCTTGAATTGGAAATAACGGGCGAGATACTACGCCATCCGGGTAACAAGGTTTCCATCGCGGCTTAATAGAACAGCAGGAGTAAGTATATGGGCGCGCAATCGCTTGTCATTGTTGAATCCCCTGCAAAGGGAAAAAAGATAAACGGATATCTGGGGCCGGATTATACGGTTTTGGCGTCGTTCGGACATATCCGCGATTTGCCGTCCAAGGATGGCTCGGTCCAGCCTGATGATGATTTTGCCATGCAGTGGGAGTTATCCGATCGCGCCGGCAAAACGCTTTCCGATATTAAAAAGGCAATGAAGGACGCCGAAACAGTTTATCTGGCGACCGACCCCGACAGGGAAGGTGAAGCCATATCGTGGCATTTGCTGGAATATTTTAACGAGAAAAATTTGTTAAAGGGCAAGGATGTCAAGCGCGTCACCTTTAACGAAATTACGAAAAAGGCCGTGACCGATGCCTTTGCCCATGCGCGGGAAATTGATCAGGATTTGGTTGATGCCTATCTGGCACGGCGGGCGTTGGATTATCTGGTCGGTTTTAACCTCTCACCGGTTTTGTGGCGGAAGTTGCCGGGATCGCGTTCAGCCGGACGTGTACAATCGGTGGCCTTGCGTTTAATTTCCGAACGCGAGGATGAGATTGAAAAATTTAGATCAGATGAATATTGGACGATTTCCGCGATATTGCATACACCAGATGGTGCACCATTCGAGGCGCGGCTGACTCATCTTGCAGGCAACAAGCTTGATAAGCTCGACATCCCGAATGAAGCGGATGCCAAGGCGGCGGTTAAGCGGATCGAGGCCAAGAACCTAGTAGTGCAAAAAATCGAGCGCAAACAATCGCGGCGCAATCCTTATGCCCCCTTTATTACATCGACATTGCAGCAGGAAGCCTCGCGCAAGCTGGGGTTCGGCGCGCAACAAACCATGCGGACCGCGCAAAAATTATATGAGGAAGGGTTGATCACCTATATGCGGACCGACGGGATTACCTTGTCGGGTGAGGCCATCGCACAAACCTGCAACCAGATTGAGAAAGATTTCGGTAAAAATTACCTGCCCGACTCCCCCCGTACCTATAAATCAAAAGCCAAAAACGCGCAGGAAGCGCACGAGGCGATCCGCCCGACCGATATGTCAAAAACTCCCGAAAAGGTCAAACTGGGCGAGGCGGAAAAGAAATTGTATATCCTGATCTGGAAGCGGACAATGGCGTGCCAGATGGAATCGGCCGTGCTTGATCAGGTTGCGATCGATATCTCCGACGGCACGGATGATGTGATTTTACGGGCTAACGGGTCTGTCATCAAATTTGACGGTTTTTTAAAACTCTATCGGGAAACCGATGATGACGGCAAGGCCGAGGGCGATGATGACCGCATTCTACCGCCAATGCACGAAGGCAATGCGCTGAAAACGCATCAGGTCGACCCCGAACAACATTTTACACAGCCACCGCCACGTTATACCGAGGCGTCGTTGGTAAAAAAGCTGGAGGAAGAAGGCATTGGCCGCCCCTCGACTTACGCATCCATCATTCAGGTGTTGCAGGACAGAAATTACGTAAGACTTGAAAACAAAAGATTTATTCCGGAAGATCGCGGACGGATTGTCACGACCTTCCTTGTGAAATTTTTTAACCGATATGTCGATTATGCGTTTACGGCGGAGCTGGAAGAAGAACTGGACGCCATATCCGGCGGTCATGTTGCTTATAAGGAAGCGCTGCGCCTGTTCTGGAAGGATTTTTCAAAGGCCGTTGAAGAAACCAAAGGCTTAACGATTACCGAAGTGATTGACGAACTCAATGCGGAGCTGGAGGAACACTTCTTTCCTGTCACAAAGGATAATCCGCATCCGCGTCAATGCCCATCCTGTAGCGATGGCGAAATAGGGTTGAAGCTTGGAAAATTCGGGGCTTTTATAGGTTGTTCCAACTATCCAGA
>DCKW01000128.1:10884-11112 GCA_002320485.1 Micavibrio sp. UBA1664
TATAGGTTGTTCCAACTATCCAGAGTGTAAATATACACGCAAACTGGAAATTCAGGATGCAGATAACGGTAATACAGAAGGGTTGAATCTGGATGCCGGAGCGCATGAGCTTGGCATCGATCCTGAGACAAACTTGAAAATCTATCTAAAAAAAGGTCCTTATGGTGTATATGTCGAACGGGAAGCCGCAGACCCTGAGGATAAAAAGTCAAAACCGAAACGGCAGGG
>DCKW01000116.1:0-1481 GCA_002320485.1 Micavibrio sp. UBA1664
ATCAATAACAAGAATATTAAGCACTTTATCGCGATTTGGCTGTACCGAAATATTGTCGTTGTCGCCAACGGCAATGGAATCAATTTCTACGGCAGGTAACGTGACGGTAAATTTTGATCCCTTTCCCTGACCTTCACTCTCGACATTTATATCGCCGCCATGCAGATCAACCAGCTTTTTGACAAGGGATAAACCAATTCCCAGACCTGAGCTATGCATATCGTCTTTTTTCAATTGGGTGAAAATCTGAAATATTTCTTCCTGACGATCGGCGGGAATACCAACACCGTTATCGGATACGCTTATTTTAACCTGATTTTCTGCTTTATCGGCAATGACATCTAAAACTATTTCTCCGCCCTTCGGTGTATATTTTGCTGCGTTATGCAGTAAATTTCCTACGATTTGCGCTATACGACTTTTATCGGCATCAAGTAGTATTTCACTGGTATCAATATTGACAATAAAGTTGTGTTTTCTCTCTTCTATAACCGGTTTGCTGATATCCAATGCAAGCTGGATCGCTTCGTTAATATTAATGACATGTTTTTTAAGATCAATTTTACCCTGACTAACACGGGACATATCCATTAGATCGTCAATCAAATGTATAAGGTGATTAACCTGTCGCGTCATGAGGCTATGTAGTTCCTGTAACCGCTCAGGACTTGGCTTGCTTTTGATAATGTCTAGCGCCCCCTGAAGTGGCGAAAGGGGGTTACGCAATTCATGGGCAAGTGTCGCCATAAACTCATTCTTGTTTTTATCGGCCAGTTTAAGACTTTCCGTCAAACGGGTTGATTCAAGTAACAGTCTGCTACTGTCATCACGGCTTTTTTGTAACTCGTTTTTTTGCTGAATTAACGTATGTTGTTTTTGATAAAGGTCCGCAAAAACCCTAACCTTACTTTGAATAATATGCGGCTCTATCGGTTTGGAAATAAAATCGACTGCGCCCGCATCATAACCTTTAAACTGTCTTTGTTGATCATGGCTGCCGGCAGTGACAAAAATAATAGGAACCGTTTTCGTTTTATCGGTGCCGCGCATTAATTCGGCCAGTTCAAATCCGTTCATTTCCGGCATTTGCACATCCACAAGAGCCAAACCGACATCATGTTTCAACAATATCTCCAATGCTTCCAAACCGGAACGTGCGGTTAGAATCTCAAGCCCGTCATTTCTCAACAACGCCGATAGAGACAGGAGATTTTCATCCAGATCGTCAACCAGTAATATGGGGCACGGGTTTTCTGTCATATCCGATCATAGCCGTTTAAGTAAGTTTTTGTATATAAAAATAAATTTCTTCCAATTTTTTTACATCTGCTTGCGGACATTTGTTCATAGCCGCCTTTGGCATGGCATCTATTTCCGCTTCGTCCGGATCCTGTATAATCGCCGAACCTCCGTATTGCATGATTTTTTTTAATCCTCGGGCGCCGTCACTATTTGCACCGGTCAATATAATACCCAATAAA
>DCKW01000116.1:1859-13191 GCA_002320485.1 Micavibrio sp. UBA1664
GAAAACTGGACAGGGGCTTCGGTAGATAAAGATACAGAAAAATCCGACTCTATTTGCATGTGATAATTAGGCGGCGCAAAATAAATATGCCCTGCCTCTATAACCGTTTTATCATAGGCCTCAACAACTTTCATTGCGCATTTATCATTCATAATATCGGCAATGACGCTAGGTTTGTTGGGGGGAAGATGGATGACCGTGAGAATAGGTAGGGGGAAGTCCGCCGGCAAATTTTGAAATATTTTATAGAGGGCTTCCAATCCGCCAGCCGAAGCACCGACAACAATTGCTTTAAATGGGGGTGTATTCACGGCTTTCATAGTAAATTTTATTCAATTAAATTTTCTTATATAACCGCTCTTTGCGATTAACTTCTTGAAAGGAATTATAATATGCGGAAAATTGTAATGTTTCCTTGCTACCAATTCCAAGATAACCGTTTCTGACCAAAGAGTCATTAAAAAGTCCGATGGCCACATCCTGCAATTCCCTGTTAAAATAAATCAGGACATTACGGCAGGAAATAAAATGCATTTCGGCAAAAACTTTATCGGTTACCAGACTATGGTCCGAAAAAACCACATTCTGACGCAAGGATTTATCCATGATAAAGGAATCATAAGACGCCGTGTAATATTCGGAAAAAGATTTTTTGCCACCCGCCATCTGATAATTGCGGGTAAAATCCTTAATTTTTTCAAATTCGAAAACACCCTTTTTTGCTTTATCTAAAGCGTCGTTATTAATATCGGTACAGTAAAAAATAGTTCGGTCGAACAAACCCTCTTCTTTAAATAAAATGGCAAGAGAGTAAAACTCTTCGCCATAGCTACAGCCCGCCACCCATATTCTTAACGATGGATAGGTATGCAACAAGGGAATGATTTCATCACGGACAGCCTTGTAATAAAGCGGGTCCCTGAACATCTCGCTGACCTGTATTGTCATGAAAGACAGAATTTCCGTGACCATGTCTGGATTATTCAAAATAAGATCCTGTAACATGGAAAAGCTACGGCAGTTTAGTTTTTCACATGCCTGCCGTAATCTTCGTTTCAAGGATATTCTGCTATAATTTCTGAAATCATACCCGTATTTCAGATAAATAGCCTCCAGTAATAATCCCAGTTCAATGTCTTCGCTCTTTAAATTCATATCATATGCATAAAATTTATCTTTTTATCCATACGCGTATTAGCGATAAAAGTTTATCGACATCCAATGGTTTTGCCATGTAATCATTTGCTCCGGCCTCCAGGCAGCGTTTTTGGTCGTCTTTCATCGCTTTGGCCGTCAGTGCAATAATCGGCAATTTTAACAATTGCGGGTTTTGGCGGATTGTCCGCATAGCCGTATAGCCATCCATTTCCGGCATCATGATATCCATCAGGACAAGATCGACAGAGTCCTTATCTGGTCCGGATAAATAATCAACCGCCTCGCGCCCGTTACGGGCAATTTCAACTTTGACCCCTTTCGGCTCCAAAATACTGGTCAGGGAATAAATATTACGGATGTCATCCTCGACCACCAAAATTGTTTTATCCTCTAATGCAGCGTCACGACTTTGCGCCTTTTTAATCAATTTTTGTTGGGTATCCCTTAAATCGCTGAGCATTTTATGCAAAAATAAAGTTACTTCATCCAATAACCGCTCAGGGGATTTAGCCCCCTTGATAATAATGGAATGCGAATATTTGCTCAGTTTTTGCTCTTCTTCACGGGATATATCTTTTCCCGTATAAACAATAACTGGCGGGAAAGAATAAGCTTCCTCTTCACTCAGTTTTTCCAAAAGGGAATAACCCGTATCGTCAGGCAAAGACAAGTCCAAAATCATACAATCGAACGTTTCGTTTTTCAGTTTGTTCAAACAGGATTTTGCAGTGCCGACACCCACAATTTCAACACCCGGCGCCTCAAGCAATTTTTTAATACTCTCCCTTTGTACTTTGTTATCTTCAACCACAAGGATACGGCGTACGCTCTGATTAAGACGCGTTTCAAGATTGCGAAGCACGTTTTCCAGATCTTCACTCTTAACAGGTTTTGACAAAAATCCCATCGCCCCCATTGCAAGAGCCGTTTGTGAATAATCCTCGGCGGAAATAACATGAATGGGCACGTGTCTGGTTTGCGGATTTTGTTTGATCGCATCCAGCACCGATAATCCAGAATGGTCTGGCAAATTAACGTCCAGCAAGATACCTTGCGGTTTATATTCCGCAAAAAGATCAAGGCCGTCTTTTGCATTATGCGCAACCAGACATTCAAACCCCATATCCCGCGTCAAACCATATAAAATAGAGGCAAAGGAATGATCGTCCTCAATTATTAAAACCAGTCTTTTTTCACCGGTAATAGAATCTCGATCATCCTCTACGCTGTCTTTAAAATTTCGTTTCGGCTTCCGAACAATCGGTTCCGCCACAGAAACATTTTCTTCTATGATTGTATTGGGCTGAATTTCTTTTTTGGCATATGAATGATCGCGCCCTTCAACAATCGCAGGATCATATTCAACAGGCACAATAAGGGTAAACGTACTGCCTTTTCCCATTTCGCTTACAACGGTAATATCACCACCCAGTAAACGTGCGAGCTCCTTGGAAATTGATAAGCCCAGACCGGTTCCGCCAAATTTGCGATTTGTAGTACCGTCCGCCTGTTGGAAAGCTTGGAAAATAAGATCCAGTTTATCATCGGGAATCCCAATGCCGCTGTCTGTTATAGTAAAAGTCAAATTCTCGCTGTCTTGCATACGCACATTAAAGTTGACTTCACCTTTTTCAGTAAATTTAACCGCATTAGATAGCAGGTTTTTCATGATCTGATCCAAGCGCAGTGAATCGGTTATAATTTTTTCCGAGACATCCTGCGCAATTTCAGCCGTGAATTTTAGCCCCTTATCCATGGCAATCGGTTCAAAAACGTTCGTTATATTCTCTACAATTTTTGATATCTTGATGGACTCCGCCTCAATATGCATATGACCGGCCTCTATTTTTGCCAGATCAAGAATATCATTAATAAGGGTCAGCAAATCATTACCCGACGACTGGATAGTTTTTGCAAATTTGACCTGTTCGTCCGTCAAATTTCCCTCGCCATTATCGGCAAGTAATTTAGCCAAAATAAGTGTCGAGTTTAAAGGCGTACGCAATTCATGTGACATATTGGCCAGAAAATCGGACTTATACTGGCTGGCTTCCTCCAGTTCATTGGCACGTAGTTGCAATTCCGCTTTGGTTTTTGCCAGATCGTCACGTTGAGATTCCAACATTTGTGTCTGTTCTTCCAATTGGGCATTCGATTGCTCCAACTCTGCCTGTTGCTGTTCCAACATGGATTGTGATTCCTGTAAGGCGCGGCTTTGCTCTTCCAGCTCTTCATTGCTCACACGCAATTCTTCGCTTTGCGCCTGTAATTCTTCGGATTGTCTTTGCGTTTCTTCAAGATATTTCTGTAGATTTTCACGGTATTCTGCGGTTTGGACAGCAATACTTATGGCTTCCGAACCTCTGCTCAACATTTCTAAAGCAACAGGATCAATCGGTTCGTTAAATCCTATTTCCATGACCGCATTTGTCTTTTTTTCAGAATAAAACGGTACTATCAAAATATATTTCGGCTTTGTGCTTCCGAAAGTGGAACCGAAATTTAAATAATCATCCGGCACATTGTCCAATACAAAAATTTCTTTTTTATCAATGGCCGCCTGTACCAAATCATCGTTTTCAAGTGTTTCAGGAACCGACTTTCCGCCAACACCGTACAAGGCCGATCTTTTGAATCCGCCCGTTGTAAGAATATAAAAAGCCCCTACTTTTACACCCAGGTTATTGACACCGAAATCCAAAACATTTTTTGAAATTTCGTAAAAATTCTGCGCTCCCACAATGGTCTCATTTAATCCCGCTATAGCGCTTTGTACCCATTCCTCTTTTTTGACTTTTAGCTTAGAGCGGACAAAAAAGAATCCGATAAAAGCAGTAGACCAAATACCGGTTAGTCCTAATATCCTGTTAACCAAGGTAATTTTATTGCTGGCTATACTGACATCATAAATAAAATTAGCACCCATTAACAAAGTCACGAGTACGGCAACGATAAACGGTATGTAGGACCGCCATGACAGGTAAGACAATGTTATCGGAATTAAATATAATACCCAGACAACAATTCCTATGCGGGTTAGCATATCGGCATAAAATATGCCGCCTGCCAATAAAATAATGGAGAGATATAACAAAACTG
Source organism: Micavibrio sp. UBA1664 (assembly GCA_002320485.1). Classification (GTDB taxonomy): domain Bacteria; phylum Pseudomonadota; class Alphaproteobacteria; order Micavibrionales; family UBA1664; genus UBA1664. Next base: position 6,117 of record DCKW01000116.1, read on the forward strand.
TTTCTTGTGTGTTTTGATACAAGACCGTTTCTTTAAGAGGTTTTAAAAGCTTTTTATTCATTTTTTATCCGCAGAAAATGGTTCAATTGCATCCAATATATCAATATCGTACAAATTGAACATGCGGAAAGTTCATAAAACGCAACCGGTATAAAGAATGTCGGTTTTATTTACATCTGATCAAAAGCCAGTCGCATACTATAGGAATGCAGCAGCCCTAATGTCCGTGCCATTGAAAACTGCGCTAGAATTTCCTCGGTTTGTGCATTTACAAGCTCTAGACGTGATTCGATAACTTCCTCATCCATATCCAGAATGTCAAGAAAAGGGCGTTGACCGAAATTCACTTCCTCGCGTACCCCCTCAAGAACAGTATAAGTTGCCTTGATCTCCTCCTGCCGCCGCTCGGTCAAGGCTTTAGCGGCAATATAACCATCATAATCCCTAAGCACGCTTTGTTTTACGGCCTGCGCGATAGTCTCGTACTGGTATTCCTGATACGCGATGCGATGATGATTTTCCCTGATACGGGAGTTTAGGGCGCCGCCCTGGTATAAAGCCATGCGCGCCCGGACGCCAATAGTATTGGCCCTTGTTTCGTCTACTACACCGGGTTGAGGGTCAAACTGTTTATTTGCACTGGCAAATCCAGATATTTGCGGAAATCGCTCACTTTGTGTTGCCTGCAAATTATAGTCTGTGGCCGCACGGTCATACTCTGCGGCAATCAACTCGGGATTGGATTCCAAGGCCATATTGATAAGGGCATTTTTATCTGCAGGAACTATAAAGGTTACGATGGGAAAATCTTTTATATCTGTAACGGATAATAATGTCACTTCCGTGAAATCGTGTTTTGACTGGGCCAAATTATTTTTTGCCTGAATAAGCGAAGAAATTGCCCGTGATAATCGGGCCGACGCTTGCCTGACATCCGTAATCGTAAAAAGACCCAGCTCTTCCTTTTCAACGGCAGCCGCATGCTCCTGCAGGAGAAGGTCAACGTAATCCTTGCGTAAATTATAGAGATGTTGATCGCGTATAATCAAAACATATGATTGGATGACATCATAAAATATATCTTGCTCTGCACTTCTCAAGCGTGCCTGACCGGCCAGAATTCGCCTTTTCGCCGCCTCCGTTTCGGCGGTCGTACGTCCCCCCCTCCAGATTGGTTGTTCAAGCGATATGGTAAAATTTTTCGTGGTTGCGCCATCGGCAGTTCCGAAATTACTGTTATCTATATCCATATGATATAAACTGGCCTCAGCATCTATATCAGGCCGCCATCCGGCAATGGCCTGAGGGTATAATTCCAATAATTGGTTATACTCTTCACGTGCTGCATTGAGGGACGGATTATTTTGATAAACCGATTTCATTATCAATCTTAAATCCATGGACGATTGCGCCGCACCTTCCGAAAAATTTAAAAAATACACCAGACATACAATTAAAATTTTTCTAATTATACAGACATACATTTCATTCCCTCTGCTCATTTTTAATATTAATATTGTGTTGAAATAGGGGAATTAATCAATTCATATACATCAATAATACATTTGTATGATATTGATATATCTATATAATATATGAGGAATCGAACAAGTATCCGATACCGCGTATTGTTTGAATAATATGTTTGTCGGGGTCAGTATCGCCTATTTTTTGCCGTATGCGTGCAATTTTCACATCTATAGCCCGCAATGAAGGTATATAACATCCTTCACGCAAAGACTCGGCCAGGTACTGCCTTTTTAACGTTGTTCCCGCATGATTAATCAGAGTATCCAACAAACAATATTCCTGTACAGTTAAATGCGCGGACATGTCACCGTTGAATAACTGGCATTGATTAGGATCTTGAACCCATTGCATGAATTTTCGTGGGGATTTTCCAGATTGTTGGGCGCCATCAAGAAGTGATACTGATCCGTTTTTTTGTACGGAAGATTTTAAATAAGCCGAAATTTTTGCACTGATGACAGCCGATTGATAAGGATAATTCACGAAATCATCGGCACCCTTGGCAAACGCTTTTAATACCACCGACTCGTTAATAGTTTGGTCTATCATAATCAATGAAATGTGGTGGTTTTTTATATAAGGGATCAGATCGATACTCGACCCGTCTTTCAAGTCAAATCCCATCACCAGCAAATCAATGGTCTGGTTTCTAATGATCTCTTTTGTTCGTTTAACGGAAACCGATTCATACACTATATACGGCCCCTGTTCTAACGATTGCCTGATACTGTTACGGATCGATTTGTCTTTTTCAGCAATAAGAATTTTCTGAGCCAATTGCATTTTATACTCCTTAATATCCGTAACATAATTGCAACAAAAAACTAATATAATAGAAACACAAAAATTACGAATTAACAACCAATGGTTGATAATATAGGGGTATCATTTATACTTAAGGAGTACCCAACAATGGCTATAAATTATCAAATGAATTTTATTGGTATCAATGCTCAGGATATTTTACCGTTTCCTATGGTTTCCCAAGGGCGCAGGCTGGATGCTGACGAATATTGGGCAGATGATCTGGACGGGGGAACTGAAAGTGTATTCGGTTCCGGAAATGTAGCATATGCCGTTTTACAGGCATCTCAACTAGACCCTGAAGGTCATTCGGAGAATACACCTGTATTCGACTCCGGAGATATTTTTATAAACGATACAGCAAACGTACAGGGTGTGAATTATAATGATGCAATCATTGATGCGCTTGGGTCACAAATATCTTCAAGACAAGGCAATGCGCTCCCTTCCTTCCAACAATTCACAGATGCAAATGCGTCCTCCGGACTGGCATCACCTGTCGGTAACATACAAACAGGCGGTTTCAACAGCATGACGGCCGGCTCCGTAGGGGCATCACAATTTGTGTCTGATAGAGGCGGCGATTTTTTCACATCGGGTGGCTCTAACACGGCGACAACGTTAAACGGGCAAAACGGCGCCGCGGGCCAAAATGGCACAAATGGTACAGATGGCGGGAACGGACAGGATGGCGCGGGATCGCAGGATGGAGGCAACACCACTATCACTATAGAAAATATTGTTAACAATACTTTCAACCTCGACATCACAAATCTTAATGATATCGATATCATTTATGAAGTATTGGATAATGTCGACGATCTTATCGTTTATCTGAATATTACAACCACTAATCTAACAGACATTCTGAATACGGCTGTCAACAATATAACTAACATTGAAAATATAACCGATATTTTTACGGTGATTGCCAACAATCTTCATAAAACAATTGATAATTCGGTGACGGAGGTTTCTTCCCTTGTAACGCAAGTTTTGCAATTAACAGAGACTTTGACCGCCAATGTTTTTAACACAATTGATAATACAGATCTGATTGAGCTGCTTGGCACAAAATTAGGCGAGCTTGAAAGCATACATGATGTTTTAAACGGAGTGTTGACCGATGTATCCGACAAGATCGGAGCTATAGGCCTTCCCAATGAAATTCCGTTTGAGGATTTATATACTCTTACAGACAGTGTCGATCACTTGCTCAGTAAAGTTACAGGTCACATTTCAGACCTTGCAGAAGCACTGCCTTTAGCGGACAGCGGCAATACTAGCGGCGACGGCATTATTAGCGAATTGCTTGACCCGGTCATCGACCACACAACCGACGGGGTGAATGCAGTAACAGCAGGGGCACTTGATGACACATTGCAAACGGTGGATGACATTGGCAATACCGTAACAGATATGGGCGATAACCTTGTTGAAAATATATTGGGTAATAACGGGCATGATAATGACGATGTCTCCAATGATACCGATATTGATATTGCAGCGGATATCGGACTCGATACCTTACCGCTTGCGAATGTTGATGTTGAAGCGGTGGTGGACATCGTTGAAGATCTGGCCGGCGACATCGATCTTGACTTGGATATTGGTGCGGCTCTTTTCAACACAGATTCCATTGATAACGAAAGCGGTGACGGCGATATTACCATCACGCTGGACGAGGATATTGTTGATACCGATTTATTAGGCGGTGATATCGAGCTGGATCTTGACGGTATAGAGGCGATTGTCGGCGACATCGATCTTGATCTGGATTTGGGACAGGATTTGTTCGGTAATCAGGCTGACCCTGTTGTAGATACTTACGATGGCGGCTCAAACGATAATTCCATACTGGCAGATATCGGAAATAGTATCGAGAATGTGGTCGATACAATCATTTCTGATGCCGAAATTGATCTGGCCCTTGATATATTTGCTTCTGATGATGGTCAGAACGGGGGAGGATTAGACAGTCTATGGACTGAAACCATTGGCGACAGCAGCGAATTGTTCGGCGATCTGGGCGATGCCATCACCAATGACTGCGGACTTCCCGATCCGACTGGGGCCGTCGCCGAGGGCCTTGGCGCGTTAGTATTGGATACGGATTACAATACCGCTGGTTTGGAAGGTTTGTTCGGATAATGACCGCCATATCCTCATTTACCCTGTCAGACAACCAATTATTAAAGCCGAGAAATTATCGGCTTTCCCATCCGTCATTATTATTATCAACGCTTGCGATTACAATCTTGTCTCTCGCTTTGCCGATAATGACACTGCAGGTCTATGACAGAATTTTACCCAATGTCGGAACAGGGACGTTACCTGTTTTAATTATAGGCGTCTGTGTTGCACTCTTCCTGGAAACCTTGTTGCGGTTGTGCCGATCATATATTATCGGGCGGGCAGGGGCGTCTTATGAACATAGGATATCCTGCGATGCCATGCAAAAATTGTTAAACGCTGATTTGTCGGTACGAGGGCATTACGGTATCGGAGAACATTTACATCGCATGACATCGGTTAGAAAATTAAAAGATTTTCACAACGGCTATTCCTTTATTGTGTTTACAGAATTGGCAATGGTTCCCGTTTTCTTCGTTCTACTTTTATACATCGCACATATTTTGGTGGTTGTCCCGGCCGTAGTTTTAGGCGCGTTTATAATACTGTCCCTAATGAAAGGGACAAAATTGAAAACAGCCTTGCACGAGAGGGAAATCGTTGACGACAAAAGGTTTAATTTTCTGATCGAATCTCTTGAAGGGGTTCATACCCTCAAATCCTTTGCACTGGAAAACTTTTTCCGTCGCCAATATGAATCACTAGAGGAAGATTCAACAATTAAAAATTATCATGTTACCGAGGCCACATCTTCTACCTTCAATATGGGGGCTGTCTTTTCGCATATAATGGTGGCGGGCGTTATAGGGTTTGGGGCATGGTTTGTCTTACAAGGGTATCTGACAACAGGTGCATTGATTGCAACCCTCCTTTTGTCGGGAAGAATGATGCAACCTGTACAAAAAGCTTTGTCTTTATGGGTACGGTATCAGGATTATACGCTTGCCAAGGCGCATATGCTTGAAATATTACAAACGCCGCAGCAATATCGTCCCGATATCATAGAATCAGATGCATCACATCTCTCAAAAGGCGATCTCACTATAGAAAATATCGGCTTTTCATTCAAAAACCCCGATTATAAAGTTTTCGACACTATTTCATTGTCAATAAAAAAAGGTGAAGCAATTCTGATATCCGGCGGTCAGGGTTCCGGAAAAACAACATTATTAAAACTGATTGCCGGAATTTATAACTGTGACCACGGTCGTATTTCTATCGATGGAAAAGATGTGACCGAATACACGCATGAGGATCTGATCGCTCATGTCGGTTACATAAGGCAGGATGCATTGATATTCCGCGGAACAATAAGGGACAATATTACAGGGTACGGTCAAATTGCAGAAGATATGGCCAAGGAAATTGCCTCACTTTTAGATGTTGATAAGGACATTGCCAAGTTACCGGGCGGGTTTGATACATTCCTGAATGGTGATAGTACCGATAATATATCCGTAGGCTTGCAACAACGCATTGCCATTGTGCGTGTATTGGCACTCAAACCTAAAATCATTCTCTTTGATAATGCCGATCGTCGTTTGGATAAAGAGGGCTATACACGCATATACAGTCTTCTTGCCCGTTTGAAAAAGAAAGTATCAATGATTTTGATATCTGAAGACCGCAATATATGCGAGTTGGAGGACCGTCATTTTGTAATAGAAAATAAAAATCTTAAGGAAGCTCCTCTTCCGTTTTCCAAAAAGAATATTACGCCCTATAAGGAACTAAGGTTATGAGCGATACGACCACACACGCAATGGAGCGATTTGTCGACAGTCAACCTATTCTCAATATGCTTACATTACTGACAAAAACTGGCCGTGACCATTTTCATAGCGATGGTGCATGGGAAGTATGTTTGTGCGCTCTGATTTTAAAACTGGAACCAAATTGTAAATTACATCGTGTATTGGAAGCATTACCACACGAACGCAGAGCCATGGACGAGGCGGATTTCTTAAATACCCTTGCTCATTTGGGATATTTTTGCCGCAAAGCCGAATGCGAGATTTATGATATTGATACACGCTTGCTCCCCGCTGTTTTTATTCCGACGGAAGGGGATCCCTATATCATATTGGGCGAAAACCAAACCGGTGATATGCAGTTTTATGACCCTTTGGCAAAAGTGATATCGCAAGCGCCTCCCACCCTTTCTAAATCAGGGACCGTATGGTTTTTCCAGCGTTATGAGGATAACAAATCCAGTTTGTCCAAATTTATGAGGAAAGGAAGCGGATATACCTGGTTTCGTGCGCTGATCAGTCGTTTCCGCAATATATTTATACAAATTATGATAACGGGTTTCATGCTCAATATTGTTGCCCTTGCCACCCCGCTTTTTATTATGGTGATTTATGATCGTGTAATCGCCGCATCTGCCATGGATATTTTGCCGATGTTAATGGCAGGTGCATTTCTCGCCATCGGATTTGAATATATATTCCGCAGGATTCGTTCCCGCGGCCTTTCATGGCTGGCGGGCCGATTGGATAATATTGTCAGCAATAAAATTTTCGCCCATTTGACAGGCCTTTCACCTGATTTGATCGAAAAGGCATCAGTAACCGCGCAAATCGCACGGCTAAAAACATTCGAGGCC
>DCKW01000063.1:0-3171 GCA_002320485.1 Micavibrio sp. UBA1664
CTTCATTTACAATTGCATCTTCCATTTCCAGAAAGACGGCATCAACAAAATCAGACGACTCTACACGTGATAATCCAACCTCTTCATAAATGGCATCAGCCAGATCGGCACGTGTTACTGTTTTAACAGACATGAGTAATTCTCCTGTTTTATTAATAATTTAGGTTACTCTGCTAATGTAGAGTTATCAAAAGCGGATTCAAGTTTATCCACATAAATGATATTTTATGCGGTATATGGGGTGAAAATATGACTTCTATGTGTCTTCCGGAGGCGGTAAAGGGGCTACTTTTATAACCGTAAGCTGATGTTTCTCCCTTTTTATAATGGTGAACCTGTAATTATAAAAAATAAAGCTCTGCCCCTCTTCAGGTATCATTTTTGATTCATGTATGATTAACCCTGCAATTGTTGTGTAATCCTCGTCAGGCAGGTGCCAGTCCAATTCACGGTTAACATCGCGAATGGAAACGGTTCCGTTGATAAAATAACTGCTGTCTGCCTGCATTTGTATACCTGTAGCAGCCAGATCCTGCTCATCGTCAATTTCGCCGACAATTTCCTCCAAAATATCTTCAAGGGTAACAATACCCTGAAATGACCCGTATTCATCGACCACTATGGCAAAATGCTCCTTGCGTTCGCGAAAGGCCTGCAACTGATCGAAAAGTGTGGTAGTTTCCGGGACAAACCAGGGTTCCAGTAACATTAAACGAATATCCAGACGATCAATGTTACCACTGACACTCCTTAATTCACGAAGAAGTATTTTCGCATGTATTACCCCTATTATGTTATCGGGGTCATCTTGCCATACAGGCAGCCTTGTGTAAGGACTGTTTAAAACCCTGTCGACCAGGTTGGTCATGGTATCATTGGCATCAAGGGCAACCACATTGCTTCGATGCGTCATTACATCTTCTATATCTACATCTACCAGATCAAGAATGGAGCGTAACATGGCTCTTTTTTCAGATGATTCTTTGATGAACTCGTTACTTTCGCTTTCATGAGCAAGCTCAATGGCGCCACGCAGTTCCTGCACTGCCAGATCGGCCATATTTGTTCCCCCCGCATCCACTTTTAAAAGTCTAAGTGTTAAATTTACGATGCGCGAAATCAAATTGGTTATGGGAGAAAAGATCACAACGACAATACGTATGATCGGGGCAATAAATAAAGCCATTTTGTCACTATTGGTTAAGGCATATGTTTTGGGCAGGACTTCGGCAAAAACCAGAACCACAATGGTCATAATCAAGGTGGCATACACAACACCAGTTTCCCCCACCAAATCGATAAAAAATGCCGTAGCTATGGCTGATGCCAAAATGTTTACAAGGTTGTTTCCTAATAACAAAGCCCCGATCAAGCGATCTTTACGCTCGATAAGGCGGTTTACAATGACAGCGCGGTGGTCCCCCTCTTTTTCAAGCATATTCATACGTGCCCTGGACACAGCTGTCAGAGAAGTTTCGGAGCCGGAGAAAAATGCAGACATGCATATAAGAACAAGAATAGAAACTAACGGTCCCCAAAAAGACCAGTCTATTGTGTTTATAAATTCCATCGGGTTATTTACTTCCTTACCTTATAATTCTAGTTTGCAAGTATAGCTATTTAAATGAGATACAAACAGATGAAAAGATTTATAATTATCCTTACCCTACTAATTGTTATCGCCATCGCGGGAATGGTCTATATATCAATGTCCCCTGTAAATATTTCCCAGCAAACTGTCCAAAAGGATGTATCCTCATCCGTTCAAAATGAAAGTCGCAATTAAAATGAAACGTTTTGTTGTAATATTATTAATGTTTATGCCTTTTTTGGGGATAGCGCACGCACAAGAGAGAAACTGGGCCGGTGTAGATCGTATCGGGACTTACAACTCTGTAGATGAAGGGCAATTCAGTGATAAAGGTTTATGGGATGGCTATTCGCAAAAACAGGCTCAGGAAACGCTTTACCGTTTACCCGATCATCTGGCTTCGCCTGTTTACAGAAGTTTAGTGAAGAGGATTTTACTTTCTTCGTCGCCGGCCTCCGCGCAAGAGGTCGAGTCCCCAGCCCTGTTAAGCCAGAGATTACAGCTTTTAATACATTATGGGTTAATTGATGAAGCCCGCAGTCTTTTTAACGCTATTCCTGAAAATTATGATCCGGACGATGATATGGGTTTGGCGCTTGTAAAATTACAATTATCATTGCTTGATGGCGATATTGCACCGACCTGTCTGGATATTCAGGCTACATCGGCGCAGTTCCGTGATAATACTGAATGGAAGGAACTGACCGATTATTGTAGGTTACGGTTTGGAAGCGCAGGAAAAAACAATTTAAATGAAGCGCAATTTATTGCTTATCCTTCTTTATCGCCCTTATTAACGGACGCCAACATATCTTATTCCCGTTTGAAAGATATGGAAATATTATTAGCGAATGCTGACAATCGCCTGTTTCATGACAATTATTATAACACTGCCGCTAAAAATATATCTTCTTTGTCAGATTTGTTAATATATATGGGCAGTGATACGCGTTATGTGTCACAAAAAACCTATCAATGTTTTGTGGTTGAGGCGGCAAAAAGGGGTGTGCGTGATAGTGCCTATATTGAATCCGCTTATTTAAAAGCCCCAATTAACAGGGATGATTTAGAAAGGGATGTTGATCAGGTTGAAATGAATGACTGCGACATTCCTGCATTCTTTTACCAGAAAGTTATTTTAAATACGGATCAGAATGATAGAAACATTATTCTGGATAATTTATTCAGAAAGGCAGACTCTATTTCCGCGCGTGCCCTCCTCCCGTTCGCACCTTTTCTTGCTAAGGCAAGGATTGATAGCGCCAATCAATGGAAAGCAGCCGTTATTCTTGCAATGAATGGTGATTCCATACCTGATTCCTATTTGCCGACAGCCCTACCAATTGAGCGGATAGAATCACAACAAACAATGAACGAAAAAGACTATATTGAATGGTTGAATATCAGTCAGCATGAAAAGATTTTGGAGAGAAACAAAATTGATATTGCTGCACCGCTTTATCTTTTACAAATTAATTCGGGAGAATTTAATAAGTTGCTAAATAATAAAGCGCAAAATAAATATGAAAATATTTTTTCCTTGACTTATGAAAAGAATTCTTTAAATTTAGGATTAGGTT
>DCKW01000063.1:3548-7063 GCA_002320485.1 Micavibrio sp. UBA1664
TAACAAGAAGCCTCGGATTAATGGCGGATAACAGTATCCATAATTATTCAACTGAGGACGCGGCGGTGATTTTATCGGCTTTAAAGGCTGTAAAGTTGGAAAAAGAAAGTGTTATGCTTACATTAGAGTATTTGCAATAATAAATTAAATCGTTTAAGAATAAAAAAAGTATAAAGAATTATAGAAAGTCAGTGAAGGAGTATAATTACAATGGCTAGACCGGGAAGACCTGCGAAACCGAGACCGAATGTGTCAAAGTGGATAAACAGCTTTTTAGAAATGATGGTTTCCGAAAAAGGGGCTGCGCAAAATACTGTTGCGGCGTATGATCGTGATCTAATTCATATCGACCTGTTCATGCAGGAACGAGGCACATCAATTGATAAAGCTAAATCATCCGATTTTAAAGCGTATATCGATAATTTATCAGACACAGTACAAGTAAAGGGCGACCGCAAAAATAAAACAACTGCCCGTACTGTCTCAAGACGAATTTCGGCCGCACGTCAATTTTATAAATTTATCATTTCGGAAGGCATTCGCGAGGATGATCCTACGTCTACAATCGAGGCTCCGAAACAAAAACGCACATTGCCTAAAATTCTGACCGAAGATGAAATCAACCACGTTATTGAGGTCGCCGGCGCTAAAGGCAACGCATCTTCAAAGCGTTTGGTATGTTTGCTTGAAATGATTTATTCAACAGGTTTGCGCGTATCGGAATTGGTCGGCTTACCTCTAACAACCTATCAGCAAGACAGCCAGTTTATGATTGTTGAAGGAAAAGGCGGGCGTGAGCGTATGGTTCCTTTAACACCAGCCGCACAAAAGGCTTTAACAGCTTATATCGGCGTTCGCGAGCGTTTTATTGGTGAATCTGATAACGGGACACAAGCGCAATGGTTGTTTCCTTCAAAGACATCAATTAAGGGTCATTTGACACGTCAGCGTTTTGCCCAAATGTTAAAAGATTTGTCAAAAGCGGCTGATTTCCCGATGGGTAAACTTTCACCCCATGCTATTCGTCACTCTTTTGCGACACATTTGTTGAAAAACGGTGCGGATTTACGTGCCGTTCAGAAAATGTTAGGTCATGCCGACATTGCAACGACACAAATCTATACGCAAATGTTGGATGAGGAAGTTAATCAAAAAGTACAGGATAATCATCCTATGGCTAAAACCGGTACAAAATAACTTCCCCTATAATGAATTTGAAAATCCCTGCTTTTGCGGGGATTTTCTTTTGCCAAAATGATTTAATTTGGCTATGTTACACAGTAATTAAAAAAGGGATATTCTTTAGATGGCTCAATTAGAATTTGAAAAACCGGTTATTGAATTAGAGGCAAAAATAGCCGAATTACAAAATATGTCGGGCGACACCGGTTTTAATATTGGAGAGGAAATCGACCGTTTATCCTCCAAATCAAGAAAACTCTTGATACAGACATACTCTAAGCTGACGCCTGCACAAAAAGTACAGGTTGCCCGTCATCCTGAACGCCCGCATTTTCAAGATTATATTAAGGGAATGATTGAAGATTTCACCCCCCTAGCAGGTGATCGAAGCTTTGGCGAGGATAATGCTTTGCGTGCTGGTCTTGGCCGTTTCCAAGGGCGTTCGGTCGTTGTCATGGGACAGGAAAAAGGATCTGACACTGATTCTCGTATTCACCATAATTTTGGAATGGCACGACCTGAGGGATACCGCAAGGCACAACGCCTAATGAACATGGCGCAACAATTTGGCTTGCCCATTGTTACGCTGATCGATACTGCAGGGGCATATCCGGGTGTCGGTGCGGAAGAGCGCGGACAATCAGAAGCCATCGCGAAATCTATTGAAACTTGTTTGCGTGTGACCGTACCAATTGTGTCGGTTATTATTGGTGAAGGCGGTTCGGGTGGTGCTATCGCCATTGCAACAGGTAACAAGGTTCATATGTTGGAACATTCAATTTACTCTGTTATTTCCCCTGAAGGGTGCGCATCCATTTTATGGCGAAGTGCCGAATATGCCAAGGAAGCAGCGACCGCATTGAAACTGACGGCCCAAGACATGCAAAAATTGGGATTAATTGACGATATTATTGCCGAACCGATTGGTGGGGCGCATCGCAATCATGAAGCGGTCATATCTTCCGTGGCATTGACAATAGAGCAATCATTAAAGGAAATGGATGGTATGTCACCGGATAAGATATTGGCGGAGCGTCGTCAAAAATATCTTGCCATGGGGCGTAATCGCTAAGTTTCCACTATATAAAAACTTGCCTTTATACAGGGTTCTTCTAGTTGATTGATATGGAACAAGAAAAACCGATTATAGTGTGGCTCCGACATGATTTGCGATTGGCGGATAATCCTGCCTTATATCATGCAGCGTACAATAAAACCCCTATTCTACCCGTTTTTATTTACGACCCCGATGCTATGGACAGGGATTATGGCGCCGCACAGAAATGGTGGCTGCATCACGCGCTGATATCATTAAGAGATGATTTTAAGAAAAATGATGTTGATTTCATTGTTCGCAAAGGGGATAGCAAGACCATTCTTGATGAGTTAATTAAAGAAATTGATGCTGGGGGCGTTTATTGGAACCGTTTTTACGAAAAATGGCAAATTGACCGTGACACAGATATTAAAAAGGATCTTCATAACAGAGGGTTAGATGTGCATAGTTTTCAGGCACACGTTTTGTTTGAACCTTGGAAAATTGAAAGCGGTAGCGGACATCATTACAAGGTTTTTACCCCCTATTATAAAAATTGCATGGAGAAAGCGGATAAAATCGACGATCCTTTGCCTGAACCAAATTCTATGGTAAGTGCCTCTCATTCCCTTAACATCGGTAATATTAATGATTTTGCGTTTCTTCCTGAGATCAGATGGGACAAAAAAATGCAAGATGACTGGGAAATCACTGAAAATGCAGCTCATAAACAATTAAGCCATTTTCTAAAAAATGGTTTAGAAAATTATGAAACCGGTCGTGATTGCCCATCGATTGATGCAACATCGCGCATGTCACCTTACTTACGTTGGGGCATGATTTCTCCGCGAACCATATGGTATGAAACAAAGTCTTATATCGGTTCTCATAACGTTTCAAACAAACAGGGCGAATCCTATCTCAGGGAATTATTCTGGCGCGAATTTACACATCATCTGCTCTATTATTATCCCGATATGAAATCCAAACCAATACAGGAAAAATTTGAGGATTTTCCGTGGAAGCGGTATAAAACTTATCGTGAAGCTTGGCAAAAAGGCGAAACCGGATATCCGCTTGTTGATGCCGGAATGCGTCAATTATGGCAGACTGGATGGATGCATAATCGGGTCAGAATGATTGTCGGGTCGCTTTTCGTCAAACATTTACTGCAGCCTTGGCAGGATGGGGAAGCATGGTTTTGGGATTGTCTCGTCGATGCTGACCCTGCAAACAATACCGCGGGATGGCAATGGATAGGCGGATGTGGAGCAGATGCCGCCCCCTATTTCAGAAT
>DCKW01000113.1 GCA_002320485.1 Micavibrio sp. UBA1664
GGCCTTCTGGAATATCCGCACTATACCAAACCTTCAACATGGACGGATAAAAATGGCGCGGCCCATGTAGTCCCAGAAGTTTTACGATCTGGCAATCACGCAAAAATCAATGAATGGCGGTACGAACAATCGATCGCCATTACCAAGGCCAACAGACCGGATTTATTAAAAAAATAACTTGCAAATCGGTTGCATTTTGGGCATAACACACGCATAAAACCGTTAATCGGAAAAAGATAATACGGACCGCCTGCATATGTTATGTTTTACCCTGCATTGCGGAATTCGGGTCTCAGGATAAAGAAAGATTAATATTATGAATACATTACAACAGTTTGAAGCCAAACAACTTGAACAACTGGCTGCTGACAAAAACATCCCGAATTTCTCTGCCGGCGACACCGTCCGCGTTAATGTAAAGGTTAAAGAAGGAACACGCGAGCGTGTTCAGGCTTATGAAGGCGTATGTATCGCCCGCAATGGAGGCGGCATGAATGAAAGCTTTACTGTGCGTAAAATTTCATATGGTGAAGGTGTGGAGCGTGTATTTCCCTTATATTCTCCTCGCTTGGAATCAATCGAATTGGTCCGCCGCGGTTCCGTTCGTCGTGCGAAATTATATTACATGCGCGATCGTCGCGGTAAGAGCGCCCGTATCGCCGAGCGTAAAACAGGCCACGGCATCGAGAAACGCGAAGAAAAGAAATAATAAAAGCCCCATACGGGGCTTTTTTAATGTTTTAAATTATTTTTTATTTCTTTACCGGAACGACGACACCGCCGCCCGCAAATCCTTGTGTCATTTTTTAAGCCCCTTCGTTATTGCGTTATACCTATTATAGAAAATCTTTCTTGCCAACTTATTAATTTTACCTCACATTTAATATAATGTTTGTTGAGGATCGCTTTAAAAATTTTGTATTAGTTCAGATGAAGAATTTGGAGGCTTATGATGGTTTGCGGCCTGCAAATCATCCTTACGAGTTCCATCATCATTCGGAACGTGTTGCAAAGTCCATGAGAAGTCTGGCCTTGAAAACAGGCTATACTGAATCAATGGCTGACACCTTGTATTGGGCGACCTTGCCTCATGACATCGGCAAAATGTCCCTCCCAGTCGAAATATGGGATCTTGACGAACGTCCTACACAAGACCAAAGAGAGGAACGACGTAGCCATACGATCCTAGGGCTGGATATTGTTCGTCAGAATTTCGCAGACGAGTGCGACAAACATCCTTTTTTACGTTTATTATGTGATATTATGGCGAACCACCACGAATCTATGGATGGATCTGGCTACATAGGCAAGGATGCAGCCGAGCTATCCCGTGAAGTAAGAATGGCCTGTATCTGCGATGCGTTCGACGGCTGGAGTGTTCGCCGCGCTGGCTTTGATCCGGATCGAGATTTAAGTCCTAAGGGTGTTATTCACCGTATGGAAACCGAGAAAACTGGACAGTTTGACAGGGAAATCCTAAAATCATTCAAGGAAATGAAATTATGTACGTCGAAATCTTATTCACCATTGCTTTAGTCCTTCTTGTTCTTGAGGCCTTCAACCCCACAAAAGGTATTCTGGCCATTGCCGGTTTTATCGCCTATATTTACGGCATCTGGATTTTAATCGATGCGGGACAGGATAATTTCTACGGCGTTTCAATTACAAACGTTATCATCTTAGGTTTTGTTTTTGCCATCGCGCTTGTTTTATTTATCGTCTATCTTAAAAAAGCGTTGAGCAAATCACCCGAAACGGGCACAGAATTTTTAAAAGGAAAAAGCGCAACTGTAATACAATGGGCTAACGGGTCAGGTTCCGTTTTTGTCGATGGTGAAACGTGGCGCGCCGTCGGTCCGCATGATCTTGCAATTGACGAAATCGTCACCGTAACGGACTACGAAAAACTTACTTTAACTGTAGAAAAGAAATAAGGATCAATTATGGAAGTCATTATCTTTTTACTCGTCATTTTAATCTTCTTTGTTGCGACTTCCGTTCGCATTATGAAGGAATATGAACGTGGCGTTGTATACACTCTCGGCCGCTACACACACACAACTGGGCCAGGCCTGATTATCCTGATCCCGTTTGTGCAATCCATGACGACAGTTGACCTGCGCGTTAGAACTGAAGATGTCCCGTCTCAGGATGTTATTTCAAAGGATAACATTTCGGTACGTGTATCCGCCGTTATGTATTACCGCGTGGTCGAGCCTGGCAATGCGATCAACAAAGTCGAAGATTTTATTCAGGCAACCAGCGAGCTTGCGCAAACGACACTTCGTTCCGTACTCGGGAAACATGAACTGGATGACATGTTGGCAAAGCGTGACGAACTAAACGGCGATATTCAAAAAATACTCGATCATGCCACCGAAGGTTGGGGCGTTAAAATCACAAATGTCGAAATTAAACATATTGATATTGATTCATCCATGATCCGTGCCATTGCAAAACAGGCCGAAGCGGAACGTGAAAGACGCGCGAAAATCATTAACGCCGACGGGGAATTTCAGGCTGCCAAACAACTGGATGCGGCGGCCGAAATTCTCGCTCAGCGTCCGGAAACAATGCAATTACGGTATTTATCCGCTTTGCAGGAGATTGCGGGCGATCGGACGAATACAATTGTTATGCCTATTCCTGACGTTATTACTAAATTATTAGGGAAATAAGTATTTTTAAATATCACAGATTAAAAACGCGGATAATATATCCGCGTTTTATTATTTCTGTGCAAAAATTGGTAATGTTTTTAAAGGCCTTCTATTTCTTGCGGACAGTCCCATTGTTTCTGCCATATAGTCAACAGAAGATCTGAAGTCAAAACCTCGCGGCTTCCACGCCAGAACAGCCTCGCTGCTCATGATCGTTTTCGAAATCTTGTAATCATTTGCACGTAAAGAATTACCTGTCTGGGTAATATCGACAATCGGGCAACCGCCATAAAGTGCCCTACCCGCCGTTTCCAGCGACCCGTCCTTCGGAATTATTTTACCGACGGAAATACCCTCCTGTTTAAAATATTGTTGAGCAATGGATGGGTGAGATGCCAAAACGCGATTATACTGACGTGTATCATCATTATCATTCACAGCCTTGGCAAAAACCACACGACACGAGGTTTCTTGCATATTCAAAGGCAGACATACAATATCGGCAGGATCATCTCCCCGCTCTAAAACTTTGTTAACCAATCTGTTCAGGCCGATAACGGCGGCATCCACAACATTATCGAGCAAATAATCAGCACAATCAGAAGAAGACGCGTGCATACCGCGAAACCGGATGTCGGGCCCGGAAGTATATCCATACAGACAATCATCCTGACGTTCTTTTGCAGGTTCAAGAATACTCACACCTGCGCTATCCAGTAATTGCGAAAGATGCGTACCGACACGATGGGTTCCTTTCGTCTTTGGCAAGGCGACTGTCATGAAATTTTGTGATGTGTTCAACATTTTTCGTTCTCCTTTCCATTTAAACGGCTCAAAACCCATTGATACCCCTGATACGGTTCGTCTTTCAAAAATCTTGCCACGCGTGTGACCGTTGTTACACTGGCACCTGTGTTTTCGGCGATTGATCGGTAACTTTCCCCGTTTTTTAACCGTTTTGCGATATCAAGTCTTTCACTGAAAGCCTTAATTTCGGATGGTGTCATTAAATCTTTCAAAAAAGATTCCATGATTTTTTCATCCTCGACAATCAATAATGCCTGAATCAATTCCTTCATATCAGTGTTTTAATACAGTAAAACACTGAGGTCAATAAAATATTATAATAATTATAAAAAATTTGCCCGCACGGCTATTACGCACATGCGGGTAAAAATATTTGGAGAATTTTAATAATTTATTTTACGCCGGCAAGACGATCATAA
>DCKW01000070.1:0-3126 GCA_002320485.1 Micavibrio sp. UBA1664
GTGCCCGCAGTTAATACCCCTCCCGCCAATAAAATGAGGACGGATAAATGTATAATATGAATTCCGGCTTTTGAAATTGTCCATTCGCTTAAAAAAATGAATTTGCACGCTAAGTTAAGGGTCATAAAGGCCAGAACGCTATATCCTGCCGGTAATGGTAATGGGCCGAGCCAAAAATAAAATGATGAAAAATACATCATTTGGGCATCATGCAACCCCATATATTTCTGGGCAACCGTACCGACAGTAATCAGTATCATCAAATACGGCAGGGTCCAGAATAACAAATCAGGGCGCCCCAATCGCCGCCCTGATTGTTTCACTTGTGATAAAAATCTATCACGCATTAGTTTTCATTAATGTCACGCAATACATTATCATAATCGGCAGGTCTGCCGCGGATGATACGCACGGCCCCCTTTTTGGTTCTGTACACAATCATCGGTGTGACATCAAAACGGTTTTTAACCATCAGCGCAGTATTGTCGTTAATTGCATCGACATTGACACTTGCCGGTGCGGGAAGGGCGTCTTTATCGCCGTCAGCATATTGAATCAGACGTTCACCCGGATTGGCGGACGCCAATAAAACCGCGGCGCGACGTGCAGACATTTCATTCATCCCGACGGGAATAACACGCAAGCGTAAATTACCTTTTTTTACAAAACTATCGGCATCGCGAATAAAATGCTGACAATGAACACAATCCGGGTCGATAAAGGCAAAAACGTCGTGCGTTCCCTCAGGGTTGATTGTAAACCATTTTGACTGGATCAAATCAACATACATCCGTTCAGCGGGCGTAGGCGCAGCCGCCATCAATGGTGTTGCCATGCTAGTATCCTCTTCAACAGAAGATTGTTCGTCCGGTACGGTTTCTTGTGATGGCTGACTATCGATGTTTGCGTTCACGTCAGAATTTGCAGACGTATCATCTGTAGCTGTAGCAGGAGCTGTATTATCGCTGATCGGGCCGGTGTCTGTCTGGGACGGGTTTTTCCTTGTTGTGGCGTAAATATCGTCACCAAGGCGGCGTTTCAGGTCGCTTAATTGCGACATTGTCATCATTTGCCCGTCCTTATTAAACAACAAACCCATAACGATTGCTGTCCGCTCCTTGTTTTCATAGAAATATTCGGGGCGGCCTTGACGGATCAACACCCATCCGTTCATCCCCTCAAAATTACCGAGAAAGTAGGCTTGTGCCCCCTGTTCGGTAAATTGTTTTAATGTCGGCGGCAGTTCAGGCTCATTTTGGGTTTGGGCATGGGCCGCAAACGGCAAAAAAAGCATGATGAGAAAAATTGTAAAAATATGGCGCATGAAATATCTCTTTACTGTTATCATTGAAATGTCACAATTAACTTATATAGTATAAATGTCAAATTTATGATGTTAAGGAGGAATTTTACACATGAATACACCAAATGTAAAAACACGCACGCAGGCCGTGACCTATGATGAAGGTTTACGCCAGCATTTCCGCAGTGTTTATAATGTAATGAGCCTCGGCCTGATCGTGACAGGTCTTGTCGCATTCGGGATTGCAAACTGGCCTGCCGCTGTCAATCTGCTGTTTGCCACCCCTCTGAAATGGGTTGTGGCGTTTGCACCGCTGGCCTTTATCTGGTTCGGGTTTTCGCCCAATGCCGTTCGCACAAAAAGCGCCGGTCAATTGAAAACCATGTTCTTTTTATTTTCCGCCGTTTTTGGTGCATCCTTATCGACAATTTTCATTGTTTATCAAGGGGCGGATATTGCGCGCGCTTTCTTTATTACTGCCGCAACATTCGCGGCAACATCCGTATTCGGATATGTCACTAAAAAAGACCTCAGCGGGTTAGGTGGTTTGTTGATTATGGGTGTTATCGGTTTATTGATTGCAATGGTTGTAAATATATTTTTGCAGTCGTCCGCATTGGAATGGGCCGTTTCCGTCATTGGTGTGTTGATCTATACGGGTTTGGTTGCCTATGACACACAAAATATCAAGGAAACATATAGCGCGACTTATGGAGATGAAGCCAATAGCAAAATGGCCGTCATGGGTGCGCTAGGCCTGTATATTAACTTTATCATGCTGTTCCAGTTCATTATGAACCTTTTGGGCGGTCGTGAGTAACTTTAAAAAAATGTTTCAAAAAAGCGCCTGAAAGGCGCTTTTTTTATATCCATCCTGCCAGTTCTGTGCGAATGCGTTTGGATAAAAATTGAATATGCATATCGGTATCATTCAAACAAGGTATATAGGCGTAGTCTTCGCCACCTGCCTCCATAAATATATCGCGGTTTTCAACGGCAAGTTCTTCCAACGTCTCCAGACAGTCCACAGCAAAGGCAGGGGAGAGAATCGCCACCTTTTTAATGCCTTTGGCCGGAAAACTTTCCAGTGTTTTATCGGTATAGGGTTGCAACCACTCCTCCGGTCCAAACCGTGACTGGAATGTCGTCATCCATTGATCGTCGCCATAGCCAAGTTTTTCCTTTAACAGGCGTGACGTTTTTTGACAAAAACAATGATAGGGATCCCCTTGTAAAAGGTACCGTTTCGGCACGCCGTGAAAACTGGACAAAATCATATCCGGTTTAAAGTTTTTTTCCTTAAGATGCGCCTGAACCGATTGCGCCAGTATATTAATATACTCGGGATCGTCGTGCCATGCACGGGCAGTCCTTGCCGCGGGTTGCCATGTTTGTTTTTGTAAAACTTCAAAGGCCTTATCGTAAGAAGAAGCCATTGTTGAATCGCTATATTGAGGGTACAGCGCAAAAAATAATATTTTGCGACATCCCTGCTCAATAAGGGATTGTATACCTGACTCCGTTGACGGATTGCCATAGCGCATCCCCCATTCAAAAATCACATTTTCTGTGTCAAATGTCTGGGATAGTTTTTCAGTGACAGAACGTGTGTAAGTTTTTAACGGGGATTCATCCCTATCATGGTTCCAGATTGACCTGTAGGCGGCGCCACTTTTAAAAGGGCGGATACTCAGAATTATACCTTGTAAAATCGGTTGCCATTTCCATTTCGGATAATCGATCACCCGCTGATCGGACAAAAATTCGCTAAGATAGCGACGCATTGACCAATAATCGGTTGCATCTGGCGTTCCCAAATTAAG
>DCKW01000070.1:3539-13457 GCA_002320485.1 Micavibrio sp. UBA1664
TAAAAGTTATACTATAAATGGGCGAGAATTAAAGAGGGCTTCGTAATTTTCCATGAAAACAATCCTTTGTATGAAATGGGGCACACAATATGGCCCCGATTTTGTTAACCAGCTTTATAATGGCGTTCATAAAAACCTTAAGGATGATTTCCGCTTTATATGTCTGACTGATGATGAAACCGGTCTACATACTGGGATAGAGGCATTGCCTTTACCCGACATTCAACTCGGTGATGCCAAATTGATGTCAGGATGGCGAAAGATTTCGTCACTGTCACCGCAATTGACACAGGCGCCGTATAATATCAACGGAACAATTATGTTTTTTGATATCGACATGATCATCACGGAGTCTCTTGATGATTTCTGGACGTTCGAACAAGGTGAATTTTGCATTATCGAAAACTGGACCCAAAAAGGGCGCGGCATCGGCAATTCCTCTGTCTACCGCTATGAATTGAAAGACATGCATGACATTTTCCATGATTTTGAAGATCGTTACGAAGAAATTTATCAAGAGTATGATAACGAACAAATGTATTTAACCGCCAGTGTCGCCAAACAACAGGATGTAAAATGGTGGCCCGATGATTGGTGTAAAAGCTTCAAAATACATTGTATGCCGCCCAGACTGCTACGCGGGATACTAACCCCGAAAATGCCGGAAAATTGTAAAATTTTGGTCTTTCACGGTCCGCCGAAACCCACTGACGCCGCGATCGGCAAATGGGTAAAGCATAACGGCCAAAAACGTATGATGCGCCCGGCCACATGGATCACTAACCTTTGGAACCCCGATATTTCACCACAGGAAAAATAATTTCGATTTCGAAGCGATGTTAAGACTTTGGTAAACCCTTTTGCGTATCATTGAAAAATAATTGAAGGACAATGATCGAATAAAAGAGGGTAAACTAAATGAATAATATGGGATTTTTCTCCACATTGCGGTCCCGTTTCGAACGCAACCGCCTTGGTGAGTTGCTGGTTCAACGCGGTAAATTAACCCCGGACCAACTAAAGCTTGCCCTGAAGCGGCAAAAGGAAACACAAACCAATCTGGGAACAGTTCTACGCGAATTGAATTTTATTTCTGCGGGTCAAATTCGCACAACTTTGGTAGAGCAGGCCGGATATCGAACACTTGCAGCGGGATTTGCCCTGTTTGTTAGTGTGACTGCGATGGCCGGCGGTATTGCGAAGGCCTCGCCGTTAAATTCCGTTAAGCCTGCCGCGCAAGGAGGTGACACTCAAGGAATGGTCTATAAGGCCGCATATAATCCCAATGCCAAAATTATAACACCGCCTTCCGCCATTCAAAAGGCGCCCATGGCGTATCCGGATTTATTTGGTTCGCGTGAAGTCGGCTCCAAGGACATAACCGCTTTTAAGAAATGGACTGAAATTCTGGTTAAACTAGAGGATGTCAGTTTCAAACCGTCACAACTGGAACAATTTTTTGCTCTTCCTGTGGCGGCAAAAGTGGCCGCGGTCAATGAATACGTGAATAAAATAACTTACATCGAAGACAAAGACAATTACGGGCAAAATGATTACTGGGCCACCCCGGAAGAGTTCTTTGCCAGAGGCGGCGATTGCGAGGATTTTGCGATTGCAAAATATGCCCTATTGAAAAAACTGGGTATCACCGAAGATCGTATGCGTTTGGCGATTGTGCAAGATACGGTTAAAAATATCCCGCATGCCGTTTTGATTGTTTACACTGATGACGGTGCTATGGTTCTTGATAATCAATCAAGGCAAACAAAACAAATGGCCGATGTTACACGATATAAACCAATTTATTCGATCAATTCCAATGGTTGGTGGAGACACCTGACTTAAAAAATTGTTAAACAGTTTCCTTCAAAGTGACTATCCCGGCCATATGTAATATGGTCGGGTTTTTACTCTTCAGATACAATGACACAATTCCGTCCTTGCTTTTTGGCACGATACAAAGCGTTGTCTGCGCGTGAAACCCATTTGTCGATTTCTTCGTCATTCCTTAATTCGGCAACACCGGAAGAAATTGTAACGCTGGTCAGTTTTTCATTGGTCGCCTTGTTTTTAATATCCTTATTCTTAATCGATTGACGCAAAATATCGGCAATATGCGCCGCACCCTTTAAAGGCGTTTTTGGCAGGATAATGACAAATTCTTCCCCGCCGTAACGACAGAAAAAGTCCTGGCCTTTCAAACTGTCACGGAAGGCACGGGCCACCAGCCTTAAAACCTGATCCCCTATTTGATGTCCGTAAGTATCGTTAAAAGATTTAAAATGGTCGATATCGATAAAAATAATCGATAAAGGCGTTGCCTCTTCACGGGCTTCGGCAACCAATCTCACAACCTCAAGATCGAATTTTTTACGGTTCGGAATACCTGTCAGAGAATCTGTGTACGCCTCGGCACGGATTTCCTCCATTTCCCGTTTTAATTGTTGCATCGTAATGGAGGATTTCTCCAGCTTTTTTTCCAAAACATGGTTTTCGGTCACCATACGTTGCGCCTCTTTAATGATAGAGGCCAACAGGCTTTTAAATTGTTTTACATCAACAGCATCAAGGACATCCGCATTAATATGCTCCATCGAGCCGAAAAAATGTTTGTTGGAAATCTTGAAATTATCCATGATCTGGTCAACGCCGTTAAGCGTGTCCCCGACAATTTGTTCCGCCTTGTTCAAGGCCTGCTTTGTCAGATCATCATCGAGATAACGGCGATAAAGTTCCATACATCGTTCTGCCGTCAATTCGAAATTTTGGTTCACCATAATGTCGATAGACCGTGTGACTTCCGAACTGACGCCACTATAATATACAAAGAACAGCTCATAAATTTCCGGGCTTGCCGGCAAGCCCTCATCCTGAATACGCTGGATCGCCTGCAATGCGACCTTGTTTGGATCCTTTATACCTGTGTCTTCATAATCTGTCATATATACGCCTTAAATCCATTTAGAGGACGGATCGAATTTTTCCTCTGGGGCTTTTTGCAAAGCCGGTAGTACATCTTCAATTGTTTTTACAATAATCGCAATTCTTTTATCATTTTCGCGCATAAATCCTTCTTTCACGATCAAATCGATCATATCGAAAAACGGGGTCCAATATTGATTGATATTGGCAATGATAATCGGCTTGTCATGAATGCCTAATTGACGCCATGTCATAATCTCGCACGTTTCATCCAGCGTTCCGATACCACCCGGTAACACAAGAAAGGCATCGGCATAATCCACCATCATTTGCTTGCGTACATGCATTGTATCGACAACATGTAATTCGGTCAGGCCCTTATGTTGAATTTCCCGATCGGAGATATGGGACGGAATAATCCCAATGACTTCACCGCCATGCTGCATAACGGAATCCGCAATAACCCCCATGGTCCCCGCCTTTCCGCCGCCGTAAACCAGACGAATTCCGGCTTCTGCCATGATTTTTCCCATTTGTTTGGCGGCCTCTATGTAAAGGGGGTCAACGTTAATGGATGATCCGCAATAGACGCACAGGGATTTTATTTCGTTCATTCGGCAATGTCCTCTTTATTTAACCTATAAATTTTTTCCTGATCATCATACTGAAGCCGCATGTCTTCACAACCCTCATCTTGCATAATAACGGAAAATATACATATTCCATCAGTGCCGGGGTTTTGGACAAATGCCGGAATCGCGGTGGGCGGACATGCTTTTTTGCGTGGCATATTATATGTTTGAATTGTCGCCCGACCCGTCAAAGGGCTCTCGATAATGGCTAGGGTTGATAATGTCATCGCAGCATTATCACTATGTTCGATACCACTGACAATTTTTTCATTTACCCCGTCACAATCGACATCTGCGCTTTGTGCCTGTCCGACCGCCCAAAAAATATTCGGATACGTATTTAACAATGTGTTAGTCCAGCGCGGCGGTGTTGCAAACACGGGAATATTATCGGCATTCACATCCCGCAACATCCCTTTTAATTGATCCGACCTTCCGCCGGTCATGCTTGCCCGGCAATTTAATACCTGAACCCGTTGCAGAGATCCGCCTTCATAAATCTTTCCTGCCAACTCACAAGTATGATCGCGAAAAGCAATCCAATCCTCCTGATTGGTCCGTAACAGGCTTGCAAATTCCGATGCTTCATCCGCTTTCTCTATCAAGGACTTATAAACCTCGTTAAGGTGATCTGCCTCCGCTTCATAATGATTACCGGTACATTGCACCAGATCAGCGGTCGTTTCCGCATTTTGACAATATCCCTGATTATCGTCCTCGGCATGAACGGCGGAATTTAAAAATACAAAAAATATAAAAAGACTGGAAAGAATTGATTTCATGAACCAAATTATAGTATTAGTCATTAGTCTAAAACAACCTATAAGAACAGAAAAGCAAACATGAATACAGAATTTACCGATAGTTTAAAAAAGATACGGGACACGCTAGTTCCCCCGATCCATCCCGCCGGATGGCCCTTTATTATCGGGTTTGCATTTGTCACCATTCTATTATCGCTTGTATGGGACGGTTTCGGTGTCATTGGTCTGGTTGTTACAATCTGGTGTTTTTATTTCTTTCGTAATCCAAAGCGTGTGACCCCCGCGCGGGAAGGGTTGATTATTTCCCCTGCGTGCGGTCATATTTCATCAATTGTACCGGATGTCACTTTACCTGCCGAACTCGATATGGCGGCAAATAAAAATCCGGATTACACACGCGTCAGTATTTTTTTGAATGTGTTCGATGTCCATGTTAACCGGTTTCCGATTGCCGGGAAAATTTTGCAAAAGGCCTATCAGGCGGGAGCGTTTGTCAATGCCGCCTTTGATAAAGCCTCGGAAGAAAATGAACGGGCCGCCATTTTGTTTGAAAGCGAATATAAGGGAAATAAATATGAAATGGCCGTCGTGCAAATTGCAGGATGGGTCGCCCGTCGTATTATCTGTAACGCCGAAAACGATCAACTTTATCTGACCGGTGAAGAATTCGGCATCATTCGTTTCGGCAGCCGTGTTGATGTTTATCTGCCTAAAGGCGTTTACCCGATGGTATGTATCGGACAAAAAATGATAGAAGGTGAAACCGTTCTTGCCGACCTGACCTCCAAGGAAAAGGCCAGAGAGGGCGTTACACGTTAGGATTTTATTTTTATGCTTAACCAGTTTTTTATTACCGACCCTGACAAGGATGAAGACACCAGAAAGGACAACCGTCTTAAAAAACTGATTCCGAATATGATTACCCTCACCTCAATGGTATGCGGTCTCACCGCCATTCAAATGGCCATCGGCGATCAATGGCGTAATGCGGTTTTACTAATTGTTGTGGCAACAATTCTTGATGCTATGGACGGGGCTATTGCCCGCCTGCTGGACGCCACCAGCAAATTTGGCGCGCAATTGGATAGCCTTGCCGATTTTTTAAGTTTCGGTGTTGCGCCCGCCACGGTAATGTATTTATGGATTTTACAGGAATCCGGTAAAGTTGGGTGGATCGCCGCTATTGTATTTGTCATTGCATCTGCCCTGCGTTTGGCCCGATTTAATGCAAGTGTCGATGAAACCGAAAAGAAACCGGAATGGGGAAAGTATTTTTTCACAGGCGTTCCCGCGCCGGCGGGAGCAGGTTTGGCCCTCATGCCCCTCATTATATATATGCAGCTGGATACCGATTTGTCTGAATACAATGTCGCCAGTCCGGTTATCGGCCTATGGATTTTATTGATTGCGGCATTGATGGTCAGTCGTATTCCCACATTTTCCTCAAAACAGATACGTCTGCCGTCTGTCGGTTTGATACCGAGCCTTGCCATTGGCGGGTTGATCCTTGCCATGCTGGTTCACGCACCATGGATTACATTGACGATGATGGGATTGCTTTATACTGCGTTAATTCCCGTCTCTTACCGCCTTTATAAATCGCGGGAAAAACGCGGACATAAATAAACCAGATGCTTGATGCTTTTGTCCGCCCGCTTATTGATCCGCCGTTAAATCGTGTGGCCCATATTTTATCACGTAGCCCCCTGAACCCTGATAGTGTAACAATTATCGGGTTTATCATAGGCATTGTTGCCTGTGTTACAGCCTTTATGGGGTTTTATTATACCGCATTAATTTTTATTCTCCTCAACCGTATAATTGACGGTCTTGACGGGCCGATTGCGCGTGCCCAAAACAGGCAATCTGATTTCGGCGGATATTTGGATATTGTTCTCGATTTTTTGATTTACGCCGGATTCCCTTTGTGCTTCGCGATGGGTATCGGCACGTCTCAGGCATTAACTGCAGGTATTTTTATTTTATTCTCCTTCATAGGAACAGGCACATCGTTTCTGGCCTATGCCATTCTTTGCGCCAAGCGCGGCATAAGCACAGAAGTACAAGGGAAAAAGACATTCTATTTTTCAAACGGTCTGATGGAGGGAACGGAAACGATCATTTTTTTCATTCTCATCTGTTTGTTTCCGGTTTCTTTTGTTGCAATATGCTTCATTTTCGGCAGCCTTTGCCTCCTTACCACCACTCAGCGGATCTGGACTGCATACCGCACCTTTCAATAGGATTTGGGTCGCAGGAATAAAGCCTCGGCAATATGGTTTCTTGACAATTGAACAGGCCCGCCATCCAGATCGGCAATGGTGCGTGCCAATTTCAAAACACGGTAATATCCGCGTGCAGATAATTTGAGTTTTTCGATAGCCTTGTCAAAAAATTCCGCGGCATCATTTGCCAGGGCACAATATTTCTCAATCTCATCCGTTGTTAACAACGCATTTAACTTGCCCTCACCGTTACGCGTGTATTGTACCGCATGGGCAGCCTCCACTCTTGCTTTTATTTTGGCGCTGTCCTCTCCGCTATGACCGGTGCGCAGATCGGATAAGGATACAGGCGGAACATCGATAAATATATCCATACGATCCATAAAGGGACCTGATATTTTCCCTTGATATTGGGCAATACTGGTTGGGTTACAGCGGCATTCCTGTTGGGATGAACCATAATAACCGCATCGGCAGGGGTTCATGGCCGCCACCAGTTGAAAATCTGCCGGATAGACGGCACGCGATTGCACGCGGGCAATCACTGCCTGCCGTGTTTCCATCGGCTGGCGCAAGGATTCCAATGTCGAACGGTTAAATTCCGGTAATTCATCCAGAAACAACACACCCTGATGCGCCAGTGAAATCTCCCCCGGTTTTGCCTTTGTGCCCCCGCCAACCAGCGCCGGCAAAGATGCGGAGTGATGCGGATTACGAAACGGACGATGTCTGACCAACCCGCCCTCGGGGAGCGTTCCCGCAATTGAATGAATAACCGACACGTCCAGCGCTTCGCGCGCTGTCAGATCGGGCAAAATAGTAGGTAATCTTTCGGCCAACATCGATTTCCCCGATCCGGGCTCACCGCTCATAAGAATGTTGTGACGCCCTGCGGCGGCGATTTCCAGCGCACGACGGGCCGATTCCTGCCCCTTGATATCGCGCATGTCTTTACCGTATGCAGGAAAATGATTGTGCCCTGAAACAGCTGCACGCACATCAGCACTCATGACCTGGGTCCCCTTTAAATGATTGATCAGCTGTAGCAAATTTTGCGGGGCGAGAACATTATCAGACCCCGACCACGCCGCCTCGCCGCGGCACAGATAAGGGCAGATAAGGCCGTTATCGTTTGCCGCCGAATGCATGGCGGCGGGTAGTACGCCGGATATGGCACGTAATCCGCCATCCAGACCCATTTCACCAAGGGCGACAAAATCCTCCATAGCGTCGGCCGGAATAACCCCCATCGCGACAAGCAACCCAAGAGCAATAGGTAAATCATAGTGGGATCCCTCCTTTGTCACATCGGCAGGGGCAAGATTGACGGTGATCCGTTTGGGCGGAAGGGCAAGACCCATTGCGTGGAGGGCAGAGCGTACACGCTCCCGCGATTCCCCCACCGCTTTATCGGGAAGACCGACGATTGTAAAGGCAGGAAGGCCGTTGGCAATGTGCACCTCGGCCTCGATCGGGATGGTTTCAATGCCATGAAAGGCCACAGTTTTAATTTTCGCAAGCATGGTTTTCTATTGTTTTCACAGCGAGAACAAAAAGGCAACAAAAATTTGTTTTTTCCACTCCCAATCTCTTGCAAACATGATACCCTTGGTGCATCTGTTGGTCGGTAAATTGTGTTATTATCGACATCTTAATCAATTCAAAGGGACGGGAA
Source organism: Micavibrio sp. UBA1664 (assembly GCA_002320485.1). Lineage (GTDB taxonomy): Bacteria > Pseudomonadota > Alphaproteobacteria > Micavibrionales > UBA1664 > UBA1664. The sequence continues at coordinate 11,758 of DCKW01000070.1, forward strand.
TGGCGGGGCAGACACGTAAAAAATTAAATGAAAAAGAATTGGGCTCTCTTTACCTGATGAGCGAAACCCCGCTGGTGGTGGATCGCGTTTTAAAAGGAAAATCTTATCAGGAATCCGATATCGGAGCCATGCATGACAGCCTGTCGCGTCATGCCCCGGATATGGCGATGATTGCCGTTTCCCTGTCGGGCAATCTTGTTGCCGAAGCGATGAAAATGACAGGGGATGAAGCCCTGTTCCCTTTAGCGGCGGAATTAAAATATTTATCCGTCAATACATTGGAAGAAGTCGGGCGTATCTGGATTGATGCGTGTCGCTATAACATTGCCAACGAGCAGGATATAGCCGATATCGTCAATGAATCCGCCGATATATTATGCATGTTCGCCTCTATTTTTATGGAAGTCGCAGAAGCATGCACACCGCAACCTGATTTTATTCGAGCCATGGCCGCCGCATGTATGTACCAATGCGAGGCACAGGCCGACAGCGCACGTGCCATGATTGATAATGCCAATCCGCAACCCGATAAATCATCAATGGATCAAATTCCTTTGCCGGAGGAGTTGTACGGGCAACATCATTATACCGATAATGTTGTGACCTTTACGCTGTTCGGAGAACAACAACCCCATTAAGTATAAACGGAAGACATTATCCATGGGCCTGACATACAGATTTTTAGGATTTTTATTACTCGTCAGCGCCTTCCTGCTGTTTCTGGTGCAACCCCTTGTGAGCAAAACATTGCTTCCCGTTCTGGGCGGAACGCCTGCTGTATGGACGACATCTATGCTGTTTTTCCAGATCTTGCTTTTGGGCGGATACTGCTGGGCTCATGTCATGATCAGATATATGCCCCTATATATACCTCCGCTACTGCAATTGATAATGATCATAACCGGATTTTTCATGATCCATACCGATGGTTTTACGCCGCCTGATTTTACAACGACAGATCCTGTCTGGTGGCAATTGAAAACCATGTTTTTTATCGTCGGTATCCCCTATTTTGTTCTGGCGACCAATGCGCCGCTGTATCAGGCCCTTTATAGAAATTTTACGCAGCATACCTCAGGTGGCAAAACACCCTATGCGTTATATTCGCTTAGCAATATCGGGTCATTTGTTGCGCTGGCCAGTTATCCTTTTTTGTTTGAACCCTTGCTGACATTAGGCAACCAATCTTTGGTATGGAAAATCGGATATGGCATATTATGCGTTTTGGTGGCCGGATCGGCCTTTCTGTTTTACCGCATCTATCGTAAAGAAAAACCTGCCCTGACCGCCGCACAAGCCGATAATGCGATGACGGCATCAAAAGATAAGAACGTATTTTCATGGAAACCGGTCTCACTCTGGTTATTACTGGCGTTTATACCGTCAAGTCTGATGCTTGGTGTTACATCGCATGTGACCACCGATATAGCATCGCTGCCCCTGTTATGGATTATTCCTCTTGCGGCCTATTTAACTAGCTTTATCATCGCCTTTGCCGAACCGCCGTTATGGTGGGCTAGACATGATAAAAAAGCATTTTCACTGGCAATAATGAGTGCGGCGATAATGCTCCTCACAATTGTGTTCCCGACCTTAAAATATGAGATTTTTCTGCTAATCGTTCATTATACCGGCTTTTTTATGGTGGCAACTTATTGCCATTTATTATTGGCCCAAAGCAAACCCGATACAAAATATCT
>DCKW01000070.1:13845-17072 GCA_002320485.1 Micavibrio sp. UBA1664
GCGTTGCTGGCTTACCATATTTTCAATACTGCAACCGAATACGGTATTATTTTATGCCTTTTTGTAATTTTTATCTGTTTTTACAAGAGATTTGCATGGCATAAACTTGATTCCAGATCGTTATATGTCTTGGGCATTTTTGAACTGATTGCAGCGGTGTTTTTTATATGTGCCATTTATTTTAATATGGTAATGGTCGTATTTTTATTTTGCATTATCTGTCTAATGGTTTTTTATAATTACCGGCCTGTCATGCTTGGGGTTACCTGCGTATTATGCTTTATTTTCCTTTATAAAGATATTCATACAAACGATATAGTAAGGGAGAGAAATGTTTTCGGTGTGGTCAAGGTTCGTGATCGTGACAACATTCGGCAACTAGTCCACGGTACAACTTTACACGGACTTCAAACCCTCCCACTAAGTGATAGTCCCACACCGACATCTTATTATCATCCGCAAGGCCCGTTGGGGGATGTGTTTAGAATTCTGGACGAACAAAAAGGGCCGCAAAATATTGCTGTCCTCGGAATGGGAACGGCGGCAACAGGATGTTATATTAAAAACGGTCGTGAATTTGATTTTTACGAGATTGACAAAAACGTTGTAAAAATTGCAAGCAATCCCGATTTATTCACCTATCTGTCGGCATGCCAACCAAACGCGGACATTATTTTGGGCGATGCAAGAATAGGAATACAAAAGCAACCTGATGCAAGTTATGATATGATCTTGCTGGACGTCTTCAGTTCGGACGCTATCCCGCTTCATATTCTTACAAAAGAGGCATTTGATATTTATCGTGAAAAATTAAAGCCCGAGGGGTTTATTGTTTTTCACATTTCAAACCGTTTCTTTGACCTGACGCCTGTGATTGCAAATATTGCCACCCAATACGGGTACCCGGTCATAAAGCGAACAGGAGTAGATAAAATTGCTGATGATCCGACCTATAATACAAGCATCTATGTTGTTGTGAGCGCGTCTGACCAAAAAATCAACGATTTGACCGCTTTAAACGATGCATGGAAAACCGACGATCTGGCAAAACCTAGCCAGAAAATCTGGACCGATAATTACGCCAATATATTTGCGGTTATGAAGTTCTAGCCTGCATCGGGAAGCGGCGTTTTACCGTCGACTTCTACGACATCATCTTCTGTTTTTGACAGGAACCATCGCGGATCGGCGGATTTAAGCGAACGGCTGAACGTCCATTTGTCCGTCATTTCCGTCACGCGATCGGGATGACCTGCAATAATATTACCTTTTGCATTTTCAATGACATATGTTTCGTCAGCAGTAAACCGTATGGTCACGTACGCGGTTTTACGATCTATAATACCCGCATCGACAATATCATTTTTACGAATGGAATGAATTTCGGTCGAAACCTTTTCACCTTTGGCTTCACGCTCCTTCAGTGCTCCGTCAAAGGCATTATACACATCTTTGGAACATAAATCCCTTAATGTATCGCGGTCGCCCTCGGCAAAGGCGTGTACAATAATGCCAAAGGCATCGGAAGCATTCTCCCGAAAATCATGAACATCAAATGTTTTATCAGCCAATGCAATTTGCACAAGCCCTGCATCCGCCTTTTCACCGACGGATGCCGCCTTATATTTTATTTGTTCGATATCACGCACCGGTTTCATATCGACAGGAGGCAATGACGATCCGGCATCCTCGGACGGTTTCTTTTCCTCGAAAGGATTGGGGCGCTGCCGTTCACTGCCGTTACGCGTTCCGATCACGTTACGTAACCAGAAAACCATCACTGCGGCAATTATTGCGTATATCAAAATATCCATTGGCATATTAGGGCTTGCTCCTTTTTGTCTAAAATAGCATGATGCGGAGTATAAGCAACAGATGAAAAGCGAGAAATATGAACGAAACCGCCACCACTGCACCTTCTACTCAAACCAATTTACCGTTGACTATCCATGCCCAATATATAAAGGATTTTTCGTTCGAAAATCCCAATGCACCTGCAATCTTGCGTCCCGATAGCGACAATGCCGCACCCCAGATGGAGGTGAATGTGAATTTGGATGGAAAGCCTATGGAAGATAAAGGCGTATTTGAAGTCGTATTGAGTATCAAGGCAAAGGCGACACGCGGTTCAAAAACAATGTTCATTGCCGAGTTACAATATGGTGTGGTTTGCTCAGTCGGAAAAAACGTGCCTGAACAACATATTCATCCGCTGATTATGATAGAGGCCCCCAAAATGGCGTTCCCGTTTGCCCGTCAAATTTTATGTGACGCGGTCATTGGCGGCGGATTTCCCCCTCTTATGCTCAACCCCGTTGATTTTGAAGGGTTGTATGTTCAGCAATATCAGAATGAGCAAAAAAGCAAGATGGCGACGTCTAATTAAATTTATTCCACAAGGCCTTGTCACCCAGTTGGGCCAGCATTTCATTATGAGAGGTTAATTCATCATCAGGAATGGTAAAAACCCTTGGTTCACGACGGGGTTTTTTCGTTTGAGATGAAACCTGATCAGACATTTCCGATGCAGCGTTTTGATTTTTATCGTCGTGAAAACCCAGACCTGTTTGACGTCCCCCCAATAATTCAAGGTAAACTTCGGCAAGCAATTCGGAGTCAAGTAAAGCCCCGTGTAATGTCCTGTTTGAATTATCAATATCAAACCGTTTACACAAGGCATCCAGATTGGCGGGTGATCCCGGAAATTTTTGCCGCGCCATAATCAAGCTGTCAATCACACGATTATTCGGAACGGGTGCCGCGCCCATTTCCTTCAAATGATGATTAATAAATTTCATATCGAATTCGGCATTGTGAATGACAAGTTTTGCATCGCCGATAAAATCCAGAAAATCCGAATAAATTTCGGCAAATGTGGGTTTATCTTTTAAAAATTGTTCCGTAAGACCGTGTACGGCGACCACTTCGGCCGGAACATCCCGCTCGGGGTTGATATAAACATGGTAATGATTACCGGTTGGAATATGATTGATACATTCAACGCAGCCGATTTCAACGATCCTGTCTCCAGCAAACGGATCCATGCCCGTTGTTTCCGTATCCATTATAATTTCACGCATGATTTCATTATAGCCGATGTGTTTAAAGGAAGGCAGGGCGGCAGACCTGTTATCAACAAGGTTTAAAAACCTTGCTCGTCCAGCCACTCATTCAAAAATTTTGCCGCCTGCAGACTCAATGTATCAATATTTTTCGCGGCAAGATCC
>DCKW01000067.1:0-39063 GCA_002320485.1 Micavibrio sp. UBA1664
TGTGCCAAAGATTGTCGACTGGTACATGGATGGAAAAATCAATATAGATGACCTGATTACCCATACCATGCCTTTGGAAGAAATTAACACAGCTTTTGACCTGATGCATGAAGGAAAATCAATCCGCAGTGTGGTTAAGTTTTAATGGAAAAAATAGAGTCACATAATTGTTTTAACGGCGAATTACAGGTATGGGAGCATGAAAGCAGTGCTTTAAATTGCACGATGAAGTTCTCAATCTTTCTGCCGGATAATCCGTCAGGTAAAACTTTACCATGTATTACATTTTTATCGGGCCTGACCTGTACTCACGAGAACTTTACTACCAAGGCCGGTGCTTACAGGAAGGCGGCGGAATTGGGCATTATTGTTGTTGCGCCCGACACGTCGCCACGTGGGGACGATGTGCCCGATGATGCCGATAGCTATGATTTCGGAAAAGGGGCGGGATTTTATTTGAATGCGGTTCAACAGCCGTGGGCAAAGCATTATCAGATGGAAAATTACATTACTGATGAGCTTAATACTCTTATTGCCGATCATTTTGCAGTTAATGCAAAGAGGCAATCGATCATGGGGCATTCTATGGGTGGTCACGGGGCTTTAACCCTCTATTTTAAACATCCGGATTTATACACATCTGTGTCTGCTTTCTCGCCGATCGTGGCGCCGACGCAAGTGCCATGGGGGCAAAAGGCCTTTACAGGATATCTGGGCGGCGATGACCGTACACTGTGGAAGCAGCATGATGCCTGCGAACTTGTGCGTAAGAATGCCGATGATACGGAAATTTTGATCGATCAGGGTCTGGCTGACAATTTTTTGAAAGAGCAGCTCAAGCCCGAATTATTCGAGGCTGCATGTGATGAATCAGGGCAAAAACTGAGATTACGTCTTCATGAGGGATATGATCACAGCTATTTCTTCATTTCGACTTTTATTGATGACCATTTGGACCATCATTATCACTATCTGAAAGATTAAACTTCCAAATGTAAAGTTACTTGCTGGATGCTTTTTTTAAAAAATCACAAATATTGAAATGAAAAAACGGAGTGCCATTTGCGGGCACTCCGTTTTTTGTGGGGAAGGGAAATTTCTTAATATTAGAAGCGGTATCCCAGACCCAGACGAATGCTGTCGTCATCAGGGTCAATTCCGCCTTTTTCTTCATAGAATGTGTGTGAGTATTCCAAACGTGTGGACATGTGATCCCATGCAACCAGTTCCGTACCAAGACCCAGTTCAAACCCGTCATGCCAGTTATCACCTGCCGGTGTTTCGATTTCGGCACGTTTATAACCCAAAATCGCGTATGGTACTGTTTCAAGGTTAAGTGTGTTGCTGATAATGCTCATACCAGGACGGAAGCTTACGCCCCACTCATTGTCTCTTTCGATACCGCCGTCGCTGCCGTTTGCCCAGCCATAGTGACCTTCGATAGCACCTGATAGGGCAAGACCTGTACGGTTAATGGTGGCATCCAGCAATGAATCAGCCTGCATACCGACGTAAACACCGTATTGGCCGCCGTCTAGGTCTGCCCCGGCATCATCCATCCAACCGTATCCGCCGTAAGCACCAATATAAGGGCTTGCGCTGCGGACGACCTGATCACGGTCTCCGTCTTTGTAATATGTGTCTTGTGCGATGGCTGCTGATGAGGCAAATGTCATCACTGCAGCAGAAGCAAGTAGTAAATATTTCATGGGTTATCCTTCTCTTTATTTTTATTGATAGACATTGGAAACGAAGCAATTGAAAAAAAGTTCATATATATTTTGAAATTATTTTCCTTTGATTGTTCGATTAAGCCTTATTCATGCCCTAACATTATTATGATATAGATTTTTTAATGAAACTAAAGGGCAGAGTAAGAATGCGCGCACAATTTTCTTTGTTATTGGCTATATTAATATTTATAGGTACGACCCCTGTGATGGCGCAAACGGTTTTTTCGTCATGTGGCGTGAAGGGCAGCACAACCTTGTACGATCTCAGTTCCAATCGCTGGGTAATGACAGATCAAGCCGATGCGGACAGGCAGACGTTACCGGCCTCGACCTTCAAAATTTTTCACTCGCTAATTGCTTTGGATACGGGCGCGACAACATTGGGCGAAGTATTTGAATGGGATGGTGTCGAACGAGAATTTCCGATATGGAATGAGGATACGACACTGGAAGATGCCTTTCGTAATTCGACAATATGGGTTTATGAAGAGCTAGCCAACCGTATCGACCATTCTACCTATCAACGCTATTTGCATTGGGCCGATTATGAGGGTAATGGCGATATAGAACACGGACAAGATAGCAATTTCTGGGTTTATGGCGCATTCGGTATTTCGCCGAAAGATCAGATTGCTATGCTGGTAAGTCTGTATAAAAACGAATTACCATTTTCCCGTCAATCCATGAACATCGTAAAGTCTTTTATGAAAGAAGATGAGAACACATACGGAAAAACAGGCTGGACCCAACAGGACGGCACACACATCGGCTGGTGGGTAGGGTATCGTGAAACGTCTGTTGGCCCGATATTTTTCGCAACCCGCCTTACAAAACCGGAAAGTGAGAATCTTGGCAATTTCCTTGAATGTCGCAAACAGATCACAAACGTGCTCATTAACGAATATTTGAAAAATGGACATTAAAAGTAATTCACCCGATTTATGGAATGAAGCTTTGCCTGTGAAAAAAGATAGCGGGCATAAATATGATGCAGGGCATGCCTTTATTTACGCGGCGCCGGAAATGACAGGGGCGACAAGACTGGCGGCAACCGCATGCGCGCGAATGGGTGTGGGGCTTGTCACCGTATTATGTAAGGACGATACATATGATATTTTCCGCGGAAGTTTGCCGGCTCATATCATCGCCCGTAACGACCTATCCTACTATCACGATAAATTATCGGCTCGATTGTACGGGTCTGGCGGAATGGCTTGCAAAATTGATTTTGGTGTCGATGTGCCGACCGTTCTCGATGCCGCGGCCTTGAAACATTTACCTGAAACCCTGTCACCGCATTATATTCTAACCCCCCACGAAGGGGAATTTGCAAAAACTTTTCCCGATATTTCAGGTGATAAGGAAAACGCAGCACGTGTAGCGGCCCAAATGGTCAATGCAATTATTGTTTTAAAGGGACAAAAAACAGTTATTGCCGCGCCTGACGGACGGGTTGTGGTTAATACTCATGCCTCACCTTATTTGGCGACGGGGGGAACGGGCGATGTATTGGCTGGAATGATAACAGGCTTGCTCGCACAAAAAATGCCATCATTTGAGGCGGCCTGTGCCGGTGTATGGATGCATGGTGAAGCAGGCATCGCCTTAGGTGCAGGGCTTGTTGCCAGTGATATCGAGATCATTTTGCCAAAAATATTAACTATGCTTCATCAACGTAAAAATCACTCAAAACCAGGGTTTCTTTAATTTAATGATCCTATCCTGCAATATTTGGTATAGTATTGAACGATGACTGCAAAGATCATCCTTCCTCTTATTGCGTTGATATGTCTTTTGCCGTTTGTGTCGTCGGCAGTGGCATTAGCCCTCGGTATCATTATTGCTCTCCTATTCGGTAATCCTTTCGCGGCCTTTACACAAAAGGCGACCCGGCATTTACTTGCGTGGTCGATTATCGGCTTAGGGGCGGGTATGGACTTACACGCAATCGGCAGCGCGGGATTGCAAGGTATTATGATAACGATGGGAAGTATTATCTTTATCTTTAGTGCTGGATATATGCTTGGAAAATTTTTTAATGTTCCGCATATAACATCCGTTTTGATTTCTATCGGTACGGCAATTTGCGGAGGAAGCGCCATTGCCGCCACCGCACCTGTTGTGAAGGCCAAAACCCATGAGATAACGGTTGCCCTTGCAGTGGTTTTTACGCTCAATGCAATTGCTTTATTTCTGTTTCCGTTAATCGGACATGTGTTGAACATGTCGCAAGATGATTTCGGTTTATGGAGTGCATTGGCCATCCATGATACAAGTTCGGTTGTCGGTGCAACAATGCAATATGGCGATCAGGCCCTGCAGACGGGCACAACAGTCAAACTGGTCAGGGCGTTGTGGATTATCCCTGCCGTTTTCCTGATCGGATATTTTTATAATAAAAGCACACAAGAAAGCGCAGAAAGCTATGTTAAAGCAAGAAAGCCATGGTTTATTCTCGGTTTTATAATGATGGCCGCGATAGTGACATGGGTTCCTGCAACTCGAGAAGCAGGGCAGGTGATCAGTCTCGTTGCCAAGCAGGTATTAGTAATGACCCTCTTTCTGATCGGGGCCTCCCTTACCCGCGAAACTTTAAAAGCGGCAGGTGTAAAACCCTATTTACAAGGGGTTTCCCTATGGATTTTGACATCCGTAACAAGTTTGATAATTATTTTATTGATGTAAATGAGGAAAGATGGTGCTGCCGAGGAGAATTGAACTCCCGGCCTCACCCTTACCAAGGGTGCGCTCTACCACTGAGCTACGGCAGCCGGTTCAAACAATTAAAGCTTGATTACTGTGGATGTTTTATCCTAAATGTTTGAGGCTATCAAGGATTTATGAGCATAATGACCAAAGAAAAATTACAGGACAAGCTGGATAAAAGAGCGGCGGCACTCAGGGAAAATTTGAAACGCCGCAAGGCCGTCGCAAAAGCCAAGTCCGACAAGCAGAAAAATAAAGAAAAATAGGAAGTTTTTACAGATGAGCATTATGCCCGATCACTGGATCCGCACACAATCCAAAGACAACAGCATGATAGACCCGTTCCATGAAAAGCAAAAAGGGCAGGGGATTATTTCCTATGGCCTGTCATCCTATGGCTATGACGCCCGTCTGGCCGATGAATTTATGATTTTCACCAATGTCGATAATGCGATCGTCGACCCGAAAAATTTTGATGAGAGTAGCTTTGTCGAGCGTAAAACCGATGTATGTATTATTCCTCCAAACAGTTTCGCTTTGTGCCGCACTGTCGAGTATTTCAAAATTCCCGATGACGTGCTGGTGATATGTCTGGGGAAAAGTACGTATGCGCGTTGTGGATTAATTGTCAATGTCACACCTCTGGAACCCGGTTGGGAAGGTCAGGTCACATTGGAAATTTCAAATACAACGCCACTTCCTGCAAAGGTGTATGCGAATGAAGGTATTTGTCAGTTTTTGTTTTATAAAGGCGATTCGCCTTGCGAGGTTACATATGCGGCGCGTTCGGGAAAATATATGGGTCAACGCGGCGTCACCTTGCCACGTTTAAAGGTTGATGCCGACGAGGATACGGAAGCGGCATAAAAAACAGGGTTGAAACAACCCTGTTTTTTAGGAGTGGATAAATAATAATTTAATCGTTAAAGCCGTTTACGTTCATTTCACCGTCCAGATCCACCTCGGAATTCATACGGGAAGTTGATGTAACGCTTGGCTGATCATCGAAACGTGTATCTACACCAGATTGAACGTCACCACGGTAAGATGTGTTATTGCGATATAATTTCTCGGCGCGTGTCTCAGCATCAACATCAGCGCGAGAACGGGCATCGGCACTGACATTGTTGCTACCGCTACGGATGCCTGTGTCGGCTCTCACGCCTGTATTGACACCAGCATTCACGCCTGCGGCGGACACACCTGTGTTTAACCCTACGCCGGTCGAGTTTCCAACGGATAATTGCGCGTGGGAAGCCGGAATTGCAACGGCAAATGTTAAAGCCAAAGCAGAACATAGAGTAGTTGTTTTTAATAAATTCATTTTATTTTCCTTTGTTACAGGGTTTGAATGTTCCTGACTAACATAAGAGCATTGCAGTCCGTTCCAATTTTATCTAAGGTCATTTTGTGAGTTTTTTGTAACAGAAAGGTAACATAAAATGGCATTTATCGCTGACCGCTTGTCCCGTATCAAACCATCCCCAACGCTTGCTGTAACGGCAAAGGCCGCCGAGTTGAAAGCGTCGGGTAAAGATATTATAGGATTAGGGGCGGGTGAGCCTGATTTCGATACACCCGATTTTGTTAAAGAGGGGGCAAAGGCCGCGATTGATGCAGGCAAAACGAAATACACAGCAGTGGACGGCACGCCCGAATTAAAGGATGCAATTATTGCAAAGTTCAAACGCGATAATAATTTAACCTATACTCGTGAGCAAATTACGGTTGGAACAGGTGGAAAACAGGTTTTATATAATGCTTTAATGGCATCTGTTAATCCGGGGGATGAGGTCGTTATTCCGGCGCCGTATTGGGTGTCTTATCCGGATATGACGTTACTGGCGGAAGGTGAGCCGGTATTTGTAGAATGTTCAGCCGATAACGAATTTAAATTACAGGCTAACGATCTTGAGGCCGCAATTACAAATAAAACAAAATGGGTGATATTAAATTCTCCGTCCAACCCTACGGGATCAGCCTATTCGTGGGATGAGATGAAGGCGTTAACGGATGTTTTGGTCAAATATCCGCATGTATATATCATGACCGACGATATGTATGAACATCTGGTCTATGACGGGTTTGAATTTTGTACGCCCGCACAGGTTGAGCCGAAATTGTTTGACCGCACACTGACATGTAACGGTGTGTCGAAATCTTATGCGATGACCGGATGGCGTATCGGTTATGCAGGCGGGCCGAAAGAATTGATCAAGGCAATGTCGAAAATTCAGTCGCAATCGACATCTAACCCTTCCTCCATTTCACAGGCGGCGGCAACAACGGCATTGAACGGCGACCAGTCATTTTTACAGGAGCGTAACGATGTTTTTAAAGATCGCCGTGATTTGGTGGTCAAAATGTTAAATGATGCGGAGGGCGTATCGTGCCATACGCCGGAAGGCGCGTTTTATATTTATGCGTCATGCAAGGGATGCATAGGCAAAAAAACACCTGAGGGTAAAACAATCAATACCGATGAGGACTTTGTGACATATTTACTGGAGACGGTCGGCGTGGCGGCAGTACATGGTGAGGCATTCGGTTTAAGTCCGTTTTTCCGTATTTCCTATGCGACATCGACTGAGGCTTTAACCGAGGCATGCAAACGCATTCAAAAGGCATGCGACGCCCTTAAAGGACAAGCACGCGAAGCTGCCTAAAATTGATCGTGTAAAATAGGTGTTTAATCTTGTTGTTACTGGACAACCGGATTAGGGAAAGATGTAGATTGTTTTTCAACAATCGCAGGCAAATTTTCAGCAGGGGCGACAATTTCTAGTGATGTTTTTCTCGATGTTCTGGCACCCCAAAAAGGTGGTAAAAAACTTGAATCAAATGCTCCGCGCAAGAATGAAAGACGAGGTTTTGCAGGCTCTCTGATATTATTGTACATATGCGACAAAAGGGCCACAATGCGTTGTTCTGTATACGGATTGTGGAATGTATTCTTCATAACGGTAAAATCAGCACCCATATGATCGGCCACAGACTGAGCAACCTTTCTATCTGCGACACCATCCCACTCACCATGTATGAATTCAACCTTACCTAGTCTTGCGGCGCGTTGTACCAGAGAAGGGAACGGTTTATCCAATATCTTTGCAGTGCGGGGCTCTATGGCATCAGCCATATACCGTATTTCTGTATGTGTCGGATAGGTGCATTCAGGATCAAAATAAACGGGATCGCCGGCTAATTCCTTGGCAACGATATGAAGTCTGTCAAAAAGATTTTCCCCATAAATTTGGTCGGCATGCCTGTCGGCATGCTTTGGATATATAACGCTGGATATAAAACTGTTCACAAATGAGGCGCGGAAAAATCCGGAGAAAATTTTGATGCAATCAAAGCGTTTTAACAAATTGTTCGCATCCGTCCCGCCTTTATGAAGATAGTCTGTGACTTCATGACCGCCTGTGGAATGCGCCAATAGGAAAACAGGTTTGTTCTTATGCTCATCAAAAAACGGCGGGTTTGTTAGAAAGGATTTTGCCATTTTGTCAATTTCCGACAATGTTTCTGTTGGGCTGTCTGAAACGGGGAGGGCTCCGAACACGACAGACATTTGAGCCTTTTTAGCATGTTCGAAAAGAAATTTTTTACCTTTTGCGGTGCTGCGCAGGCCACTTAGGATGTAAACGGTTCCTTGCGAATTTGGATGATCATACCGCGAACAATTATAGCTTGTATAGCCATCAGTGATAACATGATTGGCAACATCAGGATCTGTATAAGTGGCGTAAGGATTTTCCGCATGGCCGTTAAACAAGGCCGATAGTGCCCTTTTGATACGGCTCCCATATGATGGCAAAAAATTACCGTCAATATATTGAACGCTCTGCGTCATATCTCCCTTTATTTTATTTTTATTTATTATTGTCTATGACAACTATCTGTTTTGTCACGAATTTTATGTGCGGCACTGCAAAAATTCTGTGGATTACTGCCAGAAAAAGTTCTTTCGCAATGCCTCAAAAAAGCCTTCTTCTTTCTCGATTTTTTGTTTTTCCTCATAATTTTGTACCAAAATATGACAAGCCTCATCAAGTTTATTATCCTGCTCTTCGATAATGGCATTAGCGAATTTTTTTAATTTTTCCATATTAGAAGGGGATGCGTCGTCAATTTGTGTGGATGGCAATCCGCTATATATGTTCATATCATCGTAAATGGATTTGTTGAAGATAAACAGGTTATCATCGCCGATTTCCTCTGCAAACGCCTGCATCAATGCGCTTTCAGATGCATGAAAAAAAATATTGATTAAAGGATAGTCGTTCACAGGGTCGACAACACCAAGTGCGCCGAATTGATTCCATTCCTCCTTGGTCATGGATTTATGCGTATATCCCGTTCCGAAGGCCAGCATGGTCAGGGTTTGGTTTTGCGGAACATGCGGGCGAATTGCACCATGGTAACTGATACACGGATTATCAAATATAGACCCGTCAATCGCATGATAATGGCGCATTAAATTGACATTGGGATCATAGGCCGAAAACTCGTGACAGGGAAAATAGGTTGGTGCGGCGCAACTGGCCATAACAGCATCATAGGTGCTAACATCAATAGTCTTATGATGTTTTGGGTTGTGTACGTTTCCTGTTAGGTGGCGTATCCATACCGCCCGTCCGCCGTGATCGTAAAAATTATTCATGGTACGGGCAGGGGAGTCGGCGGTTTCTCCCGCTTCTTCTAATACTTCTAGCGCGGTTCCGGCAATATTATAGGTCGGGATAATCAGGGATGTTATCGCGTCTTCCAATTTTGCATCGCCAAGAAGCTGATAAAGGGCTTTTGATAGATTTGCAGGGCTGTAATGACCGTGTCTGAACAAACGGGATAGCGTGCCGATTTTCATTGTTCGATTGTTAAAATCGTGAATAAGTCCGCGAAAATCCCTAAAACGGTCGATAGGGAAAATATTACGTCCCTCACGTTCGTAAAACCGAATCATATGACGTGCTTTGTATTGGGATATCCCCGGGCGACGGCGATGCGGACGGGTTAGGGCCGCGTTCAGGATTGAACCTGTGGACGGGCCGGTGAACATATCCACCATTTGGGCCATACGCAAATCAGTGCGGCGTTCAATTTCCGCCATAAGGGCCGCAGGGATAATTCCCCTTATACCGCCGCCGTAATTATACACTGTAATGAAACGTTTTTGAGACATATATCTGTAAGCTTATATGATTTGCAGCCTGATAAAAGAATTAAAAAAAACCGGACCAAAAGGTCCGGCAGTTGAACAGGGAGGTTTTACGTCTGGAAGACGTAAAAACATCAAAGCAATGCTTTGACATCATATGTTGTAAGCGATTTGTGGGAAGTGTTTCCATTGAAATAAATGCATATCACATATGCGTTTAAAGAAAATCTAATTGTCCGAACGGACTACATCCAATATGAAATCACGGAATACCGCAATTCTTTTTGAATTTCGGCGTTGTTCGGGATAGACAAAAAACAAATCAGAAGGCGGCGGGGCATAATCCGTCATAATAATTTGAATGTGCGGATAGTCATTAATTATAAATTCAGGTAAACAGGCAATCCCGGTATGGGTATTAACCAATTCGGCTATACCCCACATGGAATTAATCAATAAAGCCTTGTCATAGGTATATTTATCAATAGCGGCAAGATTGAAAATCCAGTCTGTATGCTGATGAGGATAGTTTGTTTCGTTGGGATAGCCAATCAACCGGTGTTTTGTCAGATCTTTCGGTGTGCAGGGTATGCCGTGTGTATCAAGATAGTCTTTTGATGCGCATAAGTAGAATTGGAATTCGGCCAATTTTCTTTTGATCAAACTAGGCTGATCAGGTTCGAAAAACCTTAATGCGATATCGGCATCCCGCGCCGAAAGATCAAGCAGCCGATTTGTTAAAATGAAATTGAGGCGCAAGTCGGGATGGGCATCCTGAAAGGCGTTAACATGCCGCATAAGCCAGCTTCCGCCCAGAAAGCGCGGCGCGGTTATTTTCAATGATCCCGCCGCATTATTGTGCGAGTCCTGAATTTGGGTTTGAATAGCATCAAGGTTGCGATAAATGTCTTTTGTTTTGATGTAAAGAATGTCGCCTTGTTCTGTCAGGGTCAGGCCTCGTGCATGGCGATGAAACAAGGTGACGCCAAGTTGTTGTTCTAAAGAGGTAATCTGTCTGGAAAGAGCAGATTGGCTTAGGTTAAGGATGTCACTTGCCCCGGTAAGGCTTTTTGCCTCGGCTACTGCGTGAAAAATCCTTATTTTATCCCAATTCAGGCTCATATATCGTTATAGCGACACATATGCAACCTATGCAAGAGTATTATAACCGTTATAAAACTTAATCTGTCGATTGTTCCGAAGAATCCCGTTTTTTACGGCGCGGTCTTGTCGGTCTTTTTTCTGTTTTCTTCGGCTTTTCGTTATCGCCGTTGTCATCTTCTGTGTCGATCTGGTCTTCAATATCATCCTGATCATCGTTGGACGATTCAATCTCTATTTTCCTACGTTTACGCGTTTCCTTGATTTCGGCAACGGGCAGGATTTCAGAAAGTGGTTTTTGCGATTTCTTTTCTGTTTTGGATTTATGTTCGGGAATGGGTAAAGGTTTGGCGTTTGTAACCTTACGATCATTCATGGCAATATCGATTTCAAGACGTGACGTGACCTTTCGCAATTCGTGAACGGCCTCTAGGAGCGCTTCACGGGCATCGACATTTTTCAAATCCTTGTTCCATGCATCAAGGGATGACAAACATTTTGCCGCCGCTTCCTGTAATCTCATGGCTGTTTCTTCTGCGTTCATCGTGATTAACTCTCTCCAAAAATATTATTGATCTGCTGCCCTACCATAATGAAGGTTGTGCGTTTTGACAATTCTTTCAATTGGCGCGCGCCCACATAGGTACAGGCGGATCGCAAACCGCCCAGAATGTCTTGTAGTGTGCGGTCTTTAACATCGCCGCGGTATTTAATGCGCACGGTTTTGCCTTCGCTGGCGCGATATTCCGCAACACCGCCGGAATGCCGTTCCATTGCCGTATCGCTACTCATTCCATAAAAAGTGCAGAATTTCTGGCCGTTCTCATCCTCAACAATTTTTCCTTCACATTGATCATGGCCTGCAAGCATGCCGCCCAACATGACAAAATCAGCCCCCGCACCAAAAGCCTTTGCAATATCGCCCGGCACTGTACATCCTCCATCGGCGCAGACCAAGCCGCCAAGACCATGAGCGGCATCAGCACATTCTATTGTTGCGGATAGTTGCGGATAGCCGACACCTGTCATTTTACGCGTGGTGCAAACGGAACCTGGGCCGATTCCGACCTTAACAATGTCTGCGCCGCATAAGATAAGTTCCTCGGTCATTTCGCCGGTTACAACATTGCCGGCCATGATTGTTTTGTCAGGGTAACGATCGCGCATGGATTTTACAAAATCGCTGAACCGTTCGGAATAGCCGTTGGCAACATCAATGCATAATTTATTAATTTTCTCACCTGGTAATTTATCCAAAACCTTTGCAAGCTTTTCGGAATCAGCGTCGGAAATACCCAATGAATACCATGCGTTTTCGGACGCATCGGAATTGAAAAAATCGACCAGATCGTCAACAGAATAATGTTTTGTCAAGGCCGCGGTCAGGCCATCACCCTGCTGGGCAAATGCACGCGCCATGGATAAAGTCCCCACGCCGTCCATATTTGCCGCAATAAGGGGAATGCCTGTAAATGATTGACCGGACCATTTGAAATTATATGATCGTTTGATTTCAACTTCGCTTCGTGAAGAAAGGGTTGACCGTTTCGGACGGATTAAAACATCCTTGAAATCAAGTTTAAGGTCTTGTTCTATACGCATTGTTTTCTGTCTTTTTTATCTCTATAGTTTGAAGTCGTTCGCACTATACGGATTTTCGAACCAAAAGACAAAGGGAAAGAGATTTTTATGCAAGCCATCACAATCATGCTGGGCGCGGCCTTTTTATGGAGTCTCTATCCGCTTATGATCGCCTACTCTGACGGTCGTATCGGCGGTGCATTAATGGTATTTATCATCCATATTTCCTGCGGTATATCTGCGGCATTGTTCGCCTTTATAAAGGTTAGAGATCGCGCCAATTCATGGAAAAACATTGTTGCGGTAACAAAAACGCTACAATTCGAACACTGGATGTATCTGATGCTGATTGGTCTTGCATCTACATTATATAATTTTTGTTTCATTTATGCGATGGAGGTCGGCTCCAAGATCGGGTCGGCCATTATCATAGAAGGATGGCCGATTATTGCAATCTTTCTGGCCCCATTATTAGTGACCAAAAGTTGGAAAAAAGTGACGGTATTCGATGTTGTTGCCGCTTTCGTCGCATTGGGCGGCGTTGCCCTGATTATGATTGAGGACAGTAAAAATATCAGCAATATATTTGCAACTGATGCAGGCTTGCCAACAAATATTATTATAGGCTCTGCCGCAGCCCTTATGGGAAGTTTGTCTTTAGCGGCTTCGGTGGTGTTGAGCAGCGAGGTTTCCAATCGCTTGTCGAAGTATGTTTTAAAAGAGAAAAAACATAGCTTGGCTTGTGCTTTTATCGGGGAAACAATTCGTAGAATTGTCGCCTTACCGTCCTCTGCCATATTATTGTTTGCCTTCGCTGAGGATATGTATACCGATTCAGCGGGTATCGCACTGTCCGTCATCATAGGAGTTGTGATCTTCTGTATAGGATCGGCGGCGGTTACACTGGCCTTGTTACGCTCATCGTCCTCTACGATCAATATGTTATATTATGCCAGCCCGATTCTGGCGGTTGTGTGGCTGTATCTGGCAGGACTTGGCACAGTTACGCCATTAATCGTGGCTGGGGGATGTATGGTTGTAATGGCAAATATTCTGACTATTCACAAAAATAAAAAATACCATCTTGAGCCGGAGATACGGACTACTCCGGAAAAATCACTATAAAAAGGCATATTCATGAATAAAACAGCACTTTCATATAAAATGATATCGGTTTTCGTTTGGGCGCTATACCCGGTCTTTATTGCATTGGGCGCCAGCGAAGGCGCGCTTGGATGGTTTATTGTTATTGTTCACGGATCGGCTGCCTTGGGAGCGTTTCTATGTGGTTACCTTAGCTTGAAACCGGAAACTGCAAACGCAACGTTGCGAACACTTTTCAATCATATAAAAACGCTCGATTTTGATAAATGGATTTTTATATTTGCCGCAGGGTTTTGTTCGACATTATATAATTTGTGTTTTTTATATGCGATGTTACTGACATCCAAAGCAGGCGTGGCCGTTATCATTGAAACAGCGCCTGTCTATGCAATGTTGTTAACCTCGGTTGTCGTAACCAGAAATTGGGAAAGTTTAGGGCTGCGCCATGCCCTGATCAGTGCGGTTATTCTGATGGGGGTGGCCTTGGTAGTGTTAGCGGATCAAAACGACATTACCCTTTTATTTACCGATTATAACAATTATATCCAGTCGGCGGATTTCATGTCACTGGTCGGATGTTTTGTCGCCTTCATTGGCAGTATCATGTCTGCCCTGTCCGATTTAATGCGCGCGCAGGCAGGAAATGTTACAATCAGGTATATTCCGGAGGGAAGCGCAAGATACGATCACGAATTAACCGGAATTATGTTTGGCGAGGCCATTGTGCGGATATTTGCCATCCCGATGGCTCTATTGGTTTTAATGATGTTTAGTGATGTATCAACATTTTCGGGTGTCGACGCAGTCTATGCTTTTTTGGCAGGGTTTATCATTTTTAATTTCGGATCAATTACTTATGCTGCGGCACTATTGAAATCAACCAATCCCGCAATTGCCCTGTTTGATTATCTGTCACCGCCTATATCGATTATCTTACTTGTTTTATTAGGGCTTTCGACCTTGCATACATATTTAATTGCCGGCACGGTGCTGGTGATTTTAGGTAATCTACTACTTTATCTTTTTGACAGAAAGAAGGTTATCAAGCATTCGGAAACGGCCTTGCATCCATAGAGGTTATTTAAACAAGGCTTCTGCTGCCGCGTTATGGGAGATGAGCTTGTCCTTTTCCTGTTTTACGCGTGAAATCTCGGCGTTTAACTGATCAATATAATGATCCAGTTCTGTGACACTCATACCTTCGAGTTTCATACCAATATGCAGCCCGAGGTTAATTTTGCGGCCATCTTCATCAAACATGTCGGAAAATCCTTTCTTTTTTAAATTTTTTACTCTATAACAATTGATATTCCCGATAGTGAAGTCAATCTTTATATCGCGGTGCAGGGGACTAAACCCCCTTGCGTTGATACAACGGTTTTATGTGACGAAGGAGTCTTAAGGTATGGCACAAAACGCCCCACTTATGCCAAAACAGGTTGCTGTATGGCTGATTGAAAATACAATGTTAACGTTTGACCAGATTGCGGATTTTTGTCATTTGCATTCATTGGAGGTTCAAACGCTTGCCGATGAGGAAGGTTTGCGAATTGCAGGTCAAAATCCGATGAATACGGGTGAGCTTACAAAAGAAGAAATCACACGCTGCGAGGGTGATGCCAATGCGCGTTTGAAAATATCTAAATCCGATTTGCCGGAGCCTTTGATGCGTTCGAAAGGGCCGCGTTACACGCCCGTTTCAAAACGTGGTGATAAACCCGATGCCATCGCATGGTTGCTCAAGCATCATCCGGAGTTGGCAGATTCTCAAATTGTCAAATTAATCGGAACAACGAAAAACACCATTAACAATATTCGTAATAAAACCCATGCGAATATGATCAATATCAAGCCGCGTTCACCGATTGAATTAGGACTGTGTCGTTACGACGAGTTGGATGCTGCCGTTACAAAAGCACGTAAAAAACTTGAAAAAGAAGGAAAATCCTTACCGCAATCCGAAGCTCAAATTGAAGCGGACATGGAAAATAACGCGGATACAAACAAGGGCGGTTTCGACTTTTCAAACTTTTTGGGAACCGGCACTAACGACTAAATTGATAAAGTTTAAAAAACCAATACAAAACCCGCTGTTAAGGCGGGTTTTTCATGCGTTGCAATAGCGCATATGCAGCATGATCATATTTCTATTTCAATATCCTGATATCATTACATAATTTATATTTATCTAAAATTTTACGAACGTAATGCAGCATATATTTATGAAAATATATTATATAACTTACTGATTTGTATAGTATAATAAAGGTATAGACCTTCTCATTGTGGGAAGGTGTTGAGAGTAACAAAGGAGGCTTACTCATGTTGCAAAAAATTACAGATACGACAAAAACACACGACCTCATGGGGTCAATCTGGTTTTTCGTCGGAATGTCCGTCATTCTGCTCGGGATTACCACGCTGATGGGAAATGTGTTAGGCACAATAGGTGTCGGAAGCGAAGTGATTGGCGGCCTGTTCGGGGGCGTTGGTTTAACGACAATCATCGGAACATTGTTTGTTCTGGTATCAGGAGGATCGATTGTTCATCATAAAAAACTCGGTGGCGACCTCATATCAGTCGTTGTCTTGTTAACCGCCGTTTACCTGTCGTTTACGACGAGTGTTTTCCTCGGATTATTGCTTGTATCATACCTTACAATGGTAAAAAGCAAGTAGTTTAAGCCCATATAGTTAAGAAAGGCCGATGAAAATCGGCCTTTTTTATTGCGGATTTTGAAACTTCTGCGACAATACTATCCGTGAATAGTGATAACAAAATTATTATCGGACGGCAGGAATATTGTGCGCTTCCTTTATTGGGATTGGATAATGTGCCGGCCAGAATCGATTCAGGGGCAAAAACATCCGCCCTTCATGCCTATAATATCGAGGTATCGAAAGATGATGACGGGCAAGAACATATTACCTTTAACACCCACCCTGAAAACCGCCGACGCAAGGACGCACCGTTAATTACCTTGCCGATTGTTGATAAACGCCACATTACCAGTTCCAACGGTATACGTGAGGAGCGCTACATCGTGCGGATGATGATTTCATTGGGCGGTAAAACACTTGAAACCGATTTTACGCTGACTTCGCGGCATAAAATGTCTTTTCCCGTTTTAATAGGACGAAATACCCTGATAAAGGGCGGTTTTTTGATTGATGTATCGCGCGGATATATATTAAAGAAGAACAAACAGGCTTTATAAACGTTAGCCTTTCATAATAATAAATAATAACAAGAAAGATTCTACTATATGCGCATTGCTTTGCTGGCCTCCAATCCCAAACTTTATTCTAATCGCCGCATAATGGAGGCGGCCCGCGAGCGGGGCCATGATATAGAGTTTGTAGCCATTAAAAACTGTTATATGGATATTACGGCCAGTAATCCCGAAATACATTATCGTGGCGGCGAAATATTGGAGCAATATGATGCGGTAATACCGCGTATACGTCCCTCATCAACATACTATGGAACGGCGGTTTTAAGACAATTCGCAGCGCAGGGGAGTTATTGCCTGAATGGACCTGTGGCAATCGGACGGTCACGGGATAAACTGCGCACGCTTCAGATTTTGAGCGGTAAGGGCATTAATATTCCTAAAACCGGTTTTGCCGACAGCCCGCAAGACACAAAAGATCTGATAAAAATGGTCGGTGGGGCACCGTTAATAGTTAAATTGCTGGAGGGAACGCAGGGCATCGGCGTTGTCTTGGCAGAAACAAACAAGGCGGCGGAATCGGTTATCAATGCCTTTAAATCAATGAAGGCGCAAATTCTGGTGCAGGAATTTATCAAGGAAGCAAAAGGGTCGGATTTCCGCCTGTTCGTCATCGGTGATAAGGTGGTCGGCGCCATGGAAAGGCGTGCCGCGGAAGGGGAGTTTCGTGCGAATATCCATATGGGCGGAACAGGCCACAAGGCCAAAATTACCCCTGAAGAAAGGCGAATGGCGGTAGCGGCAGCAAAAGCCATGGAATTACGTGTGGCGGGGGTGGATATTATCCGTTCCGAGAGCGGCCCCATGATTTTGGAAATTAATTCCTCGCCCGGATTGGAAGGTATCGAGGGCGCAACAAAGATTGACTTGGCAACATTAATGATCGACCATATTGAAAAGAATATTAAAAAGAAAACAAAGGTCAGCAGTTAATGGAATTTGCCGGTATTTCGGTTGAAAAGGGCGAGCGCAAAATAGTTAATATAGAAATCGCCCGTTTATATGATAATACAACGATGATATTGCCTTTTGAGGTAATCCGTGGACGTGAGGACGGACCGGTTGTTTTTATTTCTTCGGCATTGCACGGGGATGAACTCAACGGGACAGAAACTATCCGCCGATTACTGGAAATGGATATTTTTGAACACATGAAAGGGACAATCATTGCCGTTCCAATCGTCAATGTGTATGGCTTTAATACAAAATCCCGTTATTTGCCCGATCGCCGTGACTTGAACCGGTCTTTTCCGGGGGGACCGGAAGGCTCGCTAGCATCGCAACTGGCGCATGTCTTTACCACTGAAATCGTTGATAAATGTACGCATGGAATCGATTTGCATACGGGAGCTGTTAATCGTTCCAACCTCCCGCAAATCAGGGCATGTTTTGACGCCGGCGACATTGTACAAGCCATGGCAAAAGATTTCGGCGCGCCGGTTACAATGGATGAACCTTTGCGCGAAGGATCTCTCAGAGAATATTGTTATTCAAAGAATATTCCTGTCATTTTATATGAAGGCGGCGAGGCTTTACGGTATAGCGAAAAAGCAATCACCTATGCGCTGGATGGCATTATAAATGTAATGACAGGTCTCGGCATGATTGAGAAGCTGAAATCTTCCCATGTGCAAAGTAATGATACGCGTCGAATGATTGCCGCAAGCCACTGGATTCGCGCACCGCAAAGCGGCTTGCTTGTCTCTGACAAAAAACTGGGCGATATGGTAGAGGAGGGCGACGTTCTGGGGCACATGACAGATGCTTTTAATCATGAACGTGCAGCAATTATCTGCTCAGCAAAAGGAATTATCATCGGTGCAACAACCACACCTCTCCTCAATCAAGGGGATGCGACCTATCATATTGCATATTACGGTTAAACTTGCAAGGATTGCAGATGATACATCTGCAATCGCCAAAAATCGTCCGGGCTTAAAATAGCGCCGTTTATGATGTTAAAGTCACATGTTTTTATAAAATAACGAAAATCATTTTCACTCCAGCTGTGATAATGGGAGGATTGTGTGATCCGCCACCATAGCTCCGCCATAAACAGCCGTATTGAATTAATGGCAATTTCGGAAACAAAAAAATGCCCGTCATTCTCCAGAAGAGTATGAATCATTTTCAGGTGATCCATAGGGCTTTTTAAATGATGTAAAACTGTTGTAGAGACGACAACACCATAGCACTCTTCATCATGATAGGATTCAAGATCGGCCTGAATGATTGTGGCCTTTGATTGCAGTTTATTATTGGCTCTTTTTACCATCTCAGGCGCGCCATCCACGCCTTTTAAATGCGCATGAGGGAAATGATGGGCAATTTGATTGAGCAACTCGCCCGTTCCGCATCCCAGATCGATAACGCTGAATTGTTTGTCATGGGGAAATAAAATAGTTAAACGGTTGATGAGCCAGTCAATTTGAACTTGCGTGAAATCTTTCCATCGCGTGTCCATATCATCAACATGATGATCATAGAAATCCTGAAAGGGCTGCTTGCGGTATGGCAAGGCCGCTAACTCCTAGCTTGCGGCCTTTTCCTTGTCCTTATCGCCTTTTTTCTTCTTGGATTTTTTCTTGTTGTCACCACGGACGTAGATCGGTTGAACGTCGTCTTTGTTAACAACATCGGCATTCACAACGACTTCTGTAACATCGTCAAGGTCAGGAACTTCATACATTGTATCGAGAAGCATGTTTTCAATGATAGAACGCAACCCGCGCGCACCTGTTTTACGCTCGATCGCCTTTTCGGCAATAGCGTGTAAGGCATCATCTTTGAAAGTCAGCTTCACACCTTCCAGATCAAACAGTTTTTTATACTGCTTGACCAGTGCGTTTTTCGGTTCTGTCAGAATTTGGACAAGGGCATCTGCATCCAGATCACGCAAAGTAGCAACCACAGGCAAACGTCCGACAAATTCAGGAATAAGACCAAATTTTAACAGGTCTTCTGTCTCCATAATCGCAAGCAGTTCCCCGACACCACGTGTTTCAGGTCCACGCACATCGGCACCAAAACCGATTGAAGTTCCTTTACCGCGTTGTGAGATAACCTTATCGATACCCGCAAACGCCCCACCGCAAATAAACAGGATGTTGCGTGTGTCAACCTGCAAAAATTCTTGTTGCGGGTGTTTACGCCCACCTTGAGGCGGAACAGACGCTACCGTTCCTTCCATCAATTTCAGCAAGGCCTGCTGAACGCCTTCACCGCTGACATCGCGGGTAATAGACGGGTTGTCTGATTTGCGAGAAATTTTGTCGATTTCATCAATATAGACAATACCGCGTTCCGCCCGCTCGACATTGTAATCGGAGGCTTGTAACAATTTCAGAACAATGTTTTCAACATCTTCCCCGACATAACCGGCCTCTGTCAATGTTGTGGCGTCAGCCATTGTAAAAGGCACATCGAATGTTTTAGCCAGAGTTTCAGCCAATAATGTCTTACCGCATCCTGTCGGACCAACCAGAAGGATGTTTGATTTAGCCAGTTCTACATCTTGTCCCTTACCGCCATGTTCCAAACGTTTGTAGTGATTGTGAACGGCAACGGATAGAACACGCTTTGCCGATTCCTGTCCGATAACATAATCGTCCAATATGGCGCGGATCTCCGACGGAGTAGGGATGCCGCCATCTTCGGAAGATGCGAGTTGTGTTTTATCTTCCTCGCGGATGATATCCATGCAGAGTTCGACACATTCGTTACAAATAAACACATTTGGTCCGGCAATCAGTTTGCGGACTTCATGCTGGCTCTTTCCGCAGAAAGAACAGTATAATGTGTTTTTATTATCGCCGTTGTCGTCAGATTTGCTCATTCGTGTTTTCCTAACTTCCCGTGAATCATTTCCCTTTACTTTGCCAATCTCGCAAGCGTTAGGCAAGAGGGCATCTTCGTTAATTTCCTTTACTTTCCTGCGTAAAACCTAAATATTCGTTAATATGCCAGATATGCCGAGCCTGAATGAAATTCAAGAGACCTTTTCCCTTCTTGCAGAATGGGAGGATCGTTATGCCTATCTTATAGATCTGGGGCGTAAACTCGATCATTTCCCTGATGATTGCAAAACTGATGCCAACCTTGTCCGTGGATGTACGTCCCGTGTGTGGATGATACTGGACGAGCAGGAAGGGCGTTTGCATATCCGCGCAGACAGTGATGCCCACATCGTTAAAGGTTTGATTGCGCTTGTTATTGCAACCTATAACGGGCAACCTGTTGCCGATATCGCAACTATTGATATGCAGGCCATATTTAAAAATCTGGGCCTGGTTGAGCATTTATCGCCAAACCGCCGAAACGGATTTTTTGCAATGGTGGAAAAAATCAAGGCACAGACCGCAAGCGTTTAAGGTGTTTCCGCCACTGTTTCATATTTTTGATAGGCAAGTCTTAAAACAGTATATGACATATTTATATCCTTCAGTTTTTCCTCTGCCTCAGGGTCATCGGGATTGCGGTCCGGGTGGTATTTTTTCGCCAGTTCCTTATAGCGCGCCTTGATTTCATCTAACGTTATAGGCGGTGCAAGACCCATAATTTCCAGTGCCTCACCCTCGGGTGTGTCGGTGGCGATTTTGCGGGCGCGTTCATCTTTCCCTTTGTTGCTCTTGCGATCGTCAGCGGCGCGGAATCCTGAGGCTTTGCGTAAAAGTTCCTCCTCCAGATCGGCATGACCTGTATATTTCCATGTCGGACGGTGACCGAACAGGGATTCGTACATATGATTTTGAACGTCTGCATCTGACATACCGTCAAAATAATTCCATGCGCGATTATAGTCCGTTACATGGTCTTTGCAAAAACGGTAATAGTCCTGAAGTGTCCTATCTTTAGGCGCGCGAAACTCTCCGCTTTTATTGCATCCGGCAATATCGCACGTCTTTGACGAAGATTTTCTATGTCCCTCGTCAAATTCCGGAGATTTTTCTTTGAGCTTCACACGCTTCATGAGTATTATTATAGAATGATTGAAAATGAGCTCAAAGCTATATTGGAAAAAACTTTTGAATGCAAGCAATTGCATATAGAGAATCAAAGCGGATTACACGCTGGTCATGCATCCTCACCCAATACCGGGGAGAGTCATTTTTATGTTCATATCGTTGCGAATGACTTCATCGGTAAAACAAGACTTGAGGCTCATCAAATGGTTAATCAGGCTGTTTCACCACTATTTGATAAAGGGTTGCATGCGCTTTCTGTCAAAGCGAAAGCCCCTCTAAATTCATAAATTATAAAATTCCTGTTGAAATTATTACTTTTGTATACTACCATTAGTTGTATTAAAGTTAAGTTTTAAACTTTCGTGATAAAGGGGTTGAAGATGAAAGGATTTAATAAAACCGCATTAATTAGCAGGAATATTACGATTAAGGACAGGCGTACGTCCATCCGTCTGGAAAGCCAAATGTGGATCGCCTTAAAAGAAATTGCCGAAAGGGAGCAATGTACAATTCACAATATTTGTGAAATTATTGCGTTTCAAAAATCAGATAATATCACACTGACAGCGGCCATCCGTATTTTTATTATGCTGTACTACAAGGTTGCGGCAACTGAAGAAGGACATAAACGCGCAGGCCATGGCGGTTTTCATCGTATGATGGCGCGCATTGCAGGACAAATTCCACCTTCATATGCGACAGATACGGTCCACAAGGATTTTCCCATTAGGAGATCCGCTACCGGTTAGATAGCCAGTTTTTCACGTAGGCATGGTAAAACCTGATCAAGGGCAATACGTTCCTGCGCCATGCTGTTGCGTTCACGAACAGTTACTGTGCCGTCCGCAACTGTATCCCCATCAATTGTAAAGCAATAGGGGGTTCCGATTTCATCCTGACGCGCATACCGTTTCCCGATATTTTGTTTGATATCAAGATCGACTGCAAAATGCTCTCTCAGCTCCATGTATAGTTTTGTGGCTATTTCCGGCATACCGTCTTTTGCAACCAAAGGTAGTATTGCCGCTTTTTTCGGGGCCATGGCGGGCGTGAAATTCATATATACACCTGAAGGGCGGTTCGGATCGGGCGTGTAAGCCTCTGATAACAACGCCAAAACGCCGCGCGTCAGCCCGCATGAAGGCTCAATGACATGGGGAATAAATCTGTTTTTATTATCTTCAGGGTCAATATATTCCATTTTCTGGCCTGAAAATTCCTGATGTTGTGTCAGGTCATAATTGCCACGATGGGCAACGCCCTCCAGTTCGTCGTAACCGTCGCCGCTAAAGGGGAATTGGTATTCAAAATCGATTGTACGTGACGAATAATGAGCCAACTCGTCTTTGGGAACATCCAGAAAATGGATTTTGGTCAGGTCAAGACCGACCGCGCTCCAGAATTTTTTGCGTTGCTCGACCCAGAAATCAAACCATTGCGGGACGTCTTCCTCTGCGCAAAACCATTCCAGTTCCATTTGTTCGAATTCGCGGGAACGGAAAATGAAGTTTCGCGGGGTAACTTCATTACGAAAGGCCTTTCCGATTTGGGCAATACCAAAGGGCACTTTTACCCGCGATGTATCCAACACGTTTTTATAATTTAAAAATTGTCCCGCACATGTTTCAGGACGTAAATAAACCTTGTTTTCTTCACCTGCGGCCGCGCCTGCGTAGGAGTAAAACATCATGTTAAATTGGCGTGGCTCAGTTAGAGTGCCTTTTTCTTTAGAATTTGGGGCATATGTATTTTTTAAAACATTATTATCATGCAGCCTTTCATAATTCCATGTTTCATAATTACCATCTTTATAAAGCTGTACTAAATTTCCTTTTGGATTTTTATTATCCATACCTTTCAAACGTTTGATTATTATTTCTTCATCATCATCTTTATCAAAGGCAATATCTATTACTATTTCACCATCTTTATCAAATGTATCAAAACTAAAAAATTTAAGATGATCAGCTCTAAATCGACTTTTTGTAGCTTTATCATCCACCATCGGGTCGTTGAAACCGCCGACATGGCCTGAGGCTTCCCACGCACGAGGGTTTTGAATAATCGCTGAATCAATTCCGACAATTTGCAACGGCTGACCATCAGGGCCGAGTGGGGGAGTTGTGACCATGGATTTCCACCAGAAATCACGTAAATTGTTTTTAAGTTCTGTTCCTAATGGACCGTAATCCCAAAAACCGTTAATTCCGCCATATATTTCGGAGGCAGGAAAAATAAAACCACGACGCTTACAAAGCGCCACCAAATCTTTCATATCGACTTTATTGCTCATAAAATCGTTATGCCGTTTTTAGGGAGGGAAGTAAAGGGGACTTACTCGATAGGACCTGTAAAATCGAGATTCTTTTTCATCATTCTTTGGACATATGTATCGTCAATACGGTCGTCAGCAATGGAACGTTGAATTTTCGCGGCCGGAACTTTTTTCAACACGCGTTTGACATTCTCAGGTTTATCAACTTGCGGTGCAGGGGAAAACGGGTCAATTTCAGGTGTGGCAGGGGCAGTTTTTTCAGGTTTCATCATACTGTGGGCATCATCGCGCACTTCCTGAACATTTTTGGCAGATGATGAAGCGGATGAATTTTTGTCAATGACGCTGCTACCGGCTACGACCATGCCTTTGGGCTTGTTAATATCACTGCCGCCAAAAGCGGTCTGCGCATGGGCGGGCAGGGTGAACATCAAGGCGGTGGCTAATAATAAATATTTCATGGCTCTCATAATAACGTCATTGCTATAAATTAGGCAATCCTTTTAAATTGTGCATATGAATATACAACGCTGGAACAAAAAAGAAGTTCTTTTTGATGGGGTACTTGACCCTGTATATAAGGATCTCGACTTTTGCCATGTTTATTATGTGGCGGATAAGGGGTATGTGGTTTTGAACTTGCAACCGTCTTATGGCATCTATTCACGGATCGGAATTGCCGAGATTCAGGATTTGTATGTTCTTCCCAACCATCGCCGCGAAGGGGTCGCCACGGCACTCATTCGCTTTTGCGAGCAACAGGTGACAACAGATATGGTGGGGATCAGCGTTCCTGTCTCACCCCAATTCGGGGCGGCCCAAAGATTATATTACAGGCTTGGCTATGAGCCGGACGGAAACGGCGTAACCTATGACCGTGAGCCGATCGCGCACGGAAGTCTCGTCAAACTGGACGATTGCTTGTGTCTGATGATGGTGAAGGATTTACACACGCACAAGCGCAAGGCCGACACCGTTACAGGATGATCGTAGGTCTGCTTTTTCTGGCAGGTCTGCCACATCGACGCATTTGAGAATCTTTTTTGTTAAACCGCGATGATGCATACGGCTGACCAGTTCCTGCCCAACATAACATCCTTTTTTATACGATATGGCATGAAAGTCATCCAGCCGTCCTTCATGAATAAAAGATTTATCGGGAATGAGGTCTCTTGATCCGTCAGGAACCTCCAAGCGTATGCGATGCTTATCCCAAATGTCGAAATCAGCGTTTTTTTTGTCGTAAGATATGTGTCCGTACATGCGATAGCCACATTGAACATGTCTGGGATCGGGAAGGCACGAGACATCGTCAATTTTTATTGGTGATAATGCAGAGGGTGAAAATATCTGATAAACCATTTCATTATCTTTAAGTGATAATGCGACTTTCGATCTTAATTTATACATGGAGAGACGCTGCAATAAAGATTGCGCTCTTGCCCCGCCTTCGCAATCAATAATTAAAGTATCTTTTTCATTACGGATAAAAAAATCAAACAGAAATTTTCCTTGCGGGGTGAGTAAGCAAGAATAAATGAGCGGAATTGTATCAAGGAGAGAGACATCTTGCGTAATCAGGTTTTGTAAAAAACTTTTGCGGTCTTCACCCGAAACAATGATGGACGCCCTGTCAGGCAATATGGTGCACAGAGCGGCCGTCATAAAAATTATTGATTATAAAGGCGGTTATCCTCGTGAGTCGGGTTTGCCTGCTTGCCGCCGGTCACGTCGTATGTTTTGCCGAGGATTGTTGTATTATAATTGGCTTTCGCTTTCTCCATAATATGAGGTTTCACATAAGATGCACGATTCCAGCCTTTGTAATTCATGCATGATTCAAAATCATGATAATCGCGATATTCGGCATGTAAAGGACCGTCACCTTGTGGTGATTGCCAGTTTTCGGCCAAGCCGACATTCATTTCAATTCCGCCGGGAGGGTTGGCATCACGGATGGTTCCCAGTCGGGATAATTCTTTAACGGAGGACACACAATCCGCAATATCCTTATTCAACTGGTGTTGCGCCTTGGGGCCACGCATGTACAGGGCGGATTCGACATCTGAGCGTTGCCAGTAAGCGGCATCCAGTCTGGTTTCAGCTGTGCTGGTGCAAGCCGTCATGGCCAAAAGGGGAAGAAGTAGATATTTTTTCATGTGTTGTAATATTTCCTTGTTTTTTATCGAATATATCAAGCTTGGAATGGTAAAACAATGTTATTCTTGCCGCCACCAGGTTTCCAATACCATACCGTAAAGAGATTGGGTGTCGGGATGGTGAATATAAGGCCATCGCGCAACATAATCGACGCCTGTATAATAAAGGGGGATAAACAGGTTCTTTTCCATGATCATGCGGTCAAGCGTTTTTGTAAAATCCGTCAGGGTTTGATAATCGGTGGCATCAGCCAGTTCAGCAATAACTTTGTCGATTTGCTGATCGCATATACCTGAATAATTTCGCGATCCCTTGGTTTTGGCGGCGTCACATCCCCAATAAATATTTTGCTCAGTTCCGGGGGACAGGGAATTCACCCACCGCCAAGATACAAGATCATAATCATAATCATTCAACGCGCCGAAAAATTGTGCTGTATCCAGCAGGCGGATATTAAGGATAATACCAATGCGCTTTAAATCGCGTGCATATCCCAAGGCGATTTTTTCTTCGGCAGGATTGTTCAAAATTAGCGTCAGTTGAAAACGCTTGCCATCTTTTAACGGCCAACCCGCCTTGTCTAGCAGTCGGCTGGACTCGATCAGGGCAGCGCGTTTTTGCATATCGGGAAGGATAAAGTCCGATCCTAAAGGACTATTGGAAAATGTGCTGGTGATTCTTTTAGCTTTGCCGTGAAATAAAATCCGGTTCATCCATTTGAAGTCAAAAGCCAGTATCATGGCTTTTCGTACATCAGGATCGTTTAAAGGTGCACGGCGGGTGTTGAGAATAAATCCGCGCGTTTGTTCCGGTCTGGAATGGGGGAGTTCTTCTGTAACATATCCGCTGTTATCATCATAATTGACCAGCCATTTTGCCGGATTGGCCTCGCGCCTTATATCGCATGCGCCGGCTTTAAAGGCCTCGAGAGCGACCTGTTCGTCACGGTAATAATTAAAAACCATTTCATCAAAATTGTAATGGCCGACATTAACAGGGTTATTACGGGCCCAATAATCCGTCACTTTTTCATATGTGATTTTACGCCCTTCATCGATCGATTTGATTTTATATGGGCCGTTGCCAAGGGGAATGCGAAAACTGGTGGCGTCAAATTCCCGATTCTTCCAGTAAGCTGAGGAATAAATCGGCATCATTGCCAGTATCATTGCAGTTTCACGATTATATCCCTCACCGAAATCAAATCGGATTGTGTACTGGTCCTGTTTTGTTACGGTGCTGACGAGGGAATAGACATTGCGTGTATTGGGTTTGCCTTTTTCCTTTAAGGTATTAAAAGAAAATTCGACATCTTTTGTAGTAATCGGCGTGTCGTCATGAAAACGGGCATTCGGATTTAATATAAAGGTGATGGATGATCTGTCGTCGGGGACAATAACTTTTTCCGCAATAACACCATACAAACTAAACGGCTCGTCCCAGACGCGGCGCATCAGTGAATCGTTGAGGAGGTATAAACCTTCCGCCGGCTTTCCCTTCATCGTGTTATCGTTCAACGTATCAAACGTCCCGATTGAACATTGTGTCATACGCCCCCCCTGTTGGGCATCGGCGTTAGCATATGGTAAGTATGAAAATCCCGCCTCATGCTTGGGTGCGCCGTGCATGGCAATCGCGTGAACAGGCTGGCTGTCGGCCTGAGCAGGAGTTGCCATCAGCATAGATAGGAAAAGAGTGATAAGGACGATCACTCTCATTCTTGCAAGAAATCCTTATATTGCATCAAAGGTCGCGGCCCGATATGGGTGATAACCTCTGCCGCCGCTTTGACACCGAGAAGTCCGCTAGCCTCTGGGCTCATGCCATGAGTATATCCATACAGAAATCCTGCCGCTAACTGGTCGCCGGCACCTGTAGAATCGACAAGCCGGTCAACTTTCGGAGCAGGAACGAATATTTCTTCGCCGTTGAATATAATCGCAACGCCATCCGCCCCGCGTGTGCTCACAACAATCTTGCAGGTCTGACCTGCAATGCGCATGGCCTCATCCACGCTGTCTGTTTCATAGAGAGCCTGCAATTCGCGCTCGTTCCCGAATAAGATATCGACACTGCCTTTTACCAGTTCCTGAAAATCCTTGCGATGCCGCTCGACACAAAAACTATCTGATAGCGCGAGAGAGATTTCTCGCTCTGCCTCATGGGCGATTTTACCGGCAAGAAAATAAGCCTCTTTCGCAGGATCTTTATCGAAAAGATAGCCTTCCATATGGGTGACGGCAGAATTTGAAATCAGAATATGATCAACATGTTCGACAGCCAGTTCAGTGCAAGCCCCTAAAAATGTGTTCATCGACCTTTCACCGTCAGGTGTAATAAACACATAACATCGGGCAGTTTCTTTAGAGCCGAGATAGCGTGAGGTATTATAGGTTAGACCGAGGGCGGACATATCATGATCGAAAATATCACCCAGCTGATCGGCGGCGACAACGCCGATATAGGCGCCTTTCCCGCCGAAAGATGCAAGCCCAGCCATCGTGTTCGCGCATGACCCTCCCGAGACCTCCGTAACGTTTTTCATCGCTTTATATAATTCCTGTGCGCGATTCTCGTCGATAAGGGTCATTGCCCCTTTTTCGATTTTGTAATCTGTCAGAAATTGTTCATCACAAGGGGCGAGAACATCAACGATGGCATTACCTATGCCTGTCACGTCATAAATCGGCATAAACAAAGAATTCCTTTTTTACATTTTCTTTTTAACTATTGAACGTTATATATGTGGCATGGGCAAGGCTACAATGCAAGACATAGAGCATCTGAAAAACAAAGTTATCCAGTCGGCGCTGGCTTTGGCTGAAATGCACAACTGGGCAGATGTCACCTTTCATCAGATAGTGCGGCATTGTGATTGCAACGAAGCGGATATCCGCGCGATTTTTGACGATAACGATGCGATTATATCCGCTTACGGACGAGAGGTGGATTTAAGGGTGGAGGAGGCTTTTGCCAATTTATCACAGAGCGGTGAAAGCGAAAAAGACAGGTTGTTCGATGTTTTGATGGAGCGGTTTGATATTTTAAATGAAAACCGCGAGGCGGTCATATCAATTGTTAATGCTGTCACCCTTGATCCGCGCCAATCGATTCTTTCTCTACCTTCAGTGTTCAAATCGATGACACGAATGGTCGGAATCGCAAATATCAAATCCGAAGGTGTAAGAGAGACATTGAAAATCACCGCTTTAACAGCATTATATATTAAAATTTTAAGAGATTGGGTAAATGATGATAGCACCGATATGGCCCCCACCATGGCCAGTCTTGATAAGGCATTGAGTTATTTTGATAAACTTTAAAATAAAAAATATTCGGTCGAGATAGCTTGCCGCCCGTAAGCGAATTCATCATACTGTCATTCATGTCGTTTATTGAAAATCTTTCAGGATTACAAGCCCAGAAAATCCGCCTTCTAATGCATTTGCGCCGTCGCGGTATTACATGTTCGCGGACGTTAGAGGCTATAGAGACAATCCCGCGCGAGATTTTTATTCCTTCAACCTTTCAGCATCAATCCTATGAAGATATGGCCTTGCCGATTGGTTTAGGGCAAACAATTTCACAGCCTTTGGTCGTGGCAACGATGACTCAGGCTCTGGCGTTAACAGATCGCCATAAAGTCTTGGAAATCGGGACAGGGTCAGGGTATCAAGCCGCTATCCTATCACGTCTGTGCCGACGTCTTTATACAATCGAACGTCATAAGCCGTTGCTTAATCAGGCGGAAGATCGATTTTCCGAAATGCGCCTGCGCAATATTACGGCCATGAATGGTGACGGCATGAAAGGCTGGGCGTATCAGGCACCTTTTGACCGGATCATTGTGACCGCCGCTGCACATGGTGATATCCCTAACGAATTGATGGCGCAGCTGGCGATTGGCGGAATCATGATTGCCCCCATAGGTGCCAGCGACGTTGATCAGACATTGGTAAAAATTCGCCGCGTGTCGGAAGGACATTATGAACGGGAAAGTTTGTTTGCCGTACGGTTTGTGCCTTTATTGCCGGAAATTGCCGAGGAAACGCGGGATATAGATCCGGAATTCAACCAGATGAATGCTTTTGCGTAGATATTCTTTCCTGCTTGCCGCCAGCACTTTCATAATCGCATCTTCTTGCGGACATGACCCGTCACAAGTCAAGGTTGTCGATATGGGGTTAGGAGGAGAGTCGGTGGGAACCGCAACCGTTGGCCGAAACGATACAATATCCGAAATTGCCGAACGGTATAATTTGCCCATGGAAAGTATTATTGCCGCCAACGGATTAAAACCGCCTTATATGGTTCATCCTAATCAAAGGTTACGCTTGCCGCCGCCCCGAACGTACAAGGTGCGTAAGGGTGATACGATATATGAAATCTCACGATTATTCAGCACAACACAAACAGCGATTGTAAGGTTAAATACTATAAAAAAACCTTATCATATTCGCGAGGGGCAGGTTTTAAGAATGCCAATGCCTGAACAATCGCTTACCCTTGTGTCATTGCGATCCACACCGCAAATCCCCGAAACCGCAAAAGTAAAAGCCCTGAAGAAAAAGGCGAAAATCGATCCGCCGGTCTTAAGCGGTAACGGAGAATTTTCACTTCCTGTCAGAGGGGATATTTTGTCCGGATACGGTCCTAAAGAGGGCGGCTTACATAATGACGGCATTAATATTGCCGCCGCACTTGGCACACCTGTTACAGCGGCACAATCGGGGGTGGTTGCGTATGTAGGGGATGCAATTGAAGGATACGGCAATTTGATCCTGCTTCGTCATGATGAGGGCTATATTACCGCTTACGCCCATTTGAACAGCGTTTCGGTCAAACGTGGGGATACGTTGTCACAAGGGCAACCTATCGGAACCGTGGGGCAAACAGGCTCGGTGACGCAGCCGCAATTACATTTCGAAATCCGTAAAGGGACAAAGGCATTAAACCCTGCCGTTTATTTAAGATCGTAATCTACATCATAAAAGCGGCGGCAAGGCCTAGGAAGGCAAAAAAGCCGACAACGTCCGTTACAGTGGTCAGGAACACTGCCGAAGCCAAGGCAGGGTCGATGCCGATTTTATCCAATATGATGGGAATGGCGATACCGAACAGGCCGGCTGTAATCATATTAATCACCATGGCAATGCCAATGACACTGGCTAATAGAGGCTGTTGAAACCAGAAAAAAGTAACTACCGAAATTATGACGGCAAAGGCAATTCCGTTTAACAAACCGACAAGAGTTTCCTTGCCGATCATCCGCATCATGTTCGTTCGTGACAAGGCGCGGGTGGCAAGGGCGCGAACGGTAATTGTCATGGTTTGCGTTCCTGCATTCCCGCCCATACTTGCCACAATCGGCATCAGGACGGCAAGGGCCACAATTTGTTGTATCGTGGCATCAAACATACCGATAACAAGGGATGCCAGAATTGCGGTTAACAGATTGATGGAAAGCCACGAAAAACGGGATTTTGTGGTATTCAGAATATCGCGATACATGTCTGATCCGCTTATCGATACCCCTGCCAGACGCAAAATATCTTCTTGGGCTTCCTCGTTGATAACATCATGGATGTCGTCAAAGGTAATCACCCCGATCAGACGGTTGTTTGAATCCACCACAGGGGCCGATGTCATGTTATTATCCTGAAAAATATGGGCGACATCTTCCTGATCCATATCGGCGGGGATAATATGGATATCCTGTTCCTTGATCAGGTCGGATATTTTTTCCGAACGCTTGGAACGGATCACCTGATTCAACGGCAGTTCACCCACCACATGATACATAGGATCGATTACAAAAATATCGAAAAACTCGTAAGGGAGCTCTTCGCCCGCGGCACGTAAATAATCGATTGTTTTACCAACCGTCCAGAAAAGGGGGATGGCAACAAATTCGCGTTGCATCAATCGACCGGCGGTGTCTTCTTCGAAGGTCAGGCCTTCCTCGACAGTAGCCCTGTTTTTAGCCGACAGCTTTTTTATGACTTGTTTCTGGAATACAGGGTCAAGGTTATAGAGCATGTCAACCGCATCATCTGAATCAAGATCGGAAACAATATTGGCCACCTTGACCGGCTCCATCGATTCCAAAATATTTTTGCGGACATCGGCATCCAGTTCAACAAAAGTCTCAGACTCAAACTGTTTTAGATATTTTTCAATCAGTAGCGCCCGGTCGTCCGGCACGATTTTTTCCAGAAGCTCGGCTGATTCGGCAACTGTCAGGTCGTCAATAAGCTCACGAACCTGTTTACGGTCGCCCTCATGAAGCGCATCGGTAATATCACGGATGTCATCATCCGTAAATTCGCTGGAAGACGCGGGAATGTCTTCTTCTTTCAATTCGTCTTCAGAGATGTCCTTATCGTTTAATGCCATGCGGATATATATAAATTATTTATATCCGTCTGTCATGGTAATAGATTTTTTAAGGGTGGGGGATGTGGGGGAGTGTTTTGATCAATTCCGCATTAGCATCATTTTTTCGTTGATACTCAAAAGGTCTTTCTACTATAGACTGGGTATCCGAAGCGGTAGCTACAGCTGCCAAAACTAGCGTGCCTGCTATAAAAGCATTACTCCAGAATGCAAAACGCGCACCGCTTTCTTGAAGTCTAGGCATTAATGATGATGATGGTTCGCGTTGAACACGCATGCTTTCGGTTAACAAAAGAGTGGAAGCAGGTGAGTGTTGTGTCGGCTGTTGATGACGGGCGGCAACACGTCTTTGAATGTTGATAAGTGCGTACTTTGCTACAGTTTCCTGACATGGTTTACCGTGGCGAACAATAGTATTTTCCGACATAAAATATCTCCCTGAAGTTTAATACAGGAAGATATTTATAATTATATGAAAAGTCAAATATTTTTATGCGCTGACTGAACTGAGAGCGGCCAAATTGACAAGTGTTCTTGGCGTTGCCGCCGCCGTGCATATATGCACTGGTTTGGCCATACCGAGGAGTATAGGGCCGACTACGGTCGCTTCATTCAATATTTTGATGGCGTTATATGTGATGTTCGCCGCCTCGACATTCGGCATAACCAGTAGATTTGCCATACCTTCCATTTTTGAATTAGGCATAACTGTTTTTCTTATATTGGCGGATAACGCGCAATCTGCATGCATTTCACCCTCGATTTTCAAAGAGGGATCTCTTTCTTTAAGAACATTTAATGCATCGCGCATTTTTGTCGCGGACGGCATATTGCTGGTTCCGAAATTGGAATGTGATGTTAACGCCACATTTGGCTCCAGCCCGAATTTTTTCATTTCTTCAGCGGCCAGCAAGGTTGTTTCCGCCAACTGACCAACCGACGGGTCTGGGTTAACATGTGTATCGGTGATAAACAAATTCCCCTTGTCCATAATCAAACCGACGAGGGCCGCAGGGGTTTCAACCCCTTTTTGCAATCCGATAATCTGTTTCAAATGACGCAAATGGCGAATATATTGCCCGACCACACCGCAAATCATGGCATCCGCTTCGCCGCGTTTGACCATGAGGGCGGCAATAACAGTGGTACTTGTTCTTATAACCGTCTTCGCTACATTTTCACTTACGCCCTTACGTTGCATGATCTGATGATAATGGGTCCAATAATCACGATAGCGAGGATCGTTTTCCGGGTCGCAAACTTCAACCTGTTCATCAAGCTTAATTCTTAAATGCAGTTTTTCGATACGTTGTTCAAGGACACGACGGCGTCCAATCAAGACAGGTTTTGCCAGGCCTTCATCAAGGACTGTTTGCACCGCCATCAAAACACGTTCTTCCTCTCCTTCGGCAAAGACAACCCGTTTCGGATCTTGTTTAGCCTTGTCAAAAATCGGGCCCATGATCAGGTTTGAACGATAAAAATATTGCTGTAATTCGCGGCGATAGGCCTCGAAATCCTCAATCGGTTGCTGGGCCACACCGCTTTCCATGGCGGCTTTGGCAACAGCCAACGGCAGTTTAACAATAAGGCGCGGATCGAAAGGTTTTGGAATGAGGTAGTCAGGCCCAAACTCAAGATCTTCTCCTGCGTAAACGGATGCGACCTCATGATTGGCTTCCGCTTGCGCAAGTTCGGCGATGGCCTCGACACATGCCAGTTTCATTTCCTCATTAATACCTGTGGCACGGCAATCCAGTGCGCCACGGAATAAAAACGGAAAACAAAGAACGTTGTTAACCTGATTTGTATAGTCGGATCGTCCGGTGCAGACCACGGCATCAGGATGCACTTCCTTCACAAGTTCCGGCATAATTTCCGGCGTAGGATTGGCAAGGGCCATAACCAGCGGTTTACCCGCCATTTTCGCGCAATTCTCCTGTGTTAGCGCGCCCGCAGCGGACAAGCCAAGAAAAACATCCGCATCCTGAATAGCATCGTCAAGTTCGCGTGCGTTAGTTTCAACGGCAAATTCTTCCTTGTACGGGTCCATACCTTCGGTACGGCCTTTGTAAATAACACCCTTACGGTCGCAGACGATGATGTTTTCTTTGGGTAATCCCAAGGCTTTCAAAATCTTAAGGCAGGATAGGGCGGATGCACCTGCGCCATTGGCGACTAACTTGATATCCTGCATATTGCGGCCCGACCACTTGATCCAGTTTTTAAAGGCAGCACCGACAATAATTGCCGTCCCATGTTGGTCATCATGAAAAACCGGAATATTCATGCGTTCTTTCAAACGTTTTTCAATCTCGAAACATGCGGGTGCGGAAATATCTTCAAGATTGATCCCTCCGAATGACGGTTCAAGGCGTGCGACTGTATCGCAAAAGGCATCAATGTCCGTCTCATCAATTTCGATGTCGATAGAATCGATAGCCGCAAATTTTTTAAATAATACGGATTTTCCCTCCATCACAGGTTTGGAAGCAAGGGCCCCGATATCCCCCAATCCCAATACGGCGGTTCCGTTGGATATAACGGCAACCATGTTACCACGCGATGTGTAGTCATAAGACGTCATCGGGTCTTTTTCAATTTCCAGACATGGGGCCGCCACACCCGGGGAATAGGCGAGCGCAAGATCACGTTGAGTGGTCAGTTGGGTTGTTGCCTGAATTGCAATTTTACCGGGGGTCGGAAATTTGTGATAATCCAGTGCCGCTTGTTCTAATGCCTTGTCCATATTCGTCCTCTATTGTTTGATGGCACTAATATGCCTATTTCATAGTCAAAAACAACAGGGCAAACCTTTTGCAGAGCAATAAATTTTAAACATAGAATAATTTGAATATCATCCATACACCCATGACCACCATCATGATATTTTCGGTCAGGGAAATGAAACCCAAAGGGACATTGCTATTACCGCCGACACATGCGCATTTCAAATCGCGTTTATCGATGTACACCGCTTTAATCACTGAGAGTGCGCCGACAGACCCGATAAAGATGGCAATCACGGATACTACGGGTGTTAAAACCTCGGCAATCATGCCGATACCGACAAAAGCCTCGGCAAACGGGTAAAAATAGGCGTAGGGGACATATCGCATGCCAATTAAATCATAAGTGATAAATTGATTGGTAAAGGCAAACAAATCACGCAATTTCAAAATGGCTAGGACACACATACTGTATGCAATAAACATCTCGGCAATTGGAATGAGGGAGAAACTGTTGCTCATCATCCAGATCGAAGCAATGGCCATCAAAAATGTCATGGCAAAAACCGCTATCACCGGTTGATATGTTTTTTTATTTGTTTGTTTACGCTCTTTGCCAAAATAGGCGCGTAAATCATCATACCCGCCGATTTTGTGACCTTCTATGAATGTTTGGGGTGTTGTTTCAACCTTATGTTTGGCCTTAAAGGCATCTGTTTCCTCGCGCGTTGTCAGATGGTGATCTTCAATCTGATAACCTTCGCGTTTTAATAAATCTTTCGATTTTATCCCAAACGGACATATATGGTTTTGCATCACCATACGATACAAAACGGCTTTTTTTTCTTCTGTCATTGCTTTCTCCCGCAATACATACGGTATGAATAAAGAGTAAGTTCCCTCAAGATATCAATGGTGCGACCGAGAAGACTCGAACTTCCACGGGCTTATCGCCCACA
The DNA here is from genome assembly GCA_002320485.1 of Micavibrio sp. UBA1664. Lineage (GTDB taxonomy): Bacteria > Pseudomonadota > Alphaproteobacteria > Micavibrionales > UBA1664 > UBA1664. Next base: position 36,100 of record DCKW01000067.1, read on the forward strand.
GCGACCTCAACGCTGCGCGTCTACCATTCCGCCACGATCGCACACCAAGATAGTAGATCGGCTAGGTATAAAAGAGATTGGATAATTTTGCAATGGTGTATTAAAAAGGCTCTATGCAATTTTTTGACAAAGGATTTCAACAATACACATCATGTCTGAATGACATGGAAGAGACCGTGGCCGCCATAAAGAATGGTAAAGCCACCGATCAAATCTGGTTGCTGGAGCACCCGCCATTATATACTGCGGGCACAAGTGCCAATACAAAAGACCTGCTTAATCCACGGTTTCGGGTTTATGAAACAGGGCGGGGTGGCGAATACACCTATCACGGGCCGGGGCAACGTGTTGCCTATGTGATGATGGATTTGAAAAACCAAATGATAACCCCTGACATTAAAAAATATATCTGGATGCTTGAGGAATGGATTATCCGTACCTTAGCTGAATTCGATATCAAGGGCGAACGCCGTGCAGGGCGTGTCGGAATATGGGTGGTAATGCCTGATAAAACGGAGTCAAAAATCGCCGCTATCGGTGTGCGTATTCGCCACTGGATTACCTTTCATGGCATTGCAATAAATGTAGAGCCTGACTTGTCCCATTTTAACGGTATCGTTCCGTGCGGAATTTCCAACCATGGTATTACCTCAATCACGCAAATAAACCCTGCCATTACCATGGATATGGTCGATGAGGCATTGCGTAAGAATTTTGATTATGCTTATTTAACATCATAAAACTTATTAAAAAGAGAGAAATGAATGTTCGACTTAAAAGATATCCGCCAGCGTCCCGAAGAATATGATGTTAACTGGGCTCGTCGCGGGCTTTCACCACAAACGCCGAAAATTTTGGAACTGGATGAAAAGCGGCGTAGCGTTCAGACGCAATTGCAAGATATTCAAAACGAACGGAATACGAAATCAAAGGAAATAGGGCTAATTAAGGCTAAAGGTGGGGATGCCGATACCATAATGGCAGAGGTGGCGAGCCTGAAAGACAAAATGACTGAGCTGGAGCAGGCGGAACGCGATCTGACCGAAAATATGACAGCCTTACTGTCGTCGATCCCCAACCAGTTGGACCCATCCGTTCCCGATGGTGAGGACGAAGATGATAATGTTGAAATATCCAAATTCAAGGACACACCGGAAATCGTAAAAGATCATCCTGATCACGTCGAAATCGGCGAGCGTTTAGGGATGATGGATTTTGAAGTGGCCGCGAAAGTTGCTGGAACACGCTTTGTTGTATTGAAAGGGGCGTTGGCAAAACTTGACCGTGCGATTGCACAACTGATGTTGGACACGCATACTGAGGAGCACGGCTATACCGAAATTCAACCGCCGCTATTGGTGTCATCGGATGTAATGTACGGAACCACGCAATTGCCTAAATTCGAGGATGACCAGTTTGAAACAACTGACGGGCGCTGGTTATTGCCGACTTCCGAAGTGGTTTTAACAAATCTGGTTCGTGAAGAAATATTGGAAAATTTTGACAAACCGTTGCGTTTTACCGCTTATACCCCCTGTTTCCGTAAAGAAGCCGGATCGGCAGGGCGCGACACGCGCGGCATGATTCGCCAGCACCAATTTTATAAAGTGGAAATGGTATCGATCACCAAGCCCGAAGATAGTGACGCAGAGCATGAGCGTATGACAGGATGTGCCGAAGCGATTTTACAAAAGCTTGATTTGCCATACCGTAAGGTGGTTTTATGTAGTGGGGACATCGGATTTGCCGCGCGCAAAACATATGACCTGGAGGTGTGGGTTCCTGCACAAGGGAAATATCGCGAAATATCATCCTGTTCCAACTGCGGTGATATTCAATCACGCCGCATGAATGCGCGTTACCGTCCGCAAGGTGAGAAGAAAACCGAATTCGTCCATACCTTGAACGGCTCTGGGCTGGCGGTCGGACGCACACTTGTTGCGGTCATTGAAAATTACTGGGACGAGGCAACGCAATCCATCATCGTGCCCGACACCTTAAAACCATACATGGGTGGAATAACTCACATTCAAAAAGCGGTTTAAACCGCTTTTTTCAAGCTCTCATGACATTCTGGAATTCGTGGCTGGCCCATAATTGATTGAGGGCATCCATAAAAATATTGATATGATCCTTCGTATGTGCGGCGGTGGCGGTCAGGCGCAAACGCTCTGTTCCTTTCGGAACGGTCGGGGCATTGATCGGCTGAACATAAATATCATAGTCCTCAAATAATAGCTTGGTAACCATTTTGCAACATGTGTCATCGCCGATAATTAACGGTACAATATGGCTGTCACCTGCCAATACAGGCATATCGGTTTTTGCGATACATGACTTAAAATAAGCTGTATTAGCGAATAATGTTTGCCTTTCGGTTTGAGAGATTTTCAAATGTTCGACACTCGCCAGACATCCTGCCACAACAGCAGGCGGCAGAGCGGTCGTAAAAATAAAGGCGGGCGCATGCAAACGGATTGTTTCGATCAAAATTTTCGATCCTGTGACAAACCCTCCCATTACGCCATAGGCCTTACCAAATGTGCCTTCAATAATATCTATATCATCCATAAGACCTAGCTGTTGAGCTATGCCGCCACCTCGATTACCGTAAATGCCGACTGCGTGCACTTCATCCAGATAGGTCATGGCATTATATTTTCTGGCCAAATTGATAATATCCGGAATAGGGGCAATGTCGCCATCCATGGAATATACAGACTCAAACGCGATCAACTTAGGCGCGGCAACAGGGGCCGCCTTTAACAACTGTTCCAGATGGTCGATATCGTTATGCCGGAACACATGTTTTTGTTTTTGACCGTTGCGTATGCCGATAATCATGGATGCATGGTTAAGCTCATCCGAAAATACGATCGTGTCGGAAGGAAGCAGGCGTATAATCGCGCCGAGACTTCCTTCATTACTTGTAAATCCTGAAGTAAAAACAAGCGCGGCCTCTTT
>DCKW01000067.1:39451-40894 GCA_002320485.1 Micavibrio sp. UBA1664
ATGTTGCGTGTACCGCCCGCGCCCGCGCCATATTCGTTGAGGGCATTATGCATTGCCGATAACACTTTCGGATGTTGTCCCATGCCAAGATAATCGTTCCCGCACCAGATCGTAACATCCTTTATGTACCCGTTGGGTAGAGTGGCTGATGCAGACGGAAAACGGCCTGACTGTCTTTTTAAAGGAATAAAATCCCGATAACGGCCTTCAGAATGTGTGGATTGCAATATTTCGGCAAAATGGGCAGAATAGTTAAATCGCATGGCGAAAACTATAAAAGGATTTCACCGCGTGTTAAAGGAAAAAGGAAACTTTATGAGCATGGTAATTGTTTTCGGGTCATTAAATATTGACCTGATTATGAAGGTGAAGCGTCAACCGGTTGTCGGGGAAACTGTTTTAACATCAACATATGATTGGTTACCCGGAGGTAAAGGGTGTAATCAAGCGGTGGCCTGTGCCCGCGCAGGGGTTAAGACCGCAATGGTCGGGCAAATCGGGGATGACGGTTTCGGTACGCGAATTTTAAACACATTGAAACGTGATGAAGTCATGACGTCTGGGATTGCACGGTCAGATGACGAACCGACGGGTATGGCTTTCATTACAATTGATGCCAAAGGTGATAATCAGATTGTTGTGGCTTCCGGTGCCAACCACCTGACCAGTGCCGAGCAGGTTCCGAATGAAATATTGGGAAAAGATAATGTTATATTGATGCAGATGGAGGTTACCGCAGATCAAAACTGGGATGTTATCCATCGTGCAAAATCTGCGGGCGGTAAAACAATTTTGAATCTGGCACCTGCCGGCTCCATTCCTCTGGAAGTTTTAAATGATCTTGATTATTTGATCGTCAATCAGATTGAGGGACGGCAAATGGCGGAAAAAATGGGCCTCAAAATAGAGGACAGCGCCATATCCATGGCATCAAAATTGGCAAAAAACTGTGATCTGACGTGTATTATGACGTTGGGGCCAAAGGGCTGTATTGCCGTTAAACCCGATGGATCGGGCTGGATGATTGATGCCCATGATTTAGGTGAGGACCTTGTCGATACAACCGGGGCGGGGGATACATTTTGCGGTGTGTTCGCGGCAGGCGTCTTTAAAAAACTGTCTTTACAAGAAACGTTGCGCCGTGCTTCCATTGCAGGAACGCTGGCATGCAGAGGTGTGGGCGCACAAACAAAAATGCCTTTAAATGATGAAATTAACGATCACCTGCATTTAATTGCGGAGGCAAGACCGATTTAAGATCAAAAGCCCTGTCAGGCCGATTGTCTGGTTATAGTATGCTTAGTGTTATAACGGTCGCAAGCTTCACCTAATTCTTTGATCAGGCTGTTCAGAACATCCTTGTGTGCGGTATCGTTCAGTGATTTTTTATAGATAATATCAAGGGTATTAATGTGCGCTTTAATAACGTTATAAGCATCGTTA
>DCKW01000022.1 GCA_002320485.1 Micavibrio sp. UBA1664
CTCTCCGACGGAAAAACCGCAAGTCAGGAAAAAAAGCCTGAGGAAACGGCCGATCACTACATAAAACAACGAAAGACATCGGCGAATATTGCCGAACAAATTAAACTGGAAAAAGACAAAAATCGATGATGTACGGTAAACATAAAAAAATTCATCCCGAAGACAAACAAAATCTCATCATATTTATAATATGTGCCATCGGGTTGTTTCTTAGTTATGATTTTTTTGTTTACCAGCCAAAGGTAAAGCGCATGGAAGAGGCCAAACTGGCCGCGGAAGGCAAGGCTTTGCCAACCGTTGCGGAGATGGAGCCCCTCACCCGTGGTGAAGCCTTACAACAATCGGCAAACCGTATTTCCATTGAAAGCGATACTTTGAAAGGAAGCCTAAATCTGACAGGCGGACGCATTGACGATCTGGCCCTGAAAAACTATATGACGGAGCCGGAAGGCGATGAAATGATCGATCTTCTAAATCCTGTTTCAGGCCCCCATGCCTATTACAGTGAATTCGGATGGTTGTCCCAAGATCCCAGTCTGACCATGCCTGACAAAACAACACGGTGGCAAAGCAACGGCAATAGTCTGGGCGCAGGTGGGGATGTCACCTTAACATGGAATAACGGACAAGGCATCGATTTTACAAATCAAATTTCACTGGACGACAAATACATGTTTTCCGTCCGTCAATCGTTGCATAACAATACAGGAAAGGCGATTACGGTTTACCCGTTTGCCTTGATCGGACGCACAGGCCTTCCCGAACACATGACGGGAGCCTTTATCCTGCATGAAGGGCCCATCGGCTATGTCGGTGACGAGTTGCACGAGGTCGATTACAAAGATCTTGATGAACAGGAAAACGAAAGATACAGCGCTAATGAAGGCTGGATCGGATTTACAGACAAATACTGGTTGGCCGCGCTGACAACGGGTAAGGATTACACTGATAATGTCGAATTTCGTTTCACCGGAACCCCCAAAGCCAAAGACCTGACCTATTATCAGACGGATATGAAGGGAACTGCCATCACCTTGCAGCCGGGCGAACAAATTACGGTTCCGGTCGAATTTTTTGCAGGACCGAAAATTGTCAATATGTTGGAAGATTATGCCACTCAATACGGCATTCCGCATTTCGATCTGGCGGTTGATTTTGGGATTTATTATTTCCTGACTCGCCCGTTTTATGAAGTTTTGACCTTTCTGGACAGCAAGACAGGAAATTTTGCGATCGCCCTGTTAATCTTCACGGTATTGATCCGTCTGGCGGTTTTTCCGCTGGCACAAAAATCATTCAGGTCCTTTGCTAGAATGAGCAAGGTCACACCGCAAATGATCGAAATTCGCGAGAAATACAGTGACGACCGTCAAAAACTGCAACAGGCTATTTTTGAATTATATCAGCGCGAGAACGTGAATCCTATCGCGGGTTGTATCCCGATGCTCATTCAAATTCCAATTTTCTTTGCGCTGTACAAGGTGTTCTATGTGAACATTGCGATGCGCCACGAACCATTTTGGGGATGGATTAACGATATGTCCGAAAAGGACCCCACCAATTTGTTTGAAGGATTTGGACTATTTCCTTGGGATGCGCCGTCATTCCTGCATTTAGGGGCGTGGCCCTTGATTATGTTTGTTACACTTGTATTGCAACAACGACTGTCGCCTCCACCGCAAGACAAAACTCAACGTTTTATGATGGCGGCCATGCCGTATTATATGACGTTTATTCTGGCCAAATTTCCGGTCGGATTGGTAATTTACTGGTCGTGGAGTAATACATTGTCCATTTTGCAGCAATATTTTCTGCTTCGTCAGGAAGGGGTAAAAGTGAATATCCTTACCCGTTCACGTACGGAGAAAAAGCTGGAAGAATTGATTGACAAAGGCCCGTCCGTGCATCCGGAAATGGAAATTCTGGAGCACGAAGACATAGAGGCGGAAACCAAGGAAATCAAACCTAAAACCCGTAAACGTAAAAAATAGAACAACAAAAAAGGGCTTCACAGCCCCTTTTTTTAGTACCATAGAAGCTTATCAATTAAATTATCCCGTGCCTTGCTGAAGCATGTAACCGAGAAGATCCTGCGTCGGCATACCTGTCGCATCCAGTCCTTCACGTGTTTGATAAGCCTTAATCGCATCGACAGTACCGGCGCCAACAATACCGTCCTGCGGGCCGTTATACAGTCGATTTTTTCGCAATTGTTCCTGTATTTGCGCAATCATGATTTGTTCTGCCGACGGGACAAGGGCGCCGAGCGATACGTTATCGCCGACATCATTGGCAAGTGTGGTTTGTGGTTGCGTGGCGTCGGAGTTTGTGCCACGTGCAGGGCGCATATAAACGGACAGAGACTCGCCGTCCTCGGTTAAACCCGCCTGACCTGCCGGTATATTCATACGCTGCGCCAGCACTTTTAATGCTTCGGCACCTTCTGCGCTTCCACGGTCGGCGGCAGCACGATACCATTTCAATGCATCCTCCGGCCGTACCTCACCCAGTAATCCGTTTTCTAAAATCAGACCAAGATTATAGGCGGCCTCGACAATGCCGGACAGAGCGGCACGTTGAAAAAAAGCCGCCGCCATATTCGGATTATATCGTGTTCCGACACCTTCAATATAAGCAATACCAAGATTATATTGCGCTTCCGGGTGACCCAGTTGTGCCGCACGCCTATACCAGTCCAACGCCCGTTGTAAATCCTGTGTTTGCCCCAATCCCTGTTGTTGTAATACG
>DCKW01000057.1 GCA_002320485.1 Micavibrio sp. UBA1664
CCTCCATACCCGCGCATCAGGAAACATGGCGTTGCAAATTTTCCATGCTCTTTCACAAGTTCCAAAATGGCACGTGCCGTAGGCGTCTTTCCCGCACCGCCCATTGTCAGATTTCCGATGCAAATGACAGGAAGAGGGGATTTGCGTGTTAAAGTTACGACCCTGTCGAGGCGGGCAAGACCGCGATATAATATTGAAAAAGGATATAGGATTTTTGCTGTCAACGGCGAGGTTGTATCTTCATCATTGGAATACCAAAAGTGCGGGATTTTAAGCTTTTGCATATTAATAATAACCTATAGCAATCCTGCACTTTTACAAGATGGCTGAATCGCTTTGATAATCTCCTTTAAACCGGATTCCTGCTTGGATGCCACATATTTTAAAGCATTTGAAGCCAATGTGTTTTGAAGAGCAATATCTTCAAGCAATACTTTTAAAGTTGTATATAAATCATTTTTATCATGAATGATTTTACACGCATTAACCTCAGGCATTTCCTGTGCTAGTACCGAAAAATTGTGAAGATCGTCACCACTGACAATGGCGCAATCAAACCATGCCGGCTCTAGAAGATTGTGACCACCGCCTGGCTTGCATCCTAAAGAATTTCCAATAAATGTAATTGAGCACAGACTGTAAAAAACACCCAGTTCACCAAGCGTGTCGGCAATATATATATCGGTTGCGATTTGAGGTGACATTTTGAGAGATCTTAATGCCACATCATAGCCATTGTTTTTGCATGTCAGTGCGATGTCATGACCCCGTTTAGGATGACGGGGAACAATAATCGTTAAAAGATCGGGAAATTTCGCTTTCAGTTTCGAATGGATTTCGCAGGCGGCTTCTTCTTCCGGATCATGCGTGCTGGCATAGAGAAGGGTGGGGCGTTTGCCGATACAGTTTTTTAAATCTTGCAAAGCAAACTCATCAAACGGAAGCGGCAAAGATAAATCCTTGAGATTACCTTTTACGCTGACATTTGTTACGCCAAGGCTTTCAATGTTATTCTTATCGCGCTCTGTTTGCGCCAATATGATAGTAAAAGTGTTCATTAAATTTCTGAACCATTGCGAGGCATGGTGCCATCTGTGTAATGATTTGTCGGACAGTCTTGCGTTAAGGAGAACGGCCGGAACTTTTAATGATTGAATAGCTTTGAGATGATTTGGCCATAGTTCGGATTCAATCCATACAACCATATCGGGAGACCAGTGCGCATGAAATCTTTTTATCCACGCGGGATGATCATAGGGGATGAATTGATGGATGACATTATCAGAATTTGTTCTTTGTGTGATAAGACTGGCGGCGGTAACCGTCATGGTTGTCATCAGGATCGTCGGCGCAGAGGGAAGATTTATTAAGTAATTGACAAGAGGCAAGGCCGATAAAGCCTCGCCATTACTGGCGGCATGTATCCATATAATTTTACCCTGAGGGCGGGGGGTGTTAGTTTTTCCAAAGCGCTCTTCGGTTCTGCCCTTTATTTCTTTACCTTTTCGTAATCTTGTCCATGGCAAAATGCGTAAACAAGGCCATGAAAGACGGGTGAGTGTTGTATACATCAAATCAATCATTAAAAGGTCAGGCTTTATTAATCATTATTTGTTAATCTAGGGATCATGAGAAGAATATTTACTTCAAAAAAACAACGAAAACAAGCCGAAGACGCAATTATAAAAGATATGCGCCTCATTCTGTCCAATCTGGAATCTTATAAACAGCAAAGTCATGAAAAAATAGACAAAACACAGGTTCTGTCTATTCTAACGCAATTTGTAAAATTGAAATCGTTATCGCGATTTCATTAATTTACGGAATTTTATCAATAATTGGATCCAATGAATCACTGGCCGCATCATCCAAGGCTTTATTCAAATCGCCAAAATAGCCTTTGATTTTTGAATCTGCCGCATTACATACCTGTTCGATATATCTTTCGGGGTCCGCCGCCGCGCCTAATGATGTTGTTATTTCGGCGACTTTATTATTTAATATTTCACTCAAAGAAGGAATTTCCGGTACTTCCATACATTGGTTTAATAACCATGTTTGTTCCATCATATCACAATCGGTTGTTGGTGCATCACCGACAGAAAGACCGCCTAAGCTCCCTGTAAAACTGCTTACAATATCGCTAAAACTCGTACTGATGGCGTTTGCAATGGAATTAATCGATGCGCTGGCCCCACTCAAAAAATTATTGATATCATTAATCATAGGTGTTTTCACGAAAGGCGTCATAGAGGAATTTATATCCCCATTTGGGTTGGCATGGATATTACCGGCTTTATTAACCAATTCCATTTGTTGATCCGCACATGTCATAAGCTCCACCGGGGTCGGCTGCGTAATTGATGCTTTTGCAATCTCGGCATTGACCTGATCCAAGGCGTCCTTGATGATTTTATTTTTTTCCAAAACCTTTGGATCGCATCCCAACAAACCTGCGTCAGCCTTGGCAGAATGACTTCCGCCTAAGGCGGTCATGGTTAACAGGCAAACTAATGTAGTAGTTTTTACTATATTCATCTTTTTCATATCCTTATTGCAACACATCCGTTCTACTCATGTTTTCTAGGGGATTGCATCTGTTATTGGTGACATTGCGTCATTCGCAGCATCCGTAATAGCAGAGTTGAAATCTCCCACGCTTCCTCCCAATAATCCGCTTGCGGAAGAGCAAACTTTTTCAATCATCCGTTCTGGGGCGGCGGCGATGGCTCCCGACAGTTCGGACACTTTTCCGCTGATCACATCATTTAGGGATGGAATTTGCGGAAGCTCTACGCATTGGTTTAGCATCCATGTCTGTTCCATCATGTCACAATCGCCTGACGCACCGCCGGCACCGCCGACAAGACTTGTCGGATTAAGGGAGCCGGCTATCCCAGACCACAAATTATTGATTGCGCCGGAAATAGACCCGGGAATATCTAATAGTCCCGAAAGCTGGGTTTCCAATTGCTTGTAAGTTAAATCAGCAAACTTTGGACCTCCAGCCGTGCTTTGACTTAAAGTCTTGCCCGGCGTGGCGTGGATATCGCCGGCGGCATCAAGCGTTCTCAGTTGCTGATCAAGACATGTCATCTGTTCAACGGGGGTAGGGGGTTGAATAGCAGCCTTGGCAATTTCGGCATTTACCTCGTTCAGGGTGTCTTCAATAACCTTGTTTTCTTCAAGAATTGTTTCATCACAAGCTAAAACAGATCCGGGTCCTTGAAAAGCCATTGGGTTTGCAGCGCCAGGTGTATAACCGAAACCACAATTTGGATCAGCGGAATAACTTCCTATTCCGTATCCTCCCATTGCAGCGGCATATTTCTCCACCGCATTTGTTCCGTTAGCATCACGACATGGAGGCTGCCCTGCTGCAACAATTTTAGTCATATTGCCTTCCCCGCCTTCCGCCCATTGACGTGCGCATGTGGAGCCTACATTATGCGCCATAGCAAGTAATCCTGACATTGTGACTTCAATACCACCGTGCATTGTACCGCAATAGTTGTCACAAGTTGTCTTTAAAGCATTCATATTTTCTTGGACCAATGCTCGAAAGTAGTCATCTTGTAAGCCAGGGCAATTGTCGAAACCTGCTTTATCACTTGCATTGTTACCACCGCAAGGCAATCCAAAATTATTGGAAATACCTTGTCGAGTATCATTAATAAATTGATAGCGTCCACGCGCACTGGAGTTTGGCGCACTTATTGTATAACTACCACCGCTTTCTTGCCCGACCAACTTGGCTTCCCAATCGGCATTTCCACAGGAAGCACCTGCGGGGTCCCCAACGCCTCTTTTACTACAGTCATAACCAGCAGAACAGCTTTGTGCCTGTGCGCCTGCATTGATAAACGAACAATAAATTAATACAGTTAAAATTAAAAAATATGTGTTTTTCATTGTTTATTCACTATTACATATTGTTTACCATTCCACATCCATACACCCGGGTTAGAATTATCAACATTGGATGAAAAAATCAAATTTGCTGGCTTGTCTATGTTAGAGGTTTGGTCATAAAAACTTCTAATTACATAGGCTGAAAAAACAGATTGCCATTGGTTTTCGGAATTTCCTTTATAAATAACAGTCATACATCCGCGTGCGTAACAACCACCGAATTCGGGATTTTCAAAAATAGCAAAAATAAACCTTTCATTACTTTCTTTGGACTGGATAGGAATAAAGCGTGCATTAAAATCGGAGTCAGTAAGTTCTGTAACCGAGGCATCATTGACCATAGCTTTTACAATATTTTTTGCAGACTGATCATAATTAGTCTCATCAAGCTTTATCTCAACCAATTGTGGTTTTGGTCGGGAACTTTGCTGCGGAGTGGTTTGGGCATCCTGTGCCTGTGAGTGGCCGTTAAAGGCAGGTGCGAAAAGAGCGGTCGCAAGCATACATGCAAATAGTAAAGCTCTCAATTGTGCGTTATGGCTTATCAAAGCAGTCCCCTTTATTTTTGCATGCATAAATTTACCTTTCCATTATACCAAAAAAGATTAAGATTTCCTAAAATTTTATTTAATCATCCGCAAATAATAAAGAGGGAGCCTGTTTTTTATCAAGTAAAAAGCCCCGCTCTATGCGGCTTCCTCTATATCAATATCCAAAATGGCCATGTTAAAATCATACGAGATTTCGCCTTCATCCTCGTCTTTATAAATGACGCCCAAAAACTCACCTTTCAACAGCACTTCTACCGAATCGCCGGTTTTGCGCATCCGCAAGCTTAAATCCGGCAATCCGAATTTTTTCTGAAGATAGTTTTGAACTTTGGCAATTTCCTGTGGTGTCATAATAATCCTTTATAGCAATATGTTTGAATATGTATCTGTATCAAAGCCTATCAGAATGTCATCCCCTTTGGCAATGATCGGACGTTTAATAACGGAAGGTTTTGCATCGGCAAGCAATTCAGCCTGTTCACGAGACATTGAATCGCGTTCTTTCTGAGGAATCTGGCGCCACGTTGTACTTTTACGGTTAATAACATTTTCCCAGCCGTGAATATCCATCGCCTTTTTCAGAATGTCCAAATCAATACCCTTATTTTTATAATCGTGAACTTGATAATCAATGTGATGATCATCAAGCCAACGCAAGGCCTTTCTCATGGTGTCGCAATTTTTAATGCCGTAAACAATGAGCATTAATAAGGTGCCTCACAACTTTCAGATAACATTGCGGCTGCATCCTCTACGGACATTATTGTCTGATCTTGCGATCCCAGCTTTCTAATGGCAATGGTGCCGTCTTCCATTTCACGCTTGCCGACAACAAAGATATAGGGAACCTTTGCCACAGAATGCTCGCGTATCTTATAATTGATCTTCTCATTTCTAAGATCAGTTTCAACACGAAGGCTCTTGTTTTTCAGAGTCTCCATGATTGTCGTGGCATAGTCAGAAGCCTCATCCGTAATCGGGGCGACCACACATTGAACGGGAGCCAGCCAGTGCGGCAGTTTTCCGGCATAGTTTTCAATCATAATGCCGATAAAACGTTCCAACGCACCTAGAGCCGCGCGGTGTAACATTACCGGACGATGGCGATTGCCGTCTTCACCAATGTAGTTCGCATCCAGACGTTCGGGCAGGTTGAAATCCAGTTGTAATGTTCCGCAACCCCATTCTCGGCCGATCGCGTCACGGATGATAAATCCAACTTTGGGCCCGTAAAAAGCGCCGTCACCTTCGCACACTTCATATTCAAAGCCCATTTCTTTCAACGCGTTTTCCAGTGCTGCTTCCGCCTTGTCCCATATTTCATCGGAGCCCACCCGCATCTCAGGACGGGTTTCAAACGTGATTTTATAATTGTTAAAGCCGAGATCTTTATACATAGCCTGAACAAGTGTGAAAAACTTAATGGACTCGGACAATATCTGATCTTCGCGGCAGAATATATGCGCATCATCCTGCACAAACTGTCGCAAACGTAACAAACCATGTAATGCTCCATGCGCTTCGTTTCTGTGGCAGCATCCGAATTCGGACAGGCGAATGGGCAGGTCACGATAAGATTTGATGCCCTGATTAAATATCTGAACGTGAGCAGGGCAGTTCATCGGTTTTAACGCAAGCCAGTCTGCGCCTTTTTCGATTTTTACGTCCTCGTCGTCCTTTCCTTCCTGCAGGCAATCCGGAACCACGAACATATCTCCACGATATTTTTGCCAATGCCCTGATTGTTTCCAAAATTTGGAATGCATCAATTGCGGTGTGCGGACTTCCTGATATCCGTCATCCTTCAATCGGCGACGTACATATTGCTCGAGGGCGTTGTATATAGTGTACCCTTTAGGATGCCAGAAAACAGATCCCTGAGCCTCCTCCTGCAGATGGAAAAGATTCATTTCCTTTCCCAGTTTGCGGTGGTCGCGTTTTTCCGCCTCTTCCAGACGAGTGAGGTACTCATCCAGTTCTGCCTGTGTATGCCAAGCGGTCCCGTATATCCGTGTCAGCATGGCCTTGTTTGAATCGCCTCGCCAATATGCGCCCGCAACCTTCATTAATTTGAATGCAGTACCGACATTTTTAGTGGTGGGCATATGCGGGCCGCGGCATAAATCCAGCCAATCACCCTGACGGTAAATTGTGATTGTCTGATCCTCTGGCAGGTCTTCGATGATTTCCGCCTTATAATTTTCACCCTTGTTTCGGAAATAATCGATGGCATCGTTACGCTCCCATACCTCTCTCACGAAAGGATTGCCGCGTGCGATAATCTCTTTCATTTTTGCCTCGATTTTAGGTAAATCCTCAGGCGTAAAAGGCTCGTTGCGAGCAAAGTCATAGAAAAAACCGTCTTCAATATTAGGCCCGATTGTAACTTGTGTTCCAGGATAAAGTTCCTGAACTGCTTCGGCAAGAACATGTGCGCAATCGTGACGAATGAATTCAAGGGATTCTTTATCATCGCGTTTGATCAGGCGTATGGAGGCATCCTTTTCAATCGGACGGGATAAATCGCGATAGTGTCCGTCCACTTCAATCATGGCACAGGCTTTGGCAAGGGATTTGGAAATACTTTCCGCAATCTCCATACCTGTCGTACCTGCCGTATATTCGCGAACGGCTCCATCAGGCAGGGTTATGTTGATTTGTTGATTTTTATCTTTTTTAATGGCTTCCATACTGTCTTTTATATCAAGACTTAAAAATATGTCACGTCCGATTTTACGATTTCGGGCAGAAAACTAAAGCTATCAAACCACTTTGGTAGATGGGTTTGTGTAAAATATAAATATGGCAGGAAGGGATGTTTTCTTAAACTTAATGGCGCGCCCGGAAGGATTCGAACCCTCAACCTCCTGATCCGTAGTCAGACGCTCTATCCAGTTGAGCTACGGGCGCATCTTTATTTACAAGATGGACAGGTTTTACCCAAAGCGAACACTGATTGCAAGCGATAATTTTGATAGATCTGGCGAAAATCTTGGGTAATTTATTTTAATAACGCTTGTCGGTGGTTATCTTTATATTATACTGATCGACGATTATGATATCCGGCTATATAAAAAGATTAGGGATTGTAAAATTATAATGATTGCGGATATAAACCTTGCATGTTTTGCAATCTTGTTCCAAAACGATATCCACTATAACAAAGGTGTGTCTTTACAGTATGTAAAGGGCAATTAATATTATATGAATGATTTTATTTTAGATGGCGATGGCATATCTCTAGGTGATATTACGGTACGGCTTGCCCGAAACGATCAGGAAATTCATGAGGCGCAAAAACTGCGTTATAAAATATTTTATGAAGAATTTCACGCCAGACCGACCGACCGTATAGAAGCCGAGAAACGCGATTTTGACCATTTTGATGATTATGCCGATCATTTGGTAGTTGTTGATAAAAAAATTACCGATCCTCAAAAACGTATTGTCGGGACATACCGGATGTTACGTCAGGACATGGCGGAAAAGGCAGGGCGCTTTTACACATCCGATGAATTTGATATTTCCAAACTTATTGATACTAATAAGAGCCTTCTGGAAATGGGGCGTTCCTGTGTGTATGAAGAGTATAGAACAAAAGCGGTTTTGCAGTTGTTATGGCAGGGTATCGCCGAATATGTCGCATTCCATGATGTTAAGTTTTTGTTTGGTTGTGCCAGTTTCCACGGTACAAATCCCGACGATTTCAAGGATGAATTAAGCTATCTATATTACAGGCATCTTGCGCCGGAGGAGTTTAGACCCGTGGCCTTACCGGATGTTTATACGAAAATGGACAGAATGCCCGCTGAGGATATTGACGGGAAAAAAGTTTTGAGAAATCTTCCGCCTTTAATCAAGGGATATATTCGTATCGGAGGGTTTATAGGGGATGGCGCGTTTATCGATTATGATTTCGATACGATTGATGTGTGTGTTATTTTGAAAACATCGCTCATTACCGAAAGCTATATGAAACATTATGAACGAAAAACCGGGGCGGATTTCAGCCGTGAATAAATTATTGCTCACACTTATGGCGGTTCTTAAACTGGTTATATTTCTAATCGGTACATTGGTTTTAATTGTTGTTCATACCATTTGGTATATTTTGACGCGGCGTCTTGATATTACAATGTGGTTTCACAAATTTTGCTGTCTCGTTTTTAACATTAAAATTCATATTAAGGGTGAAAGCGCGCATAAACGAAATAATCCCGTTATCTATCTGTGCAACCACGTATCGTATTTAGATATTATTATATTGGGATCGATACTGGACGGATGCTTCGTGGCCAAAAGCGAAGTATCAAAATGGCCCGGTTTCGGTTTTCTGGCCAAGCTCCAAAAAACTATTTTCATTGTGCGGGAAAAATCAGCCTTGTTTGAATCAAGGACGGCGATTGCTAATGCCATGAATAAGGATCATGACATCATTTTATTTCCAGAAGGCACCTCAACAGACGGGTATAACGTTATGCAATTCAAGGCAGGTCTGCTCGGTATTTTCTTCCCGGATGAAAAAGGGTCCGGCGGAAACCATAACATTATAGATAATGCGTTGGTTCAGCCTGTTGCGATAAAACATATCATGACAGACGGTGTGGACGTGACGGCCGACAGACGTGATTTACGTGATTTGTATGCATGGTATGGTGATATGGAGTTGGCGCCGCACTTATGGCAGTTTGCTCACACGAGGCGTACGGATGTCGAGGTGCATATGTTGGCACCCCTTTCAACGAATGATTTCGTTCATCGATTTGATATTGCGAACGCAGCGCAAGAGCGCGTTGCAAAAGCACTGAAAAACCCGTAGAGATTTGCCCTATGACATCACCGCATACATCCCGCAAACGTGATTTGACGCAGGGGCCAATCTGGTCGCATGTGTGGCGCATGTCTGCACCCATGATTATCGGGATTGGGTCAATCGTTAGTTTTGCCCTTGCCGATACTTATTTTATAGGGCAGCTTGGTGCAACGCAACTTGCGGCAATAGGATACACTTTCCCCGTTACGACAATGTTTTTCAATATTGTTTTTGGCATGGCTATTGCGATGAGCGCAGTTATTTCCCGCAAAGTCGGATCGAAGTTGTTTGAAGAGGTTAAAACAACCGTCACGATCGGGATTGCCATCGTCGTGATCGCATCAATAGTCATGGCAATATTCGGACAAATGATGTTGGTTCCTTTGTTTTCCAGCCTGGGAGCAGGGGAGGAGGTTATGCCTTACATCCGTGAATATATGCCGATATGGTTTGTCGGTGCGGTCTTTTTGTCAGTGCCTGTGGTTTCAAATGCCGCAATCAGGGGAATGGGCGATCCGGTATGGCCGGCGGTTATCATGGTGATGATTGCAATTATGAATATCATACTTGATCCGATTTTTATATTCGGATTATTTGGGGTTCCGAGAATGGAAGTGCAGGGCGCAGCCATTGCCTCCCTGATTTCATATATCGTGGCTTTTGCAGTGGTGCTTTCTCTCTTGATTTTCAGGGAGAAGGTTTTGACTCCTTTATGTATTTTTAGCCGAAACGCATGGACATTGGCCTCTAAACCACTGCTGGCAATTGCGGTTCCTGTGGCCTTGGCAAATGTGATTACGCCTTTGATAACCTATGGATATACTATGATTTTATCAACATTAGGAGATGAAGCCGTTGCGGGGTACGGGGTCGTATCCCGTTTCGAAGCATTTGCCCTTATTCCAATTATGGCTTTGGCAGGCGGTCTTGCACCCTTAGTCGGGCAAAATTACGGTGCCGGATATATGCATCGTGTGGATGAAGCCATTCAAAAAGGGTTAAGATTTGCCGTATATTACGGGCTGGGCGCGGCAATCTGTATGGCAATTATTGCGAAACCCGTAGCAACGGCGTTTTCCGATAATGTAATAATTCATGAATTCGTAATGCGATATTTGTGGTTTGTGCCATTTTCCTTTGTGGGATTGAATATGTTTCTTGTCGTTACCTCCTCGATGAATGCGTCAGGAAAGCCGCGAACATCCCTTACGCTAAACTTGATCCGTGCTTTTGCGATTGCGTTGCCTGCGGCTTGGATTTTCGTTGGCTTTATGGGAACGGACGGATTTTACGCCGCCATTATCGCAACCAATCTTTTAAGTGCCGCTTGCGCCTTGTACTACGTTAAAACGATCCGTTGCAAAGACGAAACAAACGCTGTAATTTAACTGGGAAAATATGCCAGACATTATAAGGAAAAGAAAAGGGATTAATCATGACTGATGACATCAACAAAAAAGATGACGAAACACCGAAAAAAATACAGGCGGATAACGCTGTTGATGATGCATCGTCAAATTCTGAAAATGAAGGCTCCTTGAAAAAGGAGAAAATTGATTTTGACAAGGAAATTGATAATCTTGATGAATTCCTCATGGAAAGCGAAGAGGAAGACGGATTTGCAATTGATGATGAAGATCATGTGTTGACCGCGTCCGATTTCGGTAAACGTGAAAAACAAGGCGGCGGAGCCGGTAAAATAGTCGGCTACGGACTGATTGCCATTCTTTTGGGCGGTATTGCCTATGGGGCGGTGACATACGGGCCACAGTTAATGGGGGGATCGGATGTAGACTCCTTTGAAACAAACATGGCCAATCGCAAGGCTGAAATTATGGGTGAAACACAAACACCGGTTGCCGATAATACAGTTAACGACTTTAATTTCGATACATCGCCGATTGCTTCAAATGATAACACGAATACGCTTCCTGTTGCTGCAGACGAAAACGCCGATGTGACAGTAAACGAAACGGATCCGAGTACACCTGCGGGCACAATTGCCGATGCTCTTGCTTTGGCACAATCGTCATCCGACACTAGCGAGCCGGAAATCATATCTGATGATGAGATCGTTTTAGACGATCGCGAACCCCAAAGCAGTCTTATGACTTCTTATGAGGATGCAATACAGGTTGAGGAAACAACCGACGTTTCAGATGTTGCGGTTGATGAGCAAAATGCCGATATGCCTGAAATTGCGTTGGAGAGCGAAGCCGAGGCTGATTCCGCAAATGCTGAGACGGCAGAACTTATGGATTTGAAAGCTGATAGTAATTTTGAGCGTCAAACTGCCGCCCCTCTACGGGATTCTTTGAATGACACGGCAAATGTCGATGGGGAAAATCTTCCGCCTTTGGATGCAGAGCAAATCCAGATTGCCAATGATGTTATGAAGATGCCTGAAGCCGAAGTAACGGAAGTTGTCGAGGCCGTCGAAAAGGTTGCGGAAGACACGCGCGCTGCTGCAAAACAGGAAAATACAACGATAGAGGCCGAGGATGCCATCGTTGAAAAGGCTGTCAAAGAAACAGTTGAGAAAAGTACGGAAGGACCCGCACCTGTTGATGCGGATAAACTTGCAGACGATGTCACCAAGAAAACCGAGGAAGCCGTTCGTAATGCCGCCAAGGATGACAGTGTTATTGATGAAAACGATGTCGAGAAAATGGATGTTTCCGTTGACACGAATGCAGATACCGATGCTGATGAGCAAATGACGTCCGACATATCGTCTGTCATTATTGAGGAACCACAAGCTCCTGTTGTTTCAACACCGGCTCCTGTGACGACTAAAACTGTCCCGGTATCTACTGCACCTAAACAGGTTCAAAAACCTGTTGTTGACCCACGCGTTACACAGGCACAGACGGCATATAGTGCAGGCCGTTACGAAGAGGCAATGGCCTTGTATAATGAAGTATTGGAGAAGGATCCGTCAAATACCCGTGCTTTAACAGGTCGCCAATTGGCGAGTGCCAAATTGCGTATGGGCGGCGGCGCGGTTGTAACAGCACCCACCAATACAAGCAATACATTTACAAATGTTACTCCCTCACTTGATCCTGCTCAGACGATAAACCCTGATGCTACACCTTTTGCAGATACGGTGATTGATCCGACATCTGCCTCACAAAAATTAAGAGATAAATTAAAACGTGCAGAAAGTGGTGCTCCGGCTCTTCCCGCAGCGGCTCGACCTATGCAAGCTACAATTCTTAACGATGATGTAACAGAAGCAAAGCCTGTCCAGCGTGAGACAATTATTAAGCAGGAAGAAATCATTTTTAACGCGGCGCCGCCTAAACAAGATGTTCCTGCGGTAAAACAATCATCAGTTTTTAAGGTTTCCGACGAGCCTTATAAGCCATCCCAGTCTGAAACAGTTACTAACCAAAGAGTTTCAATGCCTGCACAATCCGCCTCTGAGATGGAGAAAGACGAAATGCTGGCTATTGATACTAAAACGTTGCGTAACGAGCCTGTTGCAACTGCACCGACACCGATCATCACGCAAAAAACTTTGGCTGAAACACGATCTGCTAGTATCAAGGCAGATGATACTCCTGTTGAAACTATGCCGACTGTTGTTCCCCAACGTTCAGCCGTCGCACTGAATTCACCAGCACCGGTTCAACAAGTAGCCGACAAATCAGCTCCAGTGTCAGGTCCCGAGGCCAAGTTACAAGCAATGATTGCGGAGGCTGAAGCTAATCCTGAAAATGCTGCGTTGGCTGTAACGATTGGTGACATGTTTAAGGAACAAAATAATAATGCTGCGGCCAATGACTGGTATAAAAAGGCGTTGAAGAGAGACACAACCTATAAAACCGGTTTGGATCGTATGAG
>DCKW01000029.1:0-21033 GCA_002320485.1 Micavibrio sp. UBA1664
ATTTGTTCGGCAATATTCGCCGATGTTTTTCGTTGTCTTATGTAGTGATCGGCCGTTTCCTCAGGCTTTTTTTCCTGAGTTGCGGTTTTTCCGTCGGAGAGAACATAGCCCAGTGAATACCATACTGCAATGCCCATTAATCCCGCCGATATAAAAAGTCCGGGTGCCCGAATATAATAAACCAGATCGATCAAGGCATAATCGGGATTAGAGGCGAACATAATTCCTGTCATTAACAGATCGAGACCGATCCACACTGCAATGGCATACGCGGTCAGGCGGAAACGGTCTGTGCGTTTTATGACATAAAATTGCAGTTTATGACGGAAGACATGATCGCCAATGGTATCAATCGCCATAATAAAGGCTCCGACAATAATAAACGCGAAAATATTGGCATGCATGCCAAGCAGGTCGCCCAAGGCGAACCCTGTCAGATGAAAAAATATAAATACGACCGGAATGAGAATATAAAGGCTACGCATGCGGTTTAGTCTTTTCGGGAACAGGGTCATACCCTTTGGTTTTTTTCCAATGTCGATGGCCAAGAGGGTGACATTTCGATAACCGTTTGATACCCAGCCATAGGCCCTTAATAACGCCGTGGGTTTGAACCGCCTCTATCATATATTGGGAACACGTAGGACTGTATCGGCATCGCGGCCCCAAAACAGGGGAAATAAACAGTTGGTAAATCCGCACGGGATATATAATTAACGCCTTCATTGCCATCGTAACCTTGTAAAAAACATAGCATAAGTTCGATTATTCTTGCACTGGTAAAGTTTCGTTAATATAACTGGAATAGTATAAAAGGGAATAATAAGTAAATATAAGAATTCATGGGTATCTCTAAACACGATAAACAGGCGTTGGCGGATCTCTTCATCAATATGGGGGTTCCTCTGGTTGTGGCGATTCAAACACTTGAGAGTTGGAGCGGCGGAGAACCGGAACCGCAAACAGTACAGGCGGAAAAACTGGCGAAACTTTTGAACGTATCTGTAGATTTTGCCACCAAATTGACAAAAAAGCTGGAAATCCGTGATGCCTACACCCTGGAAAATGTCCGTGGAAAAATCATCCGTATCGTTACGCCGATCATCGCCGACTTTTATATAAAAAACGGTCAGACACCGACATCGGATAACTTGCAGTCGCTTACGGATTTGTTTGATGTATTGCTGTCGTTTGCCGATTCCGTGTCACCGACAGATGACAAGGGATCAAAACCGACAAAAATGGCAGCCATGATCGAGGCTTGTGATCCATTATTGAATGTCATTCGCGATCACAATTTGCATGAAGACGAAGCTTCGGCCTTTAATGAGGCGGTGGATGGTTTAAAAACCCGCGCAGACCAGCTTGCGCCGGCATTGGGAATGGATAATGCGGTGGAAAGCGGACTGTTTCGCTCTGTCGTGAAAATTTATACATCCTGTTACGAACTGGTTGCCAAGCGCGGCGGTACATTCGACGATGTTTGGGGTGAATGCGACCACAGACTGGCATTAATTCACGGACTGACTGTATTTGTTGCCGATAAAACAGGAATTGCCAAAGGCGAAATCCCGAAAGCCGCAAAGCCACAAACAGACAAGTCGTCCTCGAGGGATAAGGAAGACGCTTCCAAAGCAGATGAAAAAATTGACATTGCCGATATCGTTAAAGATGATGAGGATGTGGCAAAACCTGACATATTTAAATTAAACACAAAACCTGAGAAAACTGCCGAAAAGAATGTAGGCGGAGAAAAGAAATCAGGTGAGGGTGAGGACGAGGATGATTTCAATCCGATGGCGTTCTTCTCTTCCAACGGATAGGTAAAGAGATAAAGGAATGTTGAATCATATATTTGCCGCTTGTTTGATGGTTGCTGCCCAAAATTACGCGATTCCGCCGCAGGTTCTGGTTGGAATTTTATATGTCGAGGGTGGAAAAGTGGGCCAGCAGGTGCGCAATTCCAATGGGACTTACGACCTTGGTCCCATGCAGATCAATACGCTATGGACAAAAGTTCTGGCCGATGAATGGGGGGTTTCTCGCTCTTATGCCCATCGCATGATTCGCGATGACGCTTGTACAAATATAAATGTTGCCGCATGGATTTTCAGGAAAAACTGGAACGAGACAAAATCCTTACCCAAGGCAATTGAATGGTATAATTCCCGCACACCGCATATAGGCAGGAAATATCGCTATAAAGTCATTGCAGCCATGAAAAATAAAAAACTTCTGGCGCCACCCAAACAAGATCCGAATGTCCAAAATTTCGCTTATATGCAAAAAGCGGAATAAAAAGACTTTCAGAATCTTTCCAGATAGTTGATAATCTGGTAAAAGTTTATTTATGAGACCATTATTCCAAGGCTTGAAAATTATTAATACGATGAAACATATTCTTTATACCCCTCTTTTTCTTATTGCTCTAACGTCATGCGCCTATGTTCCGAATGCCCAACCGCAAATGGTTGCGGAGCCGGATACGGTTGATTTAATGCTGGCAGATGCGGCAGATCGCTCAAGCCGCGCGCTTGAAACATTGTCCGCGATGGAGCGTACGCAAATTCCTACGGATACAACGGCAATCGTTCCTGATGCACCTGCCGAATTACAGCGCGCAGTGACATTTAATTGGACTGGCCCTGTTGAGCCTTTGGTCGAAGAGCTTGCCCGTAAGTCGGGATATACATACGGAACAATCGGATCCGAGCCTAATACGCCGATTTTGATGACAATGTCCGCAACAAATGAACCCCTTATCAATGTATTTCGGAATATCGGTGTTCAAATGGGCGCACGAGGCGACCTGAAAGTTGATGCCGCCGCACGAATGATCGAAATTGGATACACAGATTTTGCCAATAACAGGAATGACCAATAATATGCGATTAATACTGGCCTTCTTACTCTGTTTCGTGGCAACAACAGCCATGGCGCAGGAAGAACAACAAGATGTTTTGTCTTTGCCCGAGCTGATTGAGGAAACGGCCAATGCCGACCCTCTGGAAGATTTGGCTGAAGCGATAGAGCCTTCGCAAATCCGTATGGATGCAATCAAGCAGGCCGCTTTATCCTATGGCGCACGTGGAGGACTTGCCAAACGTACAGAGGAAATCCGCACGACACTTGATAAAAAGGAACATATTCTTGATCAGGTTTATGATTTTAAACGTCTTCTTATTCCCGCCCCGTCAGGATTGCTAATCGAACCTCCGATTATTTCCGAAGGCGAAAATGCGACACTGATTGAAACCGGCGGGCAAACTGCGGCCGTTGCCGACAAGATCTACAGCATCAATCGTAACGCCCGTATCGTATCTACACCGCGCAACTGGCGCGCCTATCTTGAGCGTGAATGGGGTAAAATCGAATTGCCGCCACAAGTATTATTACCACGCACAAACGAGGAAAAACGCGTGTGGGTTGAATATCTGACCAAAGGTTGGGAAGAAGGCGTAAAGCAGGCGGATGAAATTTTTCAAGCCGATCTGAATAAACTCGTTGCCGATTACACAGGCATGATTCGTTATCGTAAATTATTATCTATGAATATTGTATCCGCCCCTTATGCATTACAAGTTGACCGCGGGGTAACCGGCGGCGGCGATGAAATGCGTGTCGGTGACCGTGCCGTTAAAATTACCGGCCCTTCACAGTTGAAAACAGAGGCATATGAATGGCAACCCGTAAGCCGATAAGCCTTATTAAAGGGGAAAACAGTCCGGCCGAAACCTGGCCGGATGAACCTGTACGTTTTCTCGAGGATCATGTTGATGATTTTCTGATGTGGTGTGTGTCAAAAGGGTCGTCCGATGTTACGATCCAGTCTGACCGGACCATTTATAACGAAATTTCAGGGCGGCTTTATCCTGCAACCTATCGCCCGTTGGACTCAGCAGAAATAAACGCATTCCTGCACAAGATTTACGGCCCTGAGGCGCTTGCCAAATTGGCTTCTGCCGCTGACCTTGACTTGTCTTATGAAATCCGGCCTGACCGTTATTCACGAAGCCGTTTTCGTGTGAATATCACCGCCATTCTTTCAAAAGGGCGTGATTCCGTACAAATTACGATGCGTGTCCTCCCGTCCGATCCTCCGACGTTTGCCCAACTCGGCATCGAAGAGGATATTATCAAAAACTGGTCGCCGCGTCAGGGTCTGGTGGTGGTAACAGGACCGACAGGATCGGGTAAAACAACATTGCTTGCCGCCGGTATTCGTCATCGTCTGGAAAATAAAAACGGTTGCGGTAAAATTTTGAGTTACGAGGCCCCGATTGAATATACGTATGATAATGTCAACAGCCCGCATTCCGTCATCGCGCAAAGTGAAATCCCGCGCCATCTGCCCGATTTTTACAAAGGGGTGAGAAATGCCCTGCGGCGTAAGCCCGAAATTATTCTTGTAGGGGAGGCGCGTGATCGTGAAACCATCAATGCCGCGATCGAGGCTGGCCAAACGGGTCACACGGTTTATACCACAACCCATACAATCGGTGTGGCGGCAACGATCCGCCGTATGATTTCCACCTTTGAACCTGAGGAAAGAACGGAACGCGCTTATGCTTTAATGGAATCTTTGCGTCTCATTGTGACCCAGGCCCTTGTCCCCAAGATCGGCGGCGGGCGTCTTGGTGTTCGTGAATGGATGGCTTTTGACGATCGGGTTCGGGAAAAACTGCTTGGGATGGATTTTAATCAATGGAGTCCTGAAATCCAGCGTATGATTGACCAATACGGCCAAACAATGGAAAAATCGGCCACACAGGCTTTCGAGGCGCAATTGATTGAGCGCCGACCTTATCTGATGCTATCCCAATCCACAGGGGCCGGCGGCTAGAAAATCGTTTTAATATTAAGGCATATATTTGATATGCCTTAATTTATATCGGATTTTGGGTATCTCTCCAAAAAGTTCCCTCATTTTTTGATTTTTGTTACAAAACTGAAACCAACTTTTTCCAAAAAGAAACAAAGATGAACTATTTTTGTTACAAGTCGACATTAGCATCATCATTATCAGATAACTTAAAAGTGAGGATATGATAATGAGAAACTATAATGCAAATACAAATAATTTTGTTGAATGTATTAACAGCATGACTTTGAAAAAATGGCATGATCATACAAATCTGGTCGTTGATATTAAGGAAAAATCAGCAATGACTTATGAAGAACTTTGTATGGGTTTTGGTGATATCAAAAATGATGTTGAAAATCATCTCGGTCGTTTCGAAAATCTGGAAATTCGTATCCATTAATAGCCATATATCAATTCTTTAGTAAATTTTGCAGAATTTATATGAAAGAAAAATTTTCAGATAAAGCAGAGGGCGTATTATTGGCAGGGTGCATTTTAGTTGGAGTAACTATAATTGCCTGGAACATGGGGCAAGATATTGTTGAGATGACGGACTATACTCAATCAATTGAAACTCACAATTATGGTAAATACAATTCTTTAAAGCCCTCTCCATAGGGCTTTAAATTTAAATGCTAGCCTTATTAAATTATTTTAGACTTTCCAAATATTTTATAACATCGGCGCGGTCTTCAGGCTTTTTCATCCCAACATAATTCATTTTTGTGCCCTCAATATATTTTTTAGGCTTCCAAAGAAATTCATTAAGGGATTGAACGTCCCATGTTTTATCACTTGTCGCTTTCATTGCGTCAGAATAGGCAAAACCGGACATATGGGCATGTGGTCCGCCATAGACACCCCATAAATTCGGACCGATTTTTGCCGGACCGCCATTTTCAAATGTATGGCATGCCGCGCAAGCCTTAACCAGTTTTTCTCCGTTTACCGCATCCGCCGCGGCCATAAGTTCGTCAACAGGCTCTACCGTGGCTTCGACAGTTGCGGCACCGCCTGAGGTCGTCTCTGCAGCTTCTATGGGATAGGCGTCTTCCTCAAGTTCTTCGTCATGAATAAACATATCGGCAATAAAGCCTGCAAGCATTGCCACAATACCGGCGGTAAGAATTGCCGCAAAAATTTTATTGTTTTCCAAATCAGTTGAAGCCATGGTCTTGATTAATCTTTTAATTGTTGGTTTTTTAAATATAGTATCAGATTAATAGTAATTATCGAGTGGAAAAACAAATGAAAATTTCATTTCAAGGCGCAAAAGGTGCTTACTCCGATCAGGCGTGCCGTGAATTGTACCCCGATGCACAAACACTCCCCTGTCAGTCTTTTGAGGATGCTTTTGAGGCTGTCATTAAAGGCGAGGCCGATTTGGCGGTCATACCGATTGATAACACCCTTGCGGGGCGGGTGGCGGATGTTCATCATTTATTACCGACCAGCGGGCTGCATATTATCGGCGAACATTTTTTATCGATCAATCATTGCCTAATGGCTCCCAAGGGTGCGACTCTGGAGAGCCTTACGCATGTACACAGCCATGTTCATGCCCTGCCCCAGTGCCGAAAATTTATTCGTAACCATGGTTTGACACCTGTTATCCATGCCGATACGGCAGGGTCGGCGGCGGAAATTGCAGACCGTAACGATCCGACTCAGGGGGCCATTGCTTCTGCCCTTGCCGCAGAAATTTACGGACTGCAAATTCTTGAGCGCGGCATTCAAGATGATGAATCCAATAAAACACGATTTATAATTTTGTCTCCGACCGCCCAAACATTTGATATCCAAGATGATGTTATTACATCTTTCGTGTTTGAGGTTCGCAATATTCCCGCCGCCTTATATAAGACATTAGGCGGATTTGCAACAAACGGTGTTAACATGATCAAACTGGAATCCTATGTCGATGACCAATTTAATGCCGCGCGGTTTTATTGCGAAATTTTAGGTCATACCCGCGAAGAGGCGGTATGCCTAGCCATGGAAGAATTGGGCTTTTACGCAAAAAATATTGTTATTTTGGGCTCGTACCCGAAAAGTCCCTTAAGGGATAAATTTTAACGAAGTGAATATCTGTCAATAATTCTTTGTTTGGCACGCGGTACTATATAATTGGCAACTTTTGCAAATTGACTTAAAAGTTGCGGTTTGCGTTGCGGTAAATCTGCCTTATTAAACTCAAATTTCAGTCTTATATCTGTGGCGCTGACATTTGTTGCACCCGTGTAAAATAGCATCATGGATTGTTCATAATTTGGACGGAATCTTATATCTGTTTGTGGAGAATGTGTCGCATCCACTTTTATATGCCCGTCTTCGATAAGGTTGGAAATGTCTTGAGGAAGTGTAATGGTTATATCTACTTTTCCTTCACCTTTATCTTGGGTCGCAACGATATGAAAATCATTTGAGGTGTAAATGTGACGATATTCGCTGACTCTGGATGACTTAACAGGCTTTTGCGTGTTGCCGATAACATTATCGGGTGTTTGAAGATCTATTTCATAGATTTCTAGAATTTTTTCTTTGCTTAAGGGAGGTTTGCGGCGCTGAGGAAATCCTTCAAATTCAGGTGAGTCGCTTTCTCTTAAATGATAATGGTGTCCCGACGCATCACTTAATCTTGAAAGAAACTCTTTGACCGCCCTTACTGTTTTCGCGCCGATATTGGGCAGATATCGTAACTCCTTTTCCGTTCTGGCCACCAATTCCCCAAGATATATAATTTTATCCGTTGCAGTGCCGGAATTGGGGTCATGATTGATTAACCAATTATGTATCCGTGTATTATCGTCATTAAAAACAACTGTACGGAGATCCAATACCATATTGTGATCACCTTTATATGGAAGGGGGCGAAATTGTGACATTATTTAACCTATTTATATTTTATGGAATTAAATAAAAGAAATTGGTTTCTGTCAATATATTTGATCAAAAAATTACTTGACAGGGGAGGCGCATATTTATAATGTGCGCGCAACCGCATGGGAATTTTGCGTCTATTTCCGCATTTTCCTTAATGGTTTACGAACTGGAATTACGGTTCGGTTGGAAATTAATTAAGTTAAAATAGGAGAGTAAAATTGGCTCGTATTGCTGGTGTAAACCTACCCACAAATAAGCGTGCACACATTGCCCTGACATATATTCACGGCATCGGTCGCACATCTGCAAAAGATATTTTGGCAAAAATCGGTCATGAGCCGAAAAATGCCGACGATTACCCACGTATTAACGAATTGTCTGAGGAACAACTGACAAAAATCCGTGATGTTATCGACCAGGACTATGAAGTTGAGGGCGATAAGCGCCGTAATGTTTCCATGTCGATCAAACGTTTGCTGGATATGGCATGTTACCGCGGTCTTCGTCATCGTAAAGGCTTGCCGGTTCGTGGCCAGAACACGAAAAACAATGCCCGCACACGTAAAGGCCCTGCAAAGCCTATCGCCGGTAAGAAGAAATAAGGAGGGTATGAGAAATGGCTAAACCACAAAGAGCAAAAGTTACGCGCAGAACCTCCAAAAATATTTCCGAGGGTAAAGCTGTCGTTAATTCATCATTTAACAACACCCACATTACAATCAGCGATGTGCAGGGAAATGTTATTTCATGGTCCACATCCGGTACAATGGGATTTAAGGGGTCACGTAAATCAACACCGTTCGCCGCACAGGTCGCCGCCGAAGATGCAGGCCGTAAGGCACAGGAACATGGCGTAAAGGCCATATCTGTTGAAGTTAAGGGACCTGGTTCAGGACGTGAATCCGCCCTTCGCGCTTTGCAGAATATCGGTTTTACAATCACATCTATCAAGGATGTAACAGGCGTCCCGCATAACGGATGCCGCCCGCGTAAACGCCGTCGCGTTTAATCGGACTGGTTTGTAATCGGAATAACAATTAAACAAAGAGGATAAGACTTTGATACAGAAAAATTGGCAAGAATTGATTAAACCAAACACAGTCGATGTGAAGCACGGAACAAACGCACGTACAACAGGGACGGTCGTTGTTGAGCCTTTGGAGCGCGGATTTGGTTTGACACTAGGGAATGCGCTTCGCCGCATTCTGTTGTCATCATTACAGGGTGCTGCGGTTTCCGCCATCCAGATTGACGGCGTGGTCCACGAATTTTCAACAATTGACGGTGTTCGTGAAGACGTAACGAATATTATTTTGAACGTTAAGGCCATCGCGGTCGCCATGCATAATGAAGGCCCGAAGAAAATGCGCTTGGCTGCCGAAGGCCCATGTGAAGTGACTGCCGGTATGATCGAGGCAGGCGCCGACATCGAAATCATGAATCCTGATCTGGTGCTTTGTACACTAGATAAGGGTGCGACATTAAACATGGAATTTACGGTAACGACAGGGAAAGGATACCGCCCTGCCAACCAGAACCGTCCGGAAGATGCGCCAGTCGGCCTTATTCCTGTTGATTCCGTTTACTCACCTGTACGTAAAGTATCATACGATGTTGAAAACGCCCGTGTGGGTCAGATTACAGACTATGACAAGCTGACATTGAAAGTGGAAACAAACGGAACAGTTTCCCCTGAGGATGCAGTGGCTTACGCCGCGCGCATTATGCAGGATCAGTTGCAAGTGTTTATCACATTCGAAGAACCTAAAGAAACCGTTCGTGAGGAAAAAGAAGACGAATTGCCGTTTAATCCTGCTCTGCTTAAGAAAGTGGATGAGCTGGAATTGTCAGTCCGTTCTGCCAACTGCCTGAAAAACGATAATATCGTGTATATTGGCGATTTGGTTCAAAAGACAGAAAACGACATGCTTCGTACACCGAATTTCGGTCGTAAATCATTGAACGAAATTAAGGAAGTTTTGACACAAATGGGGCTTTATCTCGGTATGCAGGTTGACCAATGGCCGCCTGAAAATATTGACGAGCTTCTACGTAAAATGGATAACCCTTATTAAGATATAAAAGAATATTAGGAGTATAAAAAATGCGCCACGCAGTTAAAGGCCGCAAGCTAAACAGAACATCATCACACCGCAAGGCCATGTTTGCCAACATGGCGGCGGCATTGGTGAAGCACGAGCAGATTGTGACAACACTTCCAAAAGCAAAAGAACTGAAGCCTTTTGTAGAGAAACTAATTACATTGAGCAAAAAAGGTACATTGGCATCCCGTCGTCAGGCGATTGCAACCATGCGCGATGAAAATCAGGTTCAAAAGTTGTTTGAGACACTGGCTGACCGTTATAAAGACAGATCAGGCGGATACACACGCGTTTTAAAGGCTGGTTTCCGTTATGGCGATAACGCACCTATGGCGGTTATTGAGCTGGTTGACCGTGATGAAAGTGCCAAAGGTCAGGATTCAGGACCGACAATGTTTGACCAGGATGCAGAAATGGATAATCCGATGGCCGGTTTCTCAGGCTCCACGGCTGTTGATGAAACGACTGTAGAACCAAAAGCAAACAAAGAAACAAAGGCGAAGGCTGCTCCTAAAAAAGCTGATGCTCCTAAGGAAACGAAAAAATCCGATAAGGCTGCTGCTGAAAAAAAGGAAACGAAAAAGCCTGAAGCTCAAAAGCAAGCGTCTCCTAAAAAGCCTGCCGCTAAAAAAGACAAGTAAGTTAAAAGAATTAACGATCTCCCTGTAACTATCCCCGCCATTACAAGCGGGGATATTTTTTTGGATTTAATATCTTAGGCTAGATAGAACTAATCGCAAAAACCCCATGATCCCATATCAAAATGGAAATGGTCGCGATGAGCGGCATTGGAGTTCGGCCCCATAGCACCTTTAAATATTTTGCATGAATCTTTGAAAACAGCGCGTAGAAACTGTCCTTTTTTTCCGCGATCTTTCCAGTGGTCTAACACCATAATTTTGTCACCGTTTTTCATGGTAAATCCGGCAATATCAATTGCATTGCCTTTGGAATGTTCGCTGCGTTTGGATGTTCCGGCAATATTACGGCACGAAAACATCGCGTAATGTGTGATTTCCTTTATGTCTTCACCTAAAAATTTCAAGGCATTTTTTCGTACGACTTGCTCCTCCCACGCCGCGACGGCGGCAATAATCTCGCATGTACCTATTACTGGCGCACTATAGGGATAACGGCTACGATCAAGGGTGATTTGGTCTTTCAACTCGCATCCCTTGGGTGATATGCGATCGGGAATAGGCGTAAAATCAATACTGGCTTTGTTTAAAGCCGTCATACATGCCCTGTAATTTCCTGAGAATTTCTGTAAATCCTGTCCGGCCAGTTTTTGCGTAACAGGCTTTTTCGGTGGTAGCGGATAAGGAACGGTTTTGGCGGCGCATGCGACAACCATCATTATAAGGATCAGTGCGGTGATTGAAGTAAACGGTTTCAATAAAATTCGCTTAATTTGTTTATTTGGCAAAAGATAGGGCAATCGTCATTAAGGTAAAGGACTTATAGTGATGTTAACCCCAATAAAGGTAATTCTTCGTCCAATACATATTGGACTGCAGATCCATTCAAACGGTGGTTGACACTTTGTACCATATTCGGACGGTAATATGCTTCGAAGGCATTCCAATCCGTCAGATCATGTTTAACAAGATTATCAATCACGCCACCCGTCAGATAAATTCCACCATAGTAACCCGTAACGGCAGTTAAAGTATTGGCATAAAGTCCCAAAAATTCAAAAAACAGGCGTACGGCCTCAGGATGATTTTGCAAATCCTGAAGGAATATCTCAGGACTCATGGCATTGTAATCGTTTCCCGAAATAAAACCGGCGATATCACGTAAACCGTGACCGGAAACAAAATCCTCCATAATAAGGGCGAAATTACTGTCTTTCTTATCGCGGAGAAAAGCGGCAAGCTTTTGATGCTCTTCCGTTACTGTAATCGGAAGCCAGTGTCCCCCCGGCGTTTCCAAAACACTGGTATTATGGATACCGCTATGACCTATCCCCGTGCCAACGGATATCAGCAAACGTTTTGCATTCCAAGGCTTTTCCGTTGCCGGTAGGAGTGTTTGGGTCTGGGACGCGTCTAAAAGCGGAAGGCCAAGCGTGCCAGCCTCCAGATCGTTAAGGACCTTTAACTCAGACCATTTGAAATGATCCTTCAGTGCCTTAAAATCGATTATATAATCAGGGTCGCCCGCATGGCGTTTATATTGAATACGCCCGTCAACGGCGGCGCGAGCACTTGCAAAACGCGTATTATCAAATTGTAGCATGCTGTCATTCAGATATCGGGTAATAATTTCTTCGAAACTATCAAAATCATTCAGGCGATATTTACGGAAATTATCATATGTTCCCTGTTTCATAAGACGCGCAAAACGGGCATGTGTGCCACCCAAGTCACAAAGCAATATAGAAGAGTTATTTAACATGGTGTTTTTTAATTCTCTTATGGCGGCTATCCGTGATATCGCCGCTTGGGTCGACATGGATCATAATCTCGCTGTCAGGATATTCCTTATGTAAGCGGTCTTCCGCCCGTTTGGCAATATTATGAGCATCAATGAAAGACAGGGACGGCTCAACCTCGATATCAAACGAAATCATGGTAATCGGCCCATTCCGATGCGTTCGCAGATCATGATAATGCATTACGCCGCGCGTCCGCTGAATAATAGTTTTTATAATGTCGCGCTCTTCTTCCGGTAATTCACGATCCATCAGCATATCAATCGCCTTTTTACCGATACCCAGTGCAAGCTTTGCCAGCCACAGTGTAATCACTATCGCGATTGCCGGGTCGGCCCAAGTCCAGCCTAGGTAAATCTCAGCCACAATCGCTATGATTACACCCATATGAATTCCGATATCGCCTGCATAATGCGCGCTGTCCGCCTCGATCGCCAGCGATTTCGATGTTTTGATAACCAGTTTTTGATAGGTTACTAACCCTCCGTTTAACACGATGGCAAAGACGATCACTCCGATCGTCATAAACGGATATTCAACAGTCTCGGCATTCGAAAAATTACGGATCGAATCCAGAAAAATATAAATGCATGAGCCTAGAATAAAGGCGGCCTGTCCTAACGCGGCAATCCCTTCCATTTTTCCATGTCCATAGCGGTGATGGTCGTCAGCGGGCTGCATGGCATAACGTATGGCCAGAAAATTTGTGGCCGATAAAATGCTGTCCTGAATGGAATCGGTGAAAGACGCAAGAACAGTGGAGGAGCCGCTGAAAAACCACGCCAGTCCTTTGACAATGACCAATATAACGGATATTGCAAAGGCAATCAGTGCGGCGAATTTTGGCTGTAACATGATTTTATTTTTATTCCCTTCAATTTAGGTTATAAAGACCCATGCAAAAATCGCAAATTAAAAATACCGAATGGTTATGGGGCCTGCATGCCGTGCGTGCGGCATGGAATAACCCTGATAGGGTTATCCATTCATTGCTTGTCACCGATAAGACTGCAAAAATGCCAAGTGAATGGGATATGCCAAAAGGGTGTAGTCGCCCAAAGGCGGATCAGGTGGATCGACGTGTTATTGATAAGCGTTTGCCTCAGGGCGCCGTCCATCAAGGCGTTGCTGTCCAATGTTCTCCGATGGAGGAAACATTCCTCTCCGATATTATTATTAAATCGACAACACGCGATACAATGATGCTGGTGATGCTGGATCAGGTGACAGATCCGCATAATGTCGGTGCGATTTTGCGTTCTGCCTGTGCTTTTGGTGCTGATGCCATGATCGTGCAATCAAGGCATGCGCCTGAAATGACGGGAACGATGGCCAAGGCGGCCTGTGGCGCGGTGGAATATGTGCCGATTATCCGAGAGGTCAATTTATCGAGAGCCATTGAACAATTACAGGAAAACGGTTTTACGGTGATCGGCCTTGATGAGGCAGGTGATTCTATCAAATCTTTGCCGCATTACGACAAGGTTTGTCTTGTCATGGGGGCGGAAGGACCGGGTCTGCGTCAAAAAATTAAGGAAAATTGTTCATCCTTGTTAAGATTGCCGACAGGCGGGCCAGTTCCGACATTGAATGTGTCCAACGCCGCGGCAGTTGCATTTTATGCCTTAAAAAATTAATTTACTTTTCCATATTGCGACCTTAAAGTAAGGAATGGTTAAAAAATCATTATTTGCAGGGGTGGCAGTCGCCGCATTTGGACAAATAGTTCAAGCAGAGCCTATACCTGATTTTGCATCAATTGTTACGCCTGAAAGCGCATATTGGGTTTTGGATCACAGTAAGTCATGCCTATTGGCATCCGAGGCTCTTAATCCTCCCCAGGATACTCTTTTATCGCCGGATCAGGCGGTGATAGCAACGGTTACGGCAACAGTTGTCCAAAGTGAATTGGGAAAAATCGTGGTCGATCAAAATGCCGCCGATGATGTTTTCTATTGTCGATGGGATTTGACGGAAGCAGATGGCTTGTATGTCCCTGCCATCAATACGGCAATCATTTCGACATATTCAACGGGGCCTATGGCTGTAGCAGCGGAAGAATTTGTTCACGCTTATCAGCAACATACAAATCCCTATATTCAATCTGCAAATTATTTAACGCGTTACGGACTATACATTACGACAATGGCAAATGAGTCGCACGCGAAAATCTGGGCTGAAAAAATTCTTTTTGATGTGGCTCCCGATCTTAGAATTCCTGAAAATTCACCTGCAATGATGGAAACCAACCGTATTACCAGAGAGTGTCTGGAGGATAATAATGGTCAATTAAATGCTGGATGCATGAAAGAGGCGTTTGAATCCTTTATCATTAAGGATAATCTTTATACAGATCTGACGATGTTTCAGGTCGGTCAACGTTTTCGCGGAACCCAGCCGCAACAAGCCGAATATGATGTATGCGGATTAAATTTTCCCCAATACTTCGGTTATATTTACGATAAGGGAGAGAAAGTTCAATATCTGGAAGAGGGGTGGCTTCCGCAAGATATTTTACGTGCTGACGCCATTACAGGGCGAGGTGAGGACAATAAATTCTCTCAACAATTTCCGCTAGCGCTTAGAACATTTGATGATCTTGACCGTAAAAAATCCTCAAATGCTGTTGTATCTAAAAATTATCCCTGTTTTGAACAATAATCTATTCAAATTTTAGATGTTCCTAACGATCTGTTAAACCTTTTTTGACAATAATGGAATATCAACATCTTACATTGCCAAGGGGTACATATTTAATGACAACTTTTGATAAAAGAGAGCGTGCTTTTGAAAACCGTTTCATGCGGGAGCAGGAAGCAAACTTCATTGTGAACATGAAGGCGTGCAGTTTGCTTGCACGCTGGGTTGCTGAGGAAAAAATCGGTCTGAGCAAGCGTGCCGCCGACAGATATTGCGGCAAGATTATTGCGTTATCCGTCAAGGATTGTAACCCCCAAACATTATTTGCCTATATGCAACAGCGATTAAAAAAACATAAGGTCGAGGTCAGCGACCGCGAGCTTGAATACCAATATTTCAAGGCCATTCAGGCGGCAAGCGTTACCAGTTAATAAATCCCTCCTAAAGTGACAACTTTCATGCCCCCCGGGTAACACCTGTGGGGCATTTTCTTTTTAACCACGTCCGTACTTGTTTTTCATTGCTCCTTCGCCCATAACTAAATAAAGATGAGTGAAGAAAACAAAGATATCTATCTGGTTGACGGATCGGCCTATATTTTTCGCGCCTATCACGCGCTTCCACCTTTGACCAATCCGCAAGGGATCACGGTGAACGCCGTATTGGGATTTACCAATATGATGGTCAAATTGTTACGCGAGATGAATGCGCCTTACATTGCCGTTATTTTTGATGCCGCCCGCAAAAATTTCCGCAATGATATTTACGATCAGTACAAGGCCAACCGCGATGCACCGCCGGAGGATTTGATCCCGCAATTTCAGTTGATCCGTGACTGTACAAAGGCATTCGGGATGGAACCGATAGAGCTCGAAGGATATGAAGCCGATGATTTGATCGCCACATATGCCAGATGCGCCACTGAACAAGGACGAAAGGTAACGATTGTGTCGTCCGATAAGGACCTCATGCAACTGGTGAATGAGAATGTGCAGATGTTCGACCCGATGAAGGGTAAATTCATGGGGATTGCGGATGTGCTGGAAAAATTCGGCGTGTCACCTGACAAGGTTGTCGATGTTCAAGCCTTAGCAGGGGACGCCATCGATAATGTGCCGGGCGTTCCCGGAATAGGTATAAAGACAGCCGCGCAATTAATCGGGGAATATGGCAATTTAGAAGCATTGCTTGATCGTGCAGAGGAAATAAAACAGCCGAAACGCCGCGAAACTCTTATTGATAATGCTGACAACGCGCGCATTTCGAAAAAGCTGGTATCATTGGACGCTCATGTGGATGTGCCGTATTCTCTTGATGATTTAAAGGCGCATGATACGGATACGGAAAGCCTTAAGGTTTTTTTGACGGAGATGGGATTCCATTCTGTTTTAAAACGACTAGGGCAGGAACCTGCATCATCAGTTGTGATAAAGCAAGATAACAATGGTTCCGATAATCCATTAATATCGAATGATTTTCCTTCTATTTCGGATAACCACTACACGCTGATTCAAGATACGGAGACGTTAAAAAAATGGATCGAGGCAGCGCATAAAGCAGGGATTGTCGCGTTTGATACAGAAACCACGCATATTACGCCCGCCCGCTGCGATCTGGTCGGCATATCGCTGGCCTCTAGCGTAGGTGAGGCAGCCTATATTCCTTTGGCGCATAAAAGTGCCGATGCGGATTTACTGGGCGGCGGCGAGGATATTAAGCAAATTGCTATTGCCGATGCCGTTGCCATCCTCAAACCGTTGCTTGAGGATAAATCGGTTTTGAAAATCGCCCAAAACGCTAAATACGACTGGCAGGTCTTAAAGGCATATGACATCGATGTTAGCCCTGTGGACGATACGATGATGTTGTCGTATGTGATGGAGGCAGGCCTGCACGGTCATGGCATGGATGAACTGTCTGAGCTGTATTTTCAGCATAAACCCATCCCTTACAAGGACGTGGCAGGAACAGGAAAATCGCAAGTGACGTTTGATTACGTTTCACTTGAGAAAGCATTGGATTATGCCGCCGAAGATGCCGATATAACACTCCGCCTTTGGCATGAGTTGAAGCCAAAACTTGAGCAGACTCAGGGAGTGATCAGCGTTTACGAGAAAATGGAAAGACCGCTGGTTTCAGTGATAGGGCGTATGGAGTCGGAAGGTATTATGGTTGACCGCAATGTCTTGCGGGATATGAGTAATCAGTTTGCACAAGACCTTGCTTCACTTGAAAAGGACATTCAGGAAGAGGCGGGTTCCCCGTTTAATATCGGTTCGCCCAAACAGGTCGGGCAAGTTCTGTTCGACCAAATGGGTTTAAAAGGCGGCAAAAAAACAAAGACCGGTGATTGGTCGACCAATGTGTCCGTGCTTGAGGAATTGGCCTTGACCAGCCCGATTGTTCAAAAAATTCTCGATCATCGCGGATTGTCCAAATTAAAATCAACCTACACCGATGCTTTGCAGGACCAGATTGAAAAACGGACGGGCCGCGTCCATACCTCATTCTCACTGGCGGGAACCAGTACGGGTCGTCTGGCATCTTCGGACCCGAATTTACAAAACATTCCGATCCGCAGTGAGGCAGGGCGTAAAATCCGGACGGCATTTATCGCGCCGGAGGGAAAATCACTTCTTGCGATCGATTATTCACAAGTTGAACTGCGTCTTGTCGCCGCGATGGCCGATATTCCGCGATTGAAACAGGCCTTTATCGATGGGCATGATATTCATGCGATTACCGCCAGCGAAGTATTTGGCGTGCCATTAGAGACGATGGATCGTGAAACGCGAAGCAAGGCCAAGGCGATCAATTTCGGTATTATCTACGGTATCAGCGGCTATGGTTTGGGACGACAACTGGGAATTGAGCCTGCGGAAGCGAATGAATATATCAAATTATATTTTAAACGCTTCCCCGAATTGGCAAATTATATGGAAGAAACCAAAGCGATCGCGCATGAGCAAGGTTATGTTGAAACCTTGTATGGGCGACGATGCTGGATTCGCGGAATTCACGATAAAAACTATTCCATTCGCTCAGGTGCGGAGCGTGCCGCCATCAATGCCCCTATTCAGGGAACCGCCGCAGATATCATGAAGAAGGCGATGATAAAAATCGACCGTGCGATAGAAGCGGGAGAGATCGCCGCAAAAATGCTATTGCAGGTCCATGATGAATTGATTTTCGAGGTCGATGACGACAAGATCGAATCGGAGGCCGCAAAGATAAAATCCATCATGGAAAATATCTGCGACCTCGACGTTCCCCTTATTGCCGAGGCAGGATGGGGCAAAAACTGGGATGAAGCGCATTAATTCTTCGTCTTTTAATGTGGTCAATATTTTGTTTAAGCGAAACGCAGTGCGGAAGGCGACAATGTTGACGTGCTAGGTGCAGGCCCTTTTACATTTTTAAGTGCTTTGACAACATCTTCAAAAGTTCTTTGAGAGTTTGTAGAAAATGGATTGGTGATTGATGGTGTTTGTTGCTGCGGTTGCTGTCGCTCGCTCATATCTTGTGGTCTCCCTTGGTATAATGTTGTTTATCACCTATGAAGTGAAAGATTAATTGTTCCATAATTGAAATATGGATTGCAAGATTATTTCGCAATTGCGAAATAAATATTTGTATTTTTTGCACCTTTATTTGTCAGGAAAAAATGACGTGAAATAATTTCACCCCTATGTTACAAAATCTGCTTTAAATTAATTGTTGAAAGGCCTGTCCATGAGTGAGTCACCAAAAAAATATCCTGTCGGCTGGGATCAGATGCATCGTGATTCCAAGGCTTTGGCGTGGCGTTTACTGGATAAGGGCACTTTTAAAGGGGTGGTTGCCGTGACGCGCGGCGGTATGATTCCTGCATGTATCATCGCCCGTGAGCTGGATTTACGCATGATTGAGACATTTTGTGTGGCCTCCTATGATCACACCAATCAACGTTCTGCCAATATTTTAAAAGGTCTGGAATCCGTGGGTGATGGTGAAGGGTGGGTCGTGATTGACGATCTGGTGGATACGGGCAATACCTACCGTTTGATCCGTGAACATCTTCCTAAGGCGCATTATGCTTGTGTCTATGCCAAGCCTCAAGGCGTGCCGACCACCGATACGTTTGTGACCGAAGTTTCACAAGATACATGGGTCTATTTCCCTTGGGATATGGAAGTACAGTATGTCAAGCCCTTGGTCGGCGAAGGTTAGATTTCAGGGTACGATTGTCGTTACCGGGTTTCTATCACTTAGGATAAGCAAGATGGCAATTGTTCCGAGGCATAAAAATCCGATACTCATGGGAAATAATGTTCCGTTATAAAGTTGCCCGATAAGTGTACCGGCCGAAATACCTATGACGGATGATACCGCCCCGATGATGGCAGCGGCAATCCCCGCCATTTGCCCCATAGGTTCCATCGCGAGGGCATTGAGATTACCGAATAACATTGCAATCGAAAAAAGAATACAAATCCCGAAAATAAAAAATATCCAGAATGGCGGCATGGTAAACAGCTGAACGGTAGCAAGGCCTGCCGACAGAAAACAGATAAATAGGACAATTCTTAATACAATATACCGCATACCGTATTTTTCAACGATGCGTGAATTAATAAAAGACGATGCGCCGAACGCCAATGCCTGAAGTCCGAAAAATAAAGGGAACAAATCCCCAAGATCATAAATATCGAAATAGATTTGCTGAATAGAGGTCAAATATCCTATCATGGCGCCGAACGCACATCCGACAGCCACGGTATAGCGCATAGTGGTGGCATTTCCGAATACCGTTTTAAGACCGTGTTTAAAGGTGGAGAGGCGAAACGGAATGCGGTTTTCTTCGGCGAGCGTTTCATCAAGGCGGCGATACAGCCAAAATCCTATTGCGGCGGCATACAGAATATAAAAGGCGAAAATGGCACGCCATGAGGCAAGCGCGATAATTCCCATACCCAATGCCGGGGCAATGGCAGGAACCATAATAAAAATCATCATCACCAACGACAGAATCCGCGCCATGGCCCGTCCGCTATATTTGTCGCGCACAATGGACTGGGATGCGATAAAAGGGCCTGACACGCCCAGTCCCTGAATAAATCGACCTGTGAAAATCATCGTCATCGATGTCGCATTAAGGCATATTAATGCGCCCGTAAAATAGAGGGCCAAACCGTAAAAAACGATTTTTTTGCGGCCTATCGCATCCGATAACGGGCCGCTGATCAATTGCCCTATGGTCATGCCGGCGAAAATAAAACTGATCACCAGTTGGGCCTGATTATCATTGACGGCCCTTAAATCGGCACCGATCAAGCCAAGCGCGGGAAGCATGGCATCAATGGATATCGCGACAATGGACATCAGGGCGGCCATCATCAGGATAAATTCCTTTTTAACCGATTGGGAGGATGATGGGGCCGAGAGCATACGGAAAACTTTCATATAATTGAATGCACGGGATATTAGGCTTAAAAAATGATACAGGCAATAAAAATGCTTGATTTATAGGTGCTTTTGCCGTTATAAAAGGCGCGAGTTGAAATGCGGGCTAAGGCATGCCCAGTATTTCTTGATAAAAAACCTTCTTAATAAAGGATAGATGAAATGCCAAAAATGAAAACGAAATCAAGCGCCAAAAAGCGCTTTAAAGTCACGAAAACCGGTAAGGTAAAGGTCAAGCAGGCCAATGCCCGCCACATGTTGATGAACAAGCCGACAAAAAGAAAACGTCACGCACGCGGTACAACTGTATTGTGTAAGGCTGACGCACGTATTGTTTTGCGGTCTTTTATGCCGTATCAGCGCAAGAAAGCGTCACGCACATCATCAAATGATAACACTCAAAACGGAGGACAGGCATAATGGCACGCGTTAAAGGAGGGGCATCGTCCCACGCAAGACACCGTAAGGTTCTGACAAAAGCAAAAGGCTATTACGGCCGTCGTAAAAACTGTTTCCGTACTGCGGTTCAGGCTGTTGAAAAGGCCGGCCAGTACGCATACCGTGACCGCCGTAACAAAAAACGTAACTTCCGCGCCTTGTGGATTCAGCGTATTAATGCCGCTGTCCGCATGCACGGTCTGACATATTCTCAATTCATCAATGGT
>DCKW01000029.1:21338-39347 GCA_002320485.1 Micavibrio sp. UBA1664
ATATTCTCAATTCATCAATGGTTTGTCATTGGCAGGATTGGATCTTGACCGCAAGGTTTTGGCCGATATCGCGGTTCATGACGAGGCAGGTTTCAAAAACATTTGCGAAAGCGTGCAAAAAGCCTTGGACAAGAAAGAGAAAAAAGCCGCTTAACAGCCGTCTTTTGACATTGAATAAGTTTAAGAAAAGCCCTTGGATAAAGGGCTTTTTTCATGTTTAATACCTGTCATTCAAGTAAGAGGACGACAAGTATTATGAATGCAGCGGAATTAAAGGCTGAACTTACCAAAAAAATTGAGGCGGCAAATGATCTGGGGCAACTGGACGAAGTGCGGGTCAGTGCGTTGGGGAAAAAAGGTGCCATTACCGAATTAATGAAAGGGCTTGGCAAAATGAGCCCTGAAGATCGCAAGACAGAAGGGGCAGCCCTTAACGTCATGAAAGATGACATTGCGGCAAAACTCGAAGATCGCCAAAAAACACTTAAAAAGGCGGCGATGGATGAAAAGCTGAAATCCGAAACCCTCGACATCACTTTGGAACCGCGCCCTGCACGCAAAGGGACAATCCACCCGCTTACCCAAACAATGGATGAGATGATCGCCATTTTTGCAGATATGGGATTTTCCATCCACGACGGTCCGGATATCGAGGATGACTTTCACAATTTCACGGCATTGAATTTTCCGCCGAAACATCCTGCCCGCGAAATGCAGGATACATTTTTCCTACCTGACGCTGAAGGGCAGGATGGGGATGCGGCAAAACGTGTTTTACGCACACACACCTCGACGTGTCAAATTCGTGCGATGATGGAACTTGGTGCGCCGTTGCGTAAAATTGTGATGGGTCGCGTCTATCGTGCTGAGGCAATGGACACAACACACAGCGCAATGTTCCACCAGATTGAGGGCATGATGATCGACACCAACACCAATATGGGTCATTTAAAGGGCATCATGAAAACATTCTGCGAGAAGTTTTTCGGCGTGGAGGATTTACCGGTACGGTTCCGCCCTTCATTTTTTCCGTTTACTGAGCCATCGGCAGAGGTCGATATCGGGTGTAGTAAAACCCGTGACGCAATCAAAATCGGCGGGGGCAATGACTGGCTAGAAATCGGCGGATGCGGCATGGTGCACCCCAATGTTTTGAAAAACGTCGGAATTGACCCTGAAAAATATCAGGGCTTTGCCTTTGGTATGGGGTTGGAGCGAATGACAATGCTGAAATACGGTATTACAGATGTGCGTAGCTTCTATGACGGCGATACGCGCTGGAACGAATATTACGGACATGACCCGATAAACAAACCGAACCTGGCAACGGGAGTGTAAAATACTATGAAATTCACATTAAGCTGGCTGAAACAATATCTTAATACACAAGCCCCGTCCAAGGCAACAACGGAAGACATTATTGCAAAGCTGACCGCGCTGGGGCTAGAGGTTGACGGTATTGAAAACAAGGCCGAGATTTATGCCCCGTTCAAGGTTGCGAAAGTTAAATCGGCGGAAAAACATCCCGATGCCGACCGTTTGAGGGTATGCCAGGTTGAAACAGAGGATGGCATGATTCAGGTCGTGTGTGGTGCACCCAATGCCCGCGCAGGTATGACCGCTATTTTTGCCCCTGTCGGAAGCTATATTCCGGGGCTTGATGTGACGTTGGAAAAGGGAAAAATCCGCGGTCAGGAATCGTGCGGTATGTTGGTGTCCGAACGCGAAATGTGTATTTCCGACGAGCATAACGGCATTATCGATCTTGATGATAAACATGAAATCGGGACGCCCATCACTCAGATTTTTGAAGGGTTGGACGAGGTTGTTATTGAAATTGGTCTGACACCAGACCGTGCGGATTGTGCGGGTATTCTGGGCATTGCGCGTGATCTGGCGGCAGGCGGATGCGGCCAGTTTACATTGCCCGAACGTCCGGCTATCGATGAAAAGTTCGATTGTGCCGTAAAGGTGCATACCGATACTCCGGAGACATGTCCGCATTTTATCGGTCGCCAAATCCGCGGTGTTAAAAATGGCGAAAGTCCTGCGTGGTTAAAGGCACAATTAGAGGCCATAGGCTTGCGCCCGATTTCGGCGCTGGTCGATATCACCAATTACTTTACAATCGGTATGGACCGACCGTTGCACGTTTATGATGTCAACCGTTTACAGGGTGATATCCGTGTCAAACTGGCCCAAGGCGGCGAAAGTTTTGACGCGCTCAACGACAAATCCTATACGCTGAAAGGTGGCGAAACGGTCATTACCGATGACAGTGGTGTACTGGGTCTTGGTGGTGTTGTCGGCGGAACGTCGACCGGGGTCGAGGCGGATACAACCGATGTTTTTCTGGAATGCGCTTATTTCGATCCGACATCGACGGCAGTGACGGGACGGGCCCACCAGATTATCAGTGATGCCCGATACCGTTTCGAACGAGGTGTCGATCCCGACTTTTTACCCCATGCAACTGATCTTGCCACACAAATGATTCTCGATATCTGTGGTGGTGAGGCGAGTACAGTTGTGGAGGCCGGAAAACCGATCGCATGGCAGCGACAATATGATTTTGATCCTGCGCGTACATTAAAATTAACGGGTGTTGATATTCCGGAGCAGGAGCAACTTTATATTCTCGGGTCGCTTGGTTTTGAAATTGACGGAAAATCCGCGCCGTATTCCGTTCAGCCGCCGTCATGGCGCGGTGACATTCTGGGAACTGCCGATCTGGTAGAAGAAGTTATCCGTATCTATGGCTATGACAATATCGAGGCTACTCCCGTCAAACGTGAAGGTGATCTGACCGATAATGCTCTGTCGTCAACGCATTTCCTGCGTTATCACGCGGGGCGGACATTGGCGGCACGCGGGTTGCAGGAATGTATTACATGGTCGTTTATGGCGCATGATCTGGCGAAAGAATTTACAGACGGTGACATTAACCCTGCTTTGCGTTTGTCAAACCCTTTATCCGCAGAATTAAGCACGATGCGCCCAAGCATTTTGCCCAATTTAATACAGGCCGCGGCGCGCAATGCCGATCGCGGATATGGAAACGCCGCCCTGTTTGAAACGGGCCCCGTGTTCCGTGGAGTCAATCCAAAGGATCAGGACTTAATCGCGGCGGGGATACGTCATGGTATAATGGGGAACAAACATTGGTCATCTGCCGAAGCGTCGCGTAAAGTCGATATCTATGATGTTAAGGCCGATGCGCTTGCCGCGATTCAGGCGGTGAATCCTTCTTTAAATCCGCAACTGTCGACCGATGCGCCTGCATGGTATCATCCCGGACGTTCCGGCGTGTATCGGCTTGGTAAAAATGTGCTGGCGGCATTTGGTGAAATTCACCCGTCTGTTTTGGAAGAAATCGATATTATTGCGCCCGTTGTAGGGTTCGAGGTATTTTTGGATAACATCCCTCAGGCTAAAAAATCCGCTACCCTTAAATCACTGAAAGTCAGTCCAT
Organism: Micavibrio sp. UBA1664; assembly: GCA_002320485.1. Lineage (GTDB taxonomy): Bacteria > Pseudomonadota > Alphaproteobacteria > Micavibrionales > UBA1664 > UBA1664. The sequence goes on from DCKW01000029.1 coordinate 24,811, forward strand.
TCCAGCCCGTGACGCGTGATTTTGCGTTTTTGGCTGATCAAGAAGTTACCGCCGATGACATTGTCATGTCTGCAAAGAAAGGCGGGGGTGCCATGACCGATAGTGTTACGATTTTTGATATTTATCAGGGAAAAGGTGTGCCCGATGGCAAAAAATCCGTGGCCGTGTCAATCCGTTTCATTCCTCAGGATAAAACCCTGACAGACAAGGATATCGAAAATATCTCTCAATCTGTTGTGGATGCTGTGTCAAAAAAGACAGGTGCAGTGCTTCGGGCTTGATAATTTCCGAAAGGGATGACAGGCATATGGATTTTACGGTATACTAAACTATCTGTAGGTTTAGGATAAAATCATGCTCTCGAAAAAACTGGAAACCACTCTTCATAACGCTCTCAATCTGGCTACTGAAAAAAGCCATGAATATGCAACGCTCGAACATCTTTTATATGCGTTGATTGGTGACGACGACGCCCGCGCGGTGATGCGGGCCTGCGGGGTGGATATTACGATTCTGCGCGAGGATGTCATGCAGTATCTTGATGAGGATCTGGATGATTTAAAAGTTAAAAATCCGACTGAATCAAAGCCTACGACAGGATTTCAACGTGTATTACAGCGCGCCGCCATTCATGTGCAATCATCGGGGCGTGAGGAAGTAACGGGCGCAAACGTCCTGATTGCCCTGTTTTCGGAACGCGAGTCCCATGCTGTTTATTTTCTGGGCAAACAGGAAATGACGCGGTTTGATGCCGTGAATTATGTTTCGCACGGAATTGCGAAGGTTGAAGGCGAGGGTGAGTTTTTTACGTCCCCTGCCGAGGATAGTGAGGTCGAGGAAGAAAACGATGAGGTGAAAACCGGCAAGGATGCCCTTCGTACCTATTGTGTCAATTTGAATGAGCAGGCGAAAAAAGGGAAAATCGATACTTTGATCGGACGTGAGGCAGAGGTCAACCGCACAATTCAAATTTTATGCCGTCGTTCAAAAAACAATCCTTTATATGTCGGCGATCCGGGCGTCGGAAAAACGGCGATTGCGGAAGGACTGGCCAAACGCATTGTCGATGGCGAAGTGCCGGACGTCTTGAAAGATGCGGTGATATTCTCTCTTGATATGGGGGTACTGCTTGCAGGGACCCGCTATCGCGGCGATTTTGAAGAACGTTTAAAGGCCGTCATCAAACAGATCGAAAAAACGCCGCATGCCGTTTTGTTTATTGATGAAATTCATACGGTTATCGGCGCGGGGTCCACGTCAGGGGGGTCGATGGATGCATCAAATCTGTTGAAACCGGCCTTGGGTCGCGGAACAATCCGTTGTATCGGGTCAACAACATACAAGGAATACCGTAATCATTTTGAAAAAGACCGCGCCCTTGTTCGCCGTTTTCAGAAAATCGATGTGAATGAACCGTCCATTGAGGACGCGGTAAAAATTCTGACAGGGCTTAAACCTTACTTTGAAAAACACCATGATATCGAATATTCACCCGAATCCATCCGGACGGCTGTCGAATTATCGGCAAAATATATCGGCGACCGCAAGCTTCCCGATAAGGCGATCGATATTATCGACGAGGTCGGCGCGGCACAAAAATTGTTACCCGAGGACAAGCGTAAAAAGAAAATTGATGTCATGGATATCGAGAATGTTGTGGCAGTAATTGCACGCATTCCGCCCAAAACAGTATCGAAAAACGATCGCGAGGCCATCCGCCATCTTGAACGTGATTTGAAAACGCTGGTATTCGGGCAGGACGAGGCCATCAAAACCCTGACCGACGCGGTGAAAATGTCGCGGGCAGGTTTGCGTGATGCTGAAAAACCGATTGGATGTTATCTGTTTTCGGGGCCTACGGGCGTCGGGAAAACCGAGGTGACAAAGCAGCTTGCAAATACGCTCGGAATTGAATTGAAGCGGTTTGACATGTCTGAATATATGGAACGCCACGCCGTGTCACGTTTGATTGGCGCGCCTCCGGGATATGTTGGTTATGATCAGGGCGGGTTGCTGACGGATGCGGTTGATCAAACACCACATTGTGTGATCTTGCTGGATGAAATAGAAAAGGCGCATCCTGATGTGTTTAATATATTGTTACAGGTTATGGATTACGGGAAATTGACAGATAATAACGGTAAAACCGTCGATTTTCGCAATGTTATTCTGATAATGACAACGAATGCGGGGGCGGCGCAACTGGCCAAGGCTCCGATTGGATTTACGCAAGACCATCGCACGGATGATGACAAGGAAGAAATTAACCGTCTGTTTACACCGGAATTTAGAAACCGACTGGATGCAATCGTTCCTTTTGCAGGTCTGACGAAAGAAGTCATGCACCGCGTGGTCGATAAATTCATTATGCAGCTTGAGGCACAACTGGCCGATCGTGAGGTCACTATCGAACTGTCTGTCGGTGCGCGCAATTTGTTAGCCGATCTTGGTTATGATCCCGCAATGGGCGCACGCCCGCTTGGCCGCGTAATACAGGATAAAATCAAAAAACCTTTGTCCGAAGAATTATTATTCGGTGATTTGCAAGAGGGCGGCGATGTTAAGGTGGATGTGAAAGACGGCGCATTTGTTTTTGCGTCTAAAGCTTATAAAGGAAAATCGATTGGCAGGGATAATATCAAAAAACTACCTAAATCGACACAAGACGCGTAAACGTGTCTTTTCTCTGCCGCAAAGAAGGATTACACTTTAAGCCATGAATATCATCGTATTAGGACAATATGTTCAGGGGCTTGTCGCCGGTGCTACATTGGCAAAAGCGGGACATAGTGTCGATATCCTCAATTTTCCGGACGGAGAATATGTCGAATTTTATGAAAGTTGTAAAACCGGGCCGGTAACACATATTCCGATTGCTTTGCCGCAGAAAATTATCCGTGATCTTGATTTTAAAACATATGGTTTCGAACTGCCGAAAAATCCGGTGAAAAACCCGTTTGAAAAACTGCCCTTTTATGAGGGTTTAAAAATGCTGGTCGCCATGTTTATCGGATTGGAAGAAAACCGACCGTCCTACAAGGAAAAGGCATGGCGTGATACGTGGAATACGTTTGAAATAGGACGAATTTTGTCGTTTCAGGATGAGGCCGCGCAAAATCTGTTTGCAAGAAGTGCCACACTTTCCCTCATGGAATTGTTGGATGCGACCGATTTGTCCGAGGATGATAAGGTTGAAATCATCGCCTACAGCGTAGTAGGGTCCAAAACAGATCCGTCCGATAAGGGTAGTGCGGCTTCTATTTTACCGGCCATGGCAGTATTTGAGAAAAAAGACCATGTTGTGATTACAGGAAGCCTGCATCAACTGGTTCGTGCCTTGAAACAGGCGGCAATGGCCAATGGTGCGAATGTTTTTACAGATACCATGATTAAACAGGTTAAAACCGTGGGGAACATGGTTGAATCAGTGGAAATGACCGATGGGCAAGAGCTATATGCCGATTATTTCATTTTTGATTATGATCCTATCGCATTTTTCAACGGTTATATCGATGATTATTCCGTGCCCGTCACATTTAAAAAACGTATTTCGCCCGATGCCAATACGAAGGAATGCCTGCATCTGAAGATGGCCTTGTCGGCCCTGCCGGACGGTTTGGATGAAATTCAAAGTTTTGTTGCAGGGGATGAGGGTTATATTGCCCGTGCCAAACATGATATGCGCGAGGATGGCGGATCACAATTTCCGATGTTGTCCATCGTCAATATCAGCGGTAAAAACCCTGCGCTCGCCAAGGATAAAACCGCAGTCATCGATGTGATCGCCCAGTATTTCGAGCCAGGTCTTGAAGAGCTTGATAAAGGGCCTCTCATGGCCGTAACTCAAGCGCTGGCAAAAGCCTTTCCAGATATTGAAAGCAAGATTATTCATAGCGAGGTGGCCTTACCGCCCACCCAGTTCGGGCAGGCCAATTTTATCGGCACAATGCCGTTGTTACAATTATTCAAGGTTTTTTCGGGTTATCATACTATGGGGTATGATATGCCTATCGATAATCTTTTGGTTGCAGGCTATGGGTCGGGTACGTCTGGGCATTATCATGTGAATGATGGTGGCGACCGTATTGCAACACTCTTACAATCTTTATAGAAAGATGCTAAAACCATAGCCATGAACCAGTTTTTTCGTTATTTCCTCGGTCTGCAATCTCCTTTGCAATTTATGATGGGCTTATCTCTGAAAGGTCATTTCGTTGGTAAGGACCAGTATGGTAATAAATATTACCGCGGCAAGGCCAGACGCGGATATACAACGGATCGTCGTTGGGTAGTGTATGCAAGCGGGAATGCCGAAGCATCGGAAGTACCGCCGGAATTTCATGGGTGGCTTCATCACCAAACAGATATATTTCCATCTGAAGACGGCGGTTATCGCAAGGCATGGATAAAGCCCTATGAGCCTAACAAGACCGGAACAACACTGGCATACCGTCCAAAAGGATATCACGGTAACCGTTCAAAGGTTACAGGTGATTATGAGGCATGGACACCGGAATGATTTTTCGTTATCTGTAGAGGCAGACAGTTTTTTAACGCAGGATATTGAATATGAAGCAAAATATGGTTGAAAGCCTCTTGGGCGCATTTGTACTGGTTGTCGCCGTTGTATTTTTTATTTACGGAACGGGAAAGGCCAGTATCGGCGGATCCTCTGGCGGATATCAGGTCACTGCGAAATTTAATGATATCGGGTCTCTCGGCGTTGGTGACGATGTAAAGATCAGCGGTGTGACAATCGGAAGCATATCAGGCGTCACCCTTGTGCCTGCACCCGACTATCGCGCCAATGTCATTATGGCGATTAATAATAACGTTCAATTGCCGAGTGATACGGCCGCAAGAATCAGCAGCCAAGGCCTGCTGGGCGGAACTTATATGGCACTGGATGTCGGCGGTGATGAAAATATGATGGGGAACGGCGATGAAATTTACATGACCCAATCCGCACAGAATCTGGAACAATTGCTTGGTAAATTTATTTTCTCCCTTCAGGATACGAAAAAAGATGAAGAAGAATAATTGCCTCACCGCAATTCTTCTTTTTACCCTCGGCGTATGGTGTTTTCCGGCGGCGGCGCAAATTGTTACTATTCCTGATGATACTAATGCGGAGGAGGTCGAAAGTGATGTAGAGCGCATCACACCCGATTCTCAGCTTGATATATTGCAAGTTGAGGAGCCTGTTGATACTCAATCGCAAGCCGAGATTGAAAATAACTTTGACACCCTTCTCAATCGTCAGCTTTCAGACGAAGAGACAGCGGCGCCCACTGTTCCGACAGCCGAAACGGATGCGACTGTAGATAGTACAGTGACCGATCCCGACGCCAGTTTTACAACCATGGATGAAGCGCAGGATACCGCGATTGAAGATGGCATAATCGATCCCGATTTTTTATTGGAAGACGGCAAATCCTATGATGATTATAAAAAAGTTACACTCAGATTTCTAAACAAAATCACGGGCGAGAGTGAAACTTTTGATTTGGAAACCGGTAAGACGGTTGCCTATGGTTCCTTACGAATACGTCCGATGTCCTGTAAAAAATCACCTCCGATTGAAGAGCCTGAAAGCACGTCGTTCCTGCAGATTTGGGAAAAAGTTCATAATGCCGAAGACCAGTGGGTTTTCAGCGGCTGGATGTTTGCGTCTTCACCATCGCTGTCGGCGATGGAGCACCCGGTTTATGATGTCTGGGTTACAGATTGTAAAGATTAAGTCGAAAACTATACAAAGCTGACATGGCGTATTAATGCGCTGTCTAAAAGGTCAAGATAGTCCGCCTGCGGAATTTCAATACAGCCGAACTGTTTCAGATGATCATTGACGAATTGTGTGTCAAGTAAAGTAAATTGTCGTTTTTTCAAGTGTTCGACAAGGATGACGAGCGCAATCTTACTTGCATTTTCCGCACGGGAAAACATGCTTTCACCGTTGAAACATCCGCCTTGGGCAAGGCCGTATAATCCGCCGATAAGGTTGTCGCCATCCCATACTTCTACTGAATGGGCGTATCCTTTCTCGTGGAGTTCTATAAAGGCCGATTCTATGGAATGGTTAATCCACGTATTATTTTCATGATCGCGGGGGCTATCGGCACAAGCACGAATGACGCCCTTAAAATCCTTGTTAATAGTAATGCCATAATCACATTCCCGCATAAATTTTTTAAGCGAGCGCGGAATATTGAAATTATCCAGAGGAATGATACCTCTCAGGCACGGTTCAACCCAGAAAGTTTCAGGGTCATTGCGGGCGTCCGCCATAGGGAATATGCCTATGCGATAGGCTTCCAGAATGTCATGAATACCAGTGATCATTCATTCAGGTTAAGATTACGCATTGTAAATAAAGTCGGGTCAAGACGATCCACACGCTGTAGATTAGACAGGGCAATATTTGTGGTTAGTCCTTGTGCGTCAATAATATCCCAACTGTGTAATGTGAACGGGTTTTCGGAAAATTTTAAAATCAGGTCCCCCATTCCCGGTTGGTTTTTCTGTGATAAGGAGATTTCAACCAGACCGTTTCGTTTCTTGACCGAATTTACATTCACCTTTTCGTCGAATCGGTTGCCATCACGTAAAATAAAATCAGCCAATGTTGCACCAATGGGGCCTGAATTCACCTGGCCGCTTGTCCCGTCATAAAAATGAATTTGGACACCATCCGCGACAATATAGTCTTTTACCGGGGCGTCATATTCAAATCTCAAACGACCGGGGCGATTAATATAAAAATTACCATGCAATACATTCCCTTGATAATCGGTCTGGCGGAATCTTGCCTTAGCAATTTTCAAACCGGATAGCCAGTTCTGTGCCTGTTGAACATAAGCGGTATCGGACATAGAGCCGTCAGTTTGCGCGATGGCAGGAATAGCGATCATAAAAGCAAGAATGCAAATAAAAATATGTTTCATGACCTGAATTTACCAATGAATTCAAGCCAAGGAAAGGCGAAATATATACAAATTCATGACGTCGTTTCTTGTTTTAATTTCCAGAACACCCGCACACGTCATCGGAGTCGTAATTCATATCCGATCGTGGCTTTTCAAGGAAAGTCGGGTTAAATCCTGAAAGGTTTAATAAACGTTCCTCGTCCAGAAGCGTTACGGTCGAACGGTTATAGGTTATATAGGCATTTTCACGTAAATTCGTCATTGCGCGGCTGACATGCACCGGGCTTAAGCCCAAAATATCTCCAACCTGCTCCTGAGTAAGAGGGAAATCAAAAGTCTGTTTGGGTTTGCCCCCAACCATGTCAAAACGCAAGGCAACCTCCAGCAGGAAATGGGCAACACGTTCGACGGCTGTTCTCCGCCCGATTGACATGATGCGTTCGTTCGCAATCGCTTTTTCGCGGCTCATAATCATTATAAATATATCGCGTAATTTTGGGGAAGCGGTAAACATGTCATCAAGACGATGTTTAGGAAAAGGACAAACTGTAACATCAGTCAGGGCATAAAAATCGTAAAGACGGCGGCGAAATGATAATTCAGAAGCACCTACGAAGTCAGCATTCAAGCGTATGTCAAAAATACTGCGTAACTTTTTATCTAAATTGGAAGATACGTATGCCCATCCCTCATGAATGATATAAAGATTATCAAAAGCATCGCCTTTACTACTAATGTTCTCCCCCGCTTTAAAGCTTTCTTTACTGTCTTCGAAAGCGGCCAGTATATCTTTTTCATATTGGTTTAAATCGGTATAATATCCAAACTTTTCAATAATACAGCTTCCCATTGATCATCCTCTCAATTATCTTAACTTAGGTTAAATTAACAGTTTAAACTTTGCTTAGTTCCACTGATATGTGTGAGTGTAGTGAAAATGAAAGGAGGTCTGCAAATGCACCTGATAACATATATGAGTGATTACAGTGGCAATAATGATACCGTTAAGCAAGACCTTGCCGATATTACAAAAGTTGCCAAAGTTCAAAACGCATTACGCCAAATTACGGGCGTTCTGTTTTATATGGAAGGCAAATTCCTGCAGGTTGTTGAGGGCGAGGAAAAATTCCTTCGTCAGTTGATGTATAATATTGAAAACGATAATCGTCATACCAACCTGACATATTTGATTGATACGCCCATTGAAAAACGCGGTTTCTATGACTGGAACATGGATAGTTTTAATTTTGCAAACGGTCAAAAATTCAACGTGGATAATATGCAGGCTTTATCAAAAAGCTTTTCTGAAAATCTTTTGCCTCGTTCCGATACGCTGGTTATGTTTTACAAAAAGATTTTGGAAAAGACATGATAGGTTAGGCCAAAAATGTCTGTTGAATATAACGAACATACCAAACGATATGAATTAACCGAAAACGGCTATACCGCTTTCGCCCAATGCAGGGTAGACGATGGCGTATTTTATATCAATTACGTCGAATCGCCGCCAGAGTTGCGTGGTAAGGGCACAGCGGGGCGTTTGATGCAGGGCCTTGTCGATATAGCCTCCGAAAAGAATTTGGAAATAAAACCCATTTGTGGTTATGCCGCCGGTTGGTTGCAACGCCACCAGTCATAATAAACTTACCTATTTATCTTTCCCCGATTAAAACTTCGCGCTTACCTGTGGCCGTTGCAGGGGATACAACACCTTGTGATTCCATTTCTTCCATAATTCGCGCTGCGCGGTTATAACCGATTTGTAAATGGCGTTGGATGAAACTGGTCGAAGCTTTCCCTTCGCGGGCAACCACGGCCACTGCCTGATCATAAAGCTCGTCAACTTTTTCACCGTCGCTATCGCCGCCGAACATATCAAAAACGCCGTTTCCAGCATCACTGTCGGCATTACCCATGGTATCAAGATAGTCAGGCTCAGATTGTGCTTTCAAATGGTTTACAACGTCACCGACTTCATCATCGGCAACAAATGGGCCATGGACACGCTTAATCTGACCGCCGCCTGCCATATAGAGCATATCGCCCATACCCAATAACTGTTCAGCTCCTCCCTCGCCAAGGATAGTGCGGGAATCGATTTTGGAGGTAACGGCAAAGGATATGCGGGTTGGAAAGTTGGCCTTGATCACACCAGTGATAACATCTACGGACGGACGCTGTGTGGCCATGATAATATGCAGACCCGCGGCACGCGCCATTTGCGCCAATCGCTGGATGGCGTTTTCAACGTCTTTTCCTGCCACAAGCATCAGGTCTGCAAATTCATCGACAATAATCACGATATAGGGAAGTTCGACAAGATCGATCGGCTGTTCCTCGTAAGTCGGCTTGCCGGTGTCAGGATCAAAACCTGTTTGCACGCGGCGGGACAGAACCTCCCCTTTTTTTCGGGCCTCGGCAATGCGGGCGTTATATCCGTCTATATTACGAACGCCGACCTTTGACATGGCGCGATATCGCTCCTCCATTTCATGCACCGCCCATTTAAGGGCAACCACGGCCTTTCCGGGTTCTGTAACCACAGGGGACAGCAGGTGCGGAATGTCATTATAAACGGAAAGCTCCAGCATTTTCGGGTCGATCATAATGAACCGGCATTTTTCGGGAGGTAATTTGTATAATAACGATAATAACATTGTATTGACCGCGACCGATTTACCCGAACCCGTTGTTCCGGCGACCAGTAAATGCGGCATACGCGCCAGATCGGCAATAATCGGTTGACCGCCGATATCCTTGCCAAGCACAAGCGGTAATTTCGCGGTTGAATTCTGGTAAGTATCGCCTTCTAAAATATCGCGCATATAAACGATTTCACGTTTTTTATTGGGAATTTCAATCCCGATAACGTTGCGACCGGGAACGACCGCTGCCCTGACCGAAACGGCGGACATTGATCTGGCGATGTCTTCTGACAGACCGATCACGCGTGATGATTTGGTCCCTGGTGCAGGCTCTAGTTCGTATAGTGTTACAACTGGCCCGGGGTGGATTTTTACAATTTCCCCCTGAACGGAAAAGTCTTCCAATACTTGTTGTAACATCTGGGCGTTGCGTTGAAGGGATTGCGGGTCCTGTTGGCCCTGACTCTGATCAGGTGCTTCCTGTAGCAAATCAAGGGATGGGAATTCCCAGTTTCCATCCTCCCTTGATTTAAAATTAAGGGATGTCTGCTCTTTTTTCTTTTCGGTTTTAGCGGGTTGAACCACCATCGGCTCGGACATCAGCGGTTCTTTGATTTTTTCGGCAACACTTTCTATCACATCACTCATATCAGGAAGAATTTTACGTTTTTCCTCCTTCGGCGCTGCAAGACGGGGTTTAGGACGCGATTCATGGGCAAGGGCATCATAATGACTGACCCAGCCGCAGGCCGTACGGAATTTGTGTATGGACAAGGCTATACCCTTGCGTAATCTTTGCCATCCTTTTTTCCAGCTTTCCCAAGGGTATCCAACGGCACACCCGCATAATATGATACCTGTTATAAGGCCTGCAAAAACGATAAATCCGTGTGCAAAGGGGGCCAATGATGTCAGTCCGTTTAATATGCGTGCGCCGATTACACCGCCCAAATACATATTCGTCCCCCAATTATCTGGGGCGGCAAGACGGGCAAAAAAGGTCGCGAGAGCGAAGAGTCCCACAAACCCGCAAATAATGCGCACTGATATGGGTAGGGCAAAGGGTTTGCGGCGTAATAGCCTATATCCGATCAACCCAATGGTGATCAGGCCGCCCCATATGCCGTAACCGATTGTCTGGAGGGTGATATCGGCAAATCCTGCACCGCCTTTCCCCATCCAGTTATGAATATCACCCCCGCCTGCCACGTTAAACGCAGGGTCTGATGGGGCATAGGATAAGATACTTAAAGCCCCGGCAAAGGAGGACGCCATAAGAGTTACTGCAACGGTATCAATTGTACGCCGCGCCATGAACATACGGGCCTTCTCCGGTAGTAAAGGGTCAGGCAGGAATGATAGAAGCCATGGACGGATATTTTTATTTTTTTTCTTTTTGGGCATTTTTGAATGAAAGTCAGGATTATTACGGATTAAGTGTAGCGGTTTCGAAAAAATCTGCCAACTATTAACCATTCTTTAACGGTTATTTTCTTAATATTATAATATTGCTAAGAAACCATCTGTTTGCCTGATTCGGGTAAAAGCTGTCACATAAAGACGCAAGAGTGGAGAAAGAATGGAAATGCTGCAAGGGGCATTAACAAAACAAACAGGTGTGGATATCAGTTATGGTATCTATACGATCGAGCGTTTGCCCAAGGGCAGCCGTCGAACGCCTAAATGGGATCTTCATTCCGTGGCTCAGGATCGCGCGACAGCGGAAAACCATGCCAAAACATTATCGGCACAGCCCTATTACGATCATATCGAGGTTCAGGAATTTAGAACCTGTCCGACCACTAAAAAACGCTCTGTTTCCAAAGTTCGAACCTATTCCCGTAAATCGTCCGGCATATGGATCGGGGCTATTATTGCTGTCGGGTTATTGGTTGCCGTTCTAATGGTAATATAAAAACCATATGCAGTTTTAAAGTTGACACCTTACACTTTTTATAAGCATTTTTTCAGGACATTATCAATCTTTTGCGACACGGATTCAATCGATTGCGTGCCGTCAATGACGGTCAACAATCCCTTGTCGTCATAATAGGGACTGACGATTTTTGAAAAATCCTTATATTCGCGTATACGTCGTTTCAGGACATCAAGATTATCATCTTTTCGTGGTGTTTCACCGCGCGCCAGCGTTTCTTTAACCCGTGATTCTACGCGGTCGATCAAAATAGCCTCATCTACGTTAAGATCAAAAGCGGCACATATTTCCTGCCTACGATCATGCAATATTGTTTCAAGGCCTTCGGCTTGGGGGATGGTACGGATCACACCATCGAAAATGATACCGTTTTTATATTCGGGGCGGGAAAGGCGATCTTTAATAATGTCCAGAATAATGTCATCAGAGACAAGCTGTCCGGCATTCATTACGGCCTGAACCTTTTGACCGAGAGGGGAGTTTGATGCGATTTCGGCACGAAGCTCATCGCCTGTCGAAAAATGCATGAGGCCGTATTTTTCTTCCAAAAACTTTGATTGCGTGCCTTTTCCTGCCGCTGGCGGCCCCATCAATATTACATGCATCGACTATCGCCTTCCTCTTGCCCCGCGTGGGCTGCTTGCACCGCGTAATTTGGTTTTTTTCATTAAACCTTCATATTGATGCGCGATCAAGTGGGAATGTACCTGCGCCACAGTATCCATTGTCACTGTAACGACAATCAGCAACGATGTCCCGCCCAGATAAAAGGGCAGGCTGTATTGCGAAATCAGGAATTCGGGTAGAAGACATACGATAACCAGATAGGCCGCGCCGATTACGGTAATACGTGTCAAAACATAATCAATATAGGTGGCCGTCTGCTCGCCCGGGCGAATTCCAGGAACAAAACCGCCGTACTTCTTCAACATGTCTGCATTTTCCTTAGGATTGAAGACAATCGCGGTGTAGAAGAAACAGAAAAAGGCAATCAGCGCACCGTATAAAATCATATAGGCCGGCTGCCCGTGTGCCAGATAACGCTGGATCAGGGCTGTTGTGTCACTTCCACCTGATGCGTCGATAAAACCGATGACAGTCAATGGAAGCAACAATAAGGATGATGCGAAAATAGGAGGAATAACACCCGCCGTGTTAATTTTTAGCGGTAAATGGCTTTGTTGTGCCGCCGCCATCGCATTCCCGACCTGTCGGCGCGGATATTGAACCGGTATACGACGCTGCGCCCGTTCCATGAATACGATAAATACAATTGCACCTGCAATCAAGGCAAACAGGGCCAGCAGTTGTAATAAATTAAATTGACCCTGACGGCCTAGCTCAAGTGTGCCTGCAACGGCCTGTGGCAATCCTGCGACAATCCCTGCGAAAATGATGAGAGAAATACCATTTCCGATTCCACGTTGTGTAATTTGTTCACCAAGCCACATCAGGAAAACCGTTCCGCCGACAATCGTAATCATTGTTGAAATAATGAAAAACGGCCCCGGGTTAATCACGGCGGATCCCGTTGAGCCCTGCATGTTTTGCAATCCGACGGCCAGACCATAGGCCTGGATGGCAGCCAGGAAAACTGTCAGATAACGCGTATACTGGTTGATTTTTGTACGACCGAGTTCGCCCTCTTTTTTAATAGCTTCCAGTTGCGGGACGAGGGCGGAACCGAGTTGCATAATAATAGACGCCGAAATATAGGGCATAATATTCAAGGCAAAAATGGTCATACGTGACAACGCACCACCGGAAAACATGTTGAACATATCCAAAATACCGCCGCCACGTTGGTCGAAAATCTCGCTCCATACTTGCGGGTCAACCCCAGGGATGGGAATATATGTCCCAATACGGTAAATTATCAGCGCCCCCAAAACGAATAAAATACGTTTTTTCAGTTCTGTAGCTTTCGCAACCGCACCCCAGTTCATATTTGCGGCCATTTGTTCAACAGCAGATGCCATCTTAAGTCCTTATAGTTTATTTAGATATGAATTTAACAGGCGTTAGAATACACAGGCAAGACTATGAGTCAAAGCGATTTTTCAGGGTCTGGTACGGACATTGGTATGTATTATACAGTATAAGACAATCCCGGTATCAGGAAACCCAATACCGGGATTGTTTTTTGGAAGTGATATCCGGAAGAGCAAGCAAGCTTTAACAGCTTCGGGATATAAACATCCCTGGTTAATAATCCTTTGTATAAACAAACAATTATTTTCTCAGATGATAAACCTGAAATATTTTTTCGTGGCAAACCAGTAAGCCACGTGTTGACGGTACAAAACCGCTAACATGATTTTGAAAACCCTAGGGTGGAATGATGCCACTCCCGCATTGTTCATATAGCAAATAAAAGAAAATGTTTTTATGTGCATAACCACAGGACCTTTTATTCGGAATATAAAACCCGGCTTTCAACTAACCTGTATAAGACAAATTCATCCAGTCAGAAAAAACCAGTCTTTCACAGGTCGAAAACGTTTTCCACCACGTTTCCTATATTTATAATTATGCCTTAAAACAGAAATAATGTCGACTCATTTTTGAAATAAAATGTATTATTTTTATATATTTTTCGTAATATAATTTCTTTTAAAAATCAAAAAAGATTTACATTAGAATGGGATGGCATTGTTACTCACAAAACTATCCACCGATTTATCCTGTGTCCAAAAAATCGATTTTTAAAAACTTTTGTTAAATAATGGGTGTCCTATTTAATCTTAGGGAACCTTTTGATAAAATTTACCGTATGCGCGAAGTAATAATTTATTAACTTTTGGAATTTTACAGAAAACAAAAAAATTAAAAAGCTATTAACATAAAATTTGACTTTCGATATTTTTTGCGCTATAACCTCTAAACGTTAATAAAAACTTAACAATTGCAAATTTCTGTAATTTTTGCTTTAACAGCTTGGAAAATTAAATTTGCACCGTTTGTAAAGATAAAAGGGAAAGAGATCTGAACATGGCTACAACTACAAATACCACACAAGGAACAGCTGAC